>JAAYRI010000210.1 GCA_012518875.1 Peptococcaceae bacterium
CGCCTTTGCCGACAATCTTATACAGGCCCTTTTTGGCATAAACAATATCCCCGGGCTCAAGTTCATTGGCAAACTGCCATGTTGCGTGGGCCATGTTCATATATGAATAATCTTTGCCATAAAGTTCCTTCATTTTTGTTTTCATTTCGTCCTTGCTTGCATACTGCTCCAGGTTACCCATTTCTTCCCAGCCAATGCCCATTATCCCTTTTGCATAAAATTCAGGCCACTTGCTGGCGTTGTTTCCTGGGGCATAAATCCAATATCTTTTTTCGCTGACATTTAGCTTGTCCGCAAACTTTGTGTAATAATTTATCCATGTAAATTGGTTTTTGGGTTCCATTTCATTACACCTCTTAATAGCCTTAATTATCAAACAATTCCCCAAATAAAGGTAATCCCGTTGCTCCCTTTAGAAGTAGCACAAAAAACTTTATAGAATGCCACTTCACCCTGAAAAAGAAAGTTGCCTTTTTATTATACAACTATTTCGACAATAAAATTATATTTCCTTTATTTGCTAACCCCTTTTTGGGGAAGACAACACATTTGGAAATATGAAAATCAGGTTCCATGTGCAGCTTAGTTCCATTAGCGATACGTCTTTTTCCCCATGGTTAATATATTTAGGATAAAAGAAACCGGGTTCTGCAGTTTCACAAAGAGTTGTCCCCGCCTCTTCTAAGATTTTTAAGTATATGCCACCCATACTAACCTTTTAACTTGTACACTTTTAGTTTTTCCTCGCTTGTTGGAAGGTTGTTTACAGGGGCAGTAGTAATATCCCTGGCGTATAGCGATATGTATTCGTGGGCTGTGGGAAAGCATGCCTCATTTTATCAGCCCCCAGGGTTGTGAACAACAGACAACATCCTCATCCGACTTTTCTTTTTCAAATATATCTTATCCGAAAAAGACCGCCCCGTAGGAAAGGCGTGCGTTTGATTGCTTGCTTCCCATGGGGCAGGTTGCGGTTTACTTTACCGCGATTTGAATTGCCAACATATGACACAGTAGGTACGTCCCCATGTGCCATTTCCCATGTGCCATTTGTCGCATTATTGAAATTATGAGTAACAAAATGAATAAAATCCCTATTGTACCAGGGGTTTATGGTGTACTTACAGCAAAGAAATAAACCCCTCAACAGTAAGATTCGTATCATTTAGTATCTTCCGCAACAATCCGGGACGGAGTTCATTATGATCCGGTACCGTTAGGGGAGGCAATTTCCCACCCTTATCCTTAAGTCTAATGTGACTTCCCTTTTGCCTAATTACTATATATCCGATTTTTTCAAGGGCTTTAATACAATTTAGGCCGGAAACAACGGGTAGTTTTGGTGTCATCTTTCCAATACCACATTGCCGACAATTATACTTCCAACAGGGTTTTCTTTTTCATCAATACATAACTCTATTGCCTCTTTTATGTTTTTCAAAGCCTCGTCTATTGTGTCCCCCTGGGAATAACACCCTTTAAACACAGGGCAGGATACAACATATCCATTCCCATCTTGTTCAATAATAACGGGATAATTTTTCAACTTAGTCACCTCTTTATATAATTATATCCCATTGTCGGCCAGCCCAACAACATCATTTTGGAACGGGCAACTAAACACAGCTTCATTGGCAGTTGACAAAGTTTTAAAACAGTTCATTAAAACGATTTGCCGCCACCTGCATAGCGTTATCCCTTCCACCTCCGATAGAAGTGCTATACCATTTTCCTAGAGCATCCCCGTAATATAATCAAACCCTGGCTGCTGTTACGATTGTGATATATCACGCCAGCCGTGACGCGCCGCATATCATTTTCATTGCTCGAAGCAATCTATGGTTCATTTTATGCTATCTAGTTCCTTATTCCACACCCAATGCCTTGAACACTGCCTCCTGGGGGGTGCTGTAAAATATCAAA
>JAAYRI010000187.1 GCA_012518875.1 Peptococcaceae bacterium
GAAGGCGGCATTTTCCCCCGCCGGACCATGCTTTCTCTGGCTTCTTTACACACTTCGCCCATATTCAGCCCGTTGGGACATACTACCTCACAAAGGCTGCAGAGACTGCAGGAGTTGATCATTTTATTGGCCGTGTGGTTCCCCTTGACCATAACCAGGTTGTGGTTAATATCACGTAGATATTTCTTGGGATACCCCTTATAATGGGCCAGATAAGCACAAGCCTGCACACACTCCAGACACTGGCACTGCAAACACCTCTGGGCTTCCCGGATCGCCTCCTCCCGGGTGTATCCCTTGAGAGGATCCGCCGGCACTACGGCAGGTAAAAGCTCGGCATCCTCCAAGTTGGTATATAGGCGAGTCTCGAAAGGCCCCTCGTTATCACGCATAGCGGTCAGGGAAACCCCCTGAAGATAACGGTCGATAGAAATTGCCGCCCTCCTGCCGCCGGCCACAGAGGCCATCGGTGCATAACCTCGACCATTAAACATGCTACCGGCAGCAAAGACACCAGTCCGGCTTGTGCTATAGGTAACCGGATCTATACGCATCTGCCCGGCCCGATCCATTTCCAGGCCTAACATCTCCCCTGGATTTTTACCCAACCCCAGATAAATAGCTTCATAATCACGTAGCAGAACTGTGGAGAAAAACTTTTCGCCCACAATGGCGCCCAGCTTCAGCTCCACACCTAATTCCTTTAATACATCTGTGTCTGCCCCAATCACAGCCTGGGGCAGAACCCCCTCGGCAAAATCACAAAGACTGCCACCCAAGCGGGCTTTGCTATCAAACAAAACCACATCATAACCCTTGACGGAAAGGTCAAAGGCGGCTGTAAGGCCACTAAGACCCCCGCCAACCACAGCTACACGTTGGCCTTTTTTGGGCCGCATAGATATCCTGGCGCGATAGCCGGGGTGCATTTGCACACAAAATTTCTCCAGTGCTGCCAAGGATACGGGTTCGCCTACTTGGCCACGCTTGCAGGCAGCCTGGCAGGGGTGTTCACACACCCGGCCGATAATTCCCGGAAAGGGGATGGTTTTGCTATAAATCTCCATTGCCCCCGCAAAATTACCTGACTGCATTTCGGCCACAAAGCTCTTTGCATCCATATGAATTGGGCAGGTGGCGACACAGGCCGGGGGACAGTCCTGAATACATTTTGCTTCCAATTCAAGCAGCCGTTGATGATCCATTTTTATACCTCACCATTTCCCTGAGCATATTAACTATAGAGGAAACCCGAAACGAACTAAAAGAGACTATTATTTAGTTCGTTTCAGGTTAGATTACTATTTAGTCATTTGTAAGTCCAACAACTAAAATGCCGGGTCCTTAATCGGTCTTTTGACAATCGGTATTTCACGGCCTTCCAGCCCTGCAAGCACTTTTTCCGGCAGCGCCGGCAGCTGGATAATACGCACGCCACAGGCGTTGTAAATAGCGTTGGCTATAGCCGCATGGGGCGCAGTAAGTGGTAGCTCACCTACACCGGAGGCACCGTGGGGGCCACGCTCCCGGGGGTGGTTGTCCAGGTAGATTATCTCCAAATTGTCGGGAATATCCTTGGGATAGGGGACACCACAAGCAGCTAACGTAGTGTGTTTTTTCAAATCTTCAAAGTCCTCAGTGAGCGCCAGACCAATGCCCTGGGCCAAACCACCGTAGATTTGTCCATCTACTACAGCCTTGTTGGCAATCCTACCGATGTCAGCCGCCAGGGTCATTTTGACCACACTGGTCTTGCCGGTTTTGGTGTCTACTTCTACTTCTGCCAGGAAAACGCCATACATATAGGAAAGGAAAGGTGCGCCTTGACCTTTTTCATCACAAGCAGAAGCGTTGCCGGAAGCTGTGCTCCACTGACCCACATACTTCAGGGGTATATTTTTGGCCACCGCTTCATCATAAGTCATATAAGTTCCGTCATCTTTGCGCAGTGCGTCTACCAGCTGCTGACAGCCTTCTACCACACTGTTACCAACGATGAACTGGGAACGGCTGCCGCCGGCCGGGCCGCCTGCCGGTGCCAGGAACATATCATTCATCACCAGCTTGATGTTCTCCGGTTTGATGCCCAAAGGCCGCAGGGTTTCGTGGGAAGTAGCCAGCAGGCCCATGTCGGCACCTTGACCGTGCTCGCCCCAGTTGGTGCTCACCTTGACCTTGCCGTCGGCCAGTAATTCTACCCAGACTTCGGCGCTGTCAACACCGTCCAAACCGCAACCGTAGATACCTACCGAGACCCCCACGCCACGCTTCTTCTGGGGGGTGGAGTTCTTTTTCGCTTCTTCTACGGCGGCCTTATATTTGGGCCGGATGGCATCGAGCAAATCAGTCATGGAATATACTTCAGGCTCCTGACCGGAAGGGTTAGTATCGCCGGGACGATAAGCATTTACATAACGCAGTTCCAGCGGATCCATCCCCAGCTTTTCGGCCAGAATGTCCATCAAGGTCTCGGAGACAAACAGACTCTGGGGTGAACCGTAGCCCCGGAAAGCAGAACCCCAGCCATGGTTGGTGCAGACGGTATAACCGGTGCTGCGAATATTGGGAATGCCATAGCCGGCACCGATGTATTGGGCACCCCGCACTGTGAGCAGGTCACCAAATTCGGAATAAGGACCATGGTCCACTACATAGTTGGCATCCATAGCAACGATTTTGCCGTCTTTATTGGCCCCATATTTCAAGTCCATAAAGAAAGGCGAACGCTTGCCGGTATAGGTTATTTGCTGATAGTAATCGAAGTTCAGGAAGCAGGGCCTACCGGTAGCCATTGTCGCCACACCCACCAGGGCCTCAATAGTCGGGCTAAATTTGTAGCCGAAGGTGCTGCCGATGCCGGGAAATTGGGCCAGGAACAGATCCTTGCCCGGCTCTAAACCCAAGCCTGTGCAGATCATGGCCGCGTGCAGATCAACGCCAATACTCTTGGACATAATGTGCAGGCGTTGCTCCTCGTCATAATAGGCCAGGGCTACGTCAGGCTCAATGGGTAGGTGGGGTTGGCGTCCCACATAGCAGTCTTCAATTTCCACAACAACATCGGCTTTATCCATTAGCGGGCCTGTGTCTTCACCCTTTTCCACCCGCTGCTTGTAGTAAACGTTAGGCGTACCGGGGTGGATTTCAATGGCATCAGGCTCCATGGCAGCCGGTGCACTCATATAGGCCGGCAACTCCTCCAACCCTACCTTGACCTTTTCCACTGCCGCCTGGGCGTTGGCTTCAGTGTCGGCACACACAATAGCAATGGCGTCACCAAACTGGAACACCTTTTCGTCACACAGAATCGGCCGATCCCAGCTATCCCCCTTATTGTTGGGGAAACACAGCCCATTAACACGGTTGTTGCCTTTGACGTCTTTATGGGTGACAACCTTGTAAACGCCCGGCATTTTTTCCGCTTCAGAGGTATCTATGGAAAGGATATTGGCATGGGAAACCTTAGCCTGAACCAGCTTGAGCTTCAGTGTATTGGGGGGCATTTTGAGACCAAAGTCGGCACCATAGTCAATTGTTCCAGTAACCTTAGGAATAGCTGAAGGACGTGGGTAAGTGGTACCCCAAATTTTGCCGTCTAATGGCATCCTAAAGCTGAGGTCTTCTACCGTAATTTCGCCCCGCAGCAAGCGGGCCGCATCCATCACAGCATCTATCGCAGGCTTGTAACCATTGCAGCGGCAGACATTTTTGCGCTTCTGGAACCAATCCCGCACCTCTTCACGGGTGGGAGACAGATTTTCATCAAGGAGCGCTTTGGCGGAAACAATAAAACCTGGGATACAGAAACCACACTGGGCGGTACCATGTTTGACAAAGGCCAACTGCAAGGCGTGCAAATTGTCAGGTGTACCGATACCCTCAATAGTGGTAATAAAAGCTTCATCGGGCACTCTCTTCATTTTTGTGGCACAGGAGAAAATCACCTTGCCGTTCATAATCACCGAACAGGCGCCACACTGGGCTTTACCGCAACCGAGCTTGGTTCCTGTTAGTCCCAGTTGACCACGCAACACATCAACCAATCTATCTTCCGGGTCGACAACTATAACTCTATTGACGCCATTGATATTTAATTTTTTCTTAAGCATATCCACACTCCTTTTTGCATTTATTTATTTGGTAGCTTGTTTTTCGACCACAGGCAGCAGACGCATCCCCCCTCTGGCAAAATTAAAAACCCCTTGCACTAAAGAATTAATTATCCATAGATACAGCAATAAAATATTTATTTTTGAATCCGGCAGGAATACCAAAACACACTGAACATTCACGAAACCTTGTCATCTACATAAGAAATATATGCAACTCCCATACCACAACAACAAGCAGGACCGAAGAGATAAGCATTCTCATTTATCAACCATTTTCTTGTATCATGGTGATACGCCAAGTCCTTTTTTGATACATCTGGCCCAAATTGGAACACCCCCAAGCATGGTGGCGCTCAACCATTAACCCGTTTTTTTATATTTCTTGTCTAAACATTGCAACATTTTTTTTATATCCCGCAGATACTGGCTAACATTGATCCAGCCACAGCCATAATGCCGATCATAAACCCAGGCTGTCGTTGCCTTGTTGTTTTTGTTCTCCTTTAACCAATCATACCGATTACCCACTTAAGCAGCCTCCAAATTTGTTTCCTACCTATGCCCTTTCTGCCAGGAAAAATAGGCCTTACACCAGTGCCAGCGGCAAAGAGGGCATACCTAATTTAATAAGCACAACCTGTGCCACCAGGGTTAAACAGAAGGCTGCCCCTGGTTTGCCATAATTGCTATACAACATAGCGGTTGCAGTAAATTAGTTACTTATGTTAATGTATTGATTAGGCAAAAAACGGGGTTGCCGTTCTAAAACGACCCAATCGTCGTTTTAATATGGAACGATAATTGCGTGTAATATAAGGTAGGCGCCATTCTTCTGTTTGCAAATGCCGTTTTAAGTTGGAACAGAGCTTGACCTAAATTAGATTAAACAGGAAGGTAGGTACAATGAACATAAGCAAGTTTGTAACACCCGAAATAATATTTGGTTGTGGTGCTCTGGCCCAGGTGGGAGAAAGCTTGCTTCGGCTGGGTGCCTGTAAAGCCCTTGTTGTCAGTGACGAAGGCGTCATTAAAGCCGGGTGGGTGGAAAAAGCACTTTCCCACCTGAAAAAGGCTGGCCTTCGCTACGAAGTCTACAGCAATGTCACCAGCAACCCCAAAGACATAGAACTGGGTGAAGGATTAAAAAAATACCTGGACACGGAATGCGACAGCATTTTGGCTGTTGGAGGGGGCAGCCCCACGGACGTGGCCAAGTCAATCGCCTTGTTGGCCACCAACGGGGGTGTAATTCAAGATTATGAAGGGATAAACAAGGTCAGCCATCCCCTGCCGCCTATGGTGGTGGCTTCATCAACAGCAGGCGCCGGTTCCGAGGTAACCCAGTTTTCCATTGTTGTCGATCAACAAAGAAATCTTAAAATGACTATTATCTCCAAATCCCTGGTACCTGATATTGCTATTGTCGACGCCGAACTCCTGACGACGAAAAGCGCCAAATTAACTGCAGCCACCGGCATAGACGCTCTTAGCCATGCTGTGGAGTCCTATGTCTCCTTGGCCGCCACCCCCCTGACCGAAGTTCATGCCCTCAAAGCTATGCAGCTAATAACAAAAAACCTGCGGGAATCAGTGGCCTGCCGAACAAACCTGCGGGCCAAGAGGAACATGGCTATGGCCAGCCTGCAGGCCGGCATCTCCTTTTCCAATGCTATACTGGGTGCTTCTCACGCTATGGTCCACCAGGTAGATGGCTTAATGGACAAGCATCACGGGGAATCAATTGCTTGTGTACTGCCCCATGTGATGGAATTTAACGTTATGGCCTGCCCCACCAAATTCCGGTGGATTGCCGAAGCACTCGGTGAAAATGTTACCGGAATGAACAACCTGGCAGCTGCAGACACAGCGATAAGGAACGTCCGCCGCCTCATTAGCGACGTGGGCCTCGGTGAGGGGCTAACCAAGGTGGGACTGGAGGAGGGCTATCTACCTGAATTAAGCAAAAACGCCCTCAAGGATGCTTGCCTGATCACCAACCCCCGGGATGCTGATGAAAATGATATTTTAGAAATATTTAGAAGATCCTTATAAAATGATCCAAAATTTTTTTCTGGAGAAGAATATGCCGATCAATAAAAGAAAATTACTTGAAAATCTCACTGGTGTGCACTCGTCACGATTGAATTACTATGTAGAGCTAAAAAAAAGAAACGAAAAAATAATCAAACAGAATAACCGCCTGGAAATAATCAATCAATTGGTGCGGGATATAAACATAGACATGTCGGTGGTAGATATTATCAAAAGGGTCTATTCCAAAATGCCCCTGGCCGTACCCTGTGATATCCTGGGTATTGCCCTCACCTGTGACAACGAACTAATGATGCAAGCCATTTTGCCGGGGGAACTCAAGGTTAGCAACTCTATCCCCAGAAGCTCTTTTCTCTGGGAATGCTATCAGGAAGGAAGGGCCCAAATCTTTGGAAACGTTAATCCCCAGAGCGTATTTACCAAATATGAGGTGGAAAAACTAGATCAGCCTGTTTCCCTGGCTGTAGCGCCCCTTTTTATCAGGGGGACAGCCACGGGGTTATTGCTGGTAGGCAGTTATTTAAAATCAGCCTATGGAACATCTGAATTGAATTTTGTGAAACAAATTTCCGCCCAGCTGGCCATCTGCATCCTGAATACGATTCTTTACAAACAAGTAGCCCAGGCCAAAAGCGAATGGGAAACCACCTTTAACGCCGTTACCGAACCGATAATACTGATTGATCGGTGTTATAACATCCTGAGAAGCAATAACCGTTTCCCCCTAGAAATGAACCTGGACAGCAAGGATAAAAATAGTAACAAGTGCTATAAAAAAATCTGGGGCCGGGACAAAAAATGCGACGAATGCCTGATGGATGAAACTATTAGGACAAAAAAGCCATCCTATAAAAGACTGCAAACCGATGAAGGGAAAATCTTTGATGTATTCTATTATCCCGTCTTTAATGAAGAGAACGAGATTGACGGCATCATTCATCATGTGAAGGACGTAACCGAAAAAACCAAAATGGAGGTCCAGCTGATGCAATCAGCTAAGCTGGCTGCTATTGGGGAAATGGCGGCTGGAGTAGCCCATGAATTGAACAACCCTATGACGGTGATCATCGGCACCGCCCAGTTGATGCAAAGGGACACAGATGAGGAAATACCAGAGGCCGATTATTTAAATGACATTATATGTTCCGGTTTGCGTTGCAAAAAGATAGTACAAAACCTGCTCACCTTTTCCCGGCAGGATGAGTGCCCTGTAGCCCCTACCGACCTGAATGAAGAAATGGAACGGGTGCTTAGCCTGATCCGCTACCAGATAAACAAAAACAAAATAAAAATCGTGCAAAACCTGACCCCCAACCTACCGAGAATAAACGTTGATGCCCACCAAATACAACAAGTGCTGATAAACTTACTGCTCAATGCCCGGGACGCCCTTGACGGCCTGGAACGGGAAAGAGTTATCGAGGTTTGCACACTGATAGCGAGGGATGAAAACGGGTCCAAATGGCTGCGGGTTACCGTTAAAGACAACGGTATTGGCATTGAACCGGACAATCTGCCCAAAATTTTTAACCCTTTTTACACCAGCAAAAGCGCCATCAAGGGGACAGGGCTGGGTCTGTCGGTAAGTCTAGGTATCGCCGAAGCCCATGACGGTACTATAGACGTGGAAAGCACACCAGGCAAAGGCAGCTCCTTCACTTTGGTTCTTCCCGTCCCCGAACACTTGGAAAAAGAGCACTAGGGGACAGTTCTCTTGTGTCCCTGGCCATTCGACCTGGCAATATTGATACTGTATTACCATCAAAATGGAGGTGGTGTTATTGCCCAAAGCAAAAGTTTTGATTATTGATGACGAAATCGAGGTGGGTACATTTTTTCGGCGCCTCCTGAAAAAAGGAGACTACGATCTGACTGTAGTATTAAATTGTGCCGAAGCAAATAAAGCACTCAGGGAAACCCGGTTTAATGTGGCCATGGTGGACCTAAAATTGCCCGACACAGATGGCCTGACCCTGCTCCAGCAAATTAAGGAGCTGCAGCCTACCTGTGAAGCGATCATCATGACCGGCTATAGTACAACCAGGACGGCTGTAAAAGCAATCCAGCTGGGCGCCTTTGACTATATTGAAAAACCTTTTGATGATATTAAAATGTTAGAAAACCTGATCCAAAAGGCGATGGACTACGGGAATCAAACTCTGATGGAACGCTATTGCAACAAAGAATGGTCCGATATTGCCAACAAAATTGGCTTTCAGGTAGGCACCTCCCAGGTGATGCACAAACTGGTGACCATCGCCCACAAAATTGCCAAAAAGAATATCAATGTTTTGATCCAGGGGGAAACGGGAACCGGCAAGGAGGTACTGGCCAGGTTTATCCACGCTGCCGGCTACCGGGCCAAAAAGGCTTTTATTCCCGTCAACTGCGGCGCCTTTGCGGAAAACCTGCTGGAAAGCGAATTGTTTGGCCATGAAAAGGGCTCCTTTACCGGGGCCGGAAGCCTGCGCAAGGGGATTTTTGAACTGGCCAACGGGGGAACACTATTTCTGGATGAGGTCGGTGAAGCCAGCCTGGCCATCCAGGTGAAATTGCTGCGGGTCCTGGAAACAGGTGAATTTCTGCGTGTGGGCGGGGAAAAACCTGTCAAAACAGATGTGCGCGTTATCGCCGCCACCAATACCAACCTGGAGCAACTAATGGTAGAAAAGACATTTCGTGAAGACCTTTTCTACCGCCTGGATGTTGTCCGCCTGGAGCTGCCGCCCCTTAGAGAGCGCCGGGAAGACATTCCAGTTATGGCCGAACATTTTGTCAAAAAATTAAACACACGTGTAAACATAACCAGGGAGGCTCTGGAAATATTACGTCATTACCACTGGCCCGGCAATATTAGAGAATTAGCCAATGCCATCAGGCAAGCAGTAGCCCTCTGTGACGGCAAAAACATTCAACCGGAAAACTTGAATAGCAAGCTGACAGCAAAACCACCGGCTCCCTGTACACCCCACAGCCCAGGCCCCACTGCTATCGAGCTCCCTTACGATCCGCCGCCCCATTCTCTGGAGGATCTACTGGAACAGTACTGCGAAAAAGATGCGCTGAAAGAAATGGGCGAAAAAAAACTAGCCACCCTGGCAGATAGGGTGCGCACCCTGGAAAACTACCTGACCACCATTTTAAGAAAAAAAGGAAGCGGCCAACCACCCCCTTCTCTGGAAGAAATAGAAGCAAAAGCGATTAAAGATGCCCTGGATTACTACCAGCGAAACATCACCATGACCGCCCGAGCACTGGGCATCGGTAGAAACACACTCTACCGCAAAATAAAGGATTACAACCTGTAAACATGGGAGACAGCTTTATCTTGCCATCAAGGACTAAAAACGATAAAATAGAAGGCGGTAAGAGGATTTGCCTTCCTCCTACCGCCTTTACTATTGCATATTGCAGGGAGACTTCTTACAGGGCTAACTTGAAGAGGCTGATAACGTCATCCAGCACATACACTCTGGGGTTAGTAAAGCTGCATGCATCTTTCATAGCGTTTTCAGCCATGACCTTGAGATCCTTTTCTTTTACACCAAGTCCTGTGAGACCGGTGGGGATCCCCACGTCATTAGATAGTGTGCGAATAGCCTCGATAGCCACATCGGCAGCTGCCCTTACAGACAGTCCTTCAATATTTTCACCCATAGCTACTGCAACATCAGCAAAGCGCTGGGGGCAAGCAATAAGGTTGAAGTTGCAGACGTGGGGCAGCAAGATAGCATTGCACACACCATGAGGCAGGTTGTAGAAGCCGCCTAACTGGTGAGCCATAGCGTGCACATAACCAAGGCTGGCATTGTTGAAAGCCATGCCGGCTAAGAACTCAGCATAAGCCATTCTGTCCCGAGCTACCATATTGTCACCATTGGCCACCGCATTGCGCAGGTTCTCGGAAATGAGCTTGATTGCCATCAGAGCTGCAGAATCAGTCACCGGTGTAGCAGCAGTGGAAACATAAGCCTCAACAGCATGGGTTAGGGCATCCATGCCGGTAGCAGCAGTAAGAGCCGGAGGCATACCGACCATTAGCAGTGGATCGTTGATGGCCACATTGGGGGTTACGCGCCAGTCAACAATAGCCATTTTGACCAAACGGTCGGTGTCCGTGATGATGCAGAAACGGGTCATTTCCGAACCTGTGCCGGCGGTAGTGTTCACGGCGATGAAGGGAGGCATAGCCTTGGTGGACTGATCCACACCCTCATAATCCCGAATATTGCCGCCGTTGGTGGCTACAATACCGATACCCTTGCCGCAGTCATGGGAGCTGCCGCCACCCAGGGAAATAATCATATCGCAGTTGTTATCCTTGAATACCTTCAGGCCATTGCCCACGTTTTTGTCTGTGGGATTGGGCTCGGCACCAGCATAAATAACTACCTCCGCACCTGCTACTTCCTCCACCTGCTTTTTGATATCATCTGCCATACCGCACTCGCCTAAATATGCGTCAGTAACAATGAGCACCTTTTTGCCGCCAAGTACCTTCACCTGATTGCCAATTTCCTTAGATGCACCTACACCCATGAGGTTAACTGTGGGTATAAAATAACCAAAAACTTCGTCGCCTAATGCCATTTAAAAATTCCTCCTTTAAATAATTTTGCTCCTAAATCTCCGGAACCGTCCAACACCACCTTTCCCATTAATAAAATGAAATCATAAAATTGCAGAATAGACTGTCAATTATATCTAGTAGCAATTTTAATGCCACCAGCTAGAGAAGAAACACAGTGAAACACCGGGGCATGGTTCCTGTGTCGTTTCTTTGGCATTTGTTCCTGCACCTTCACACTAGCCGTCCCCCGGTACTATAGTGTCGTTAGCATCACTAACAACCTCTTACCACCAAATCAAAGGCCAATTATGGAACAAATGTCCCATAATGGAGTTTGTATTGTGCCATAATAACCCATTAGGTCAGGTTCAAACAGAAAACGGCAAGGGGGTGGTTTTCCCCCTTACCGCCTTCTTCTATTGTATGGGATTCTAGAGAGCTTCTTTATAGAGCTTGATAACATCTTCCAGTGTATATACCCGGGGGTTAGTAAAACTGCAGACATCTTTCATGGCGTTTTCCGACATAATCTTTAGATCGCTTTCCTTGACACCGAGTTCGGTCAGGCCGCTGGGAATTCCCACGTCATTGGATAGTGTCCGAATGGCAGTGATGGCCACATCTGCAGCGGCGCGCACTGATAGACCTTTGATATTTTCACCCATAGCTACCGCAACATCAGCAAAACGTTGGGGACAAGCGATGATGTCGAAATTGCAAACATGGGGTAGCAATATGGCGTTGCACACACCATGAGGCAGGTTGTAGAAACCGCCCAACTGGTGGGCCATAGCGTGCACATAACCAAGACTGGCGTTATTGAAGGCCATACCAGCAACTCAGCATAGGCCATTTTGTCTCTGGCCACCATATTTGCGCCATTGGCTACTGCGTTGCGCAGGTTCTCAGAAATGAGCTTGATCGCCATTAAACCGGCAGGAACAGTTACCGGGGTAGCAGCAATGGAAACATAAACCTCAACAGCATGGGTTAGGGAATCCATGCTGGTAGCAACAGTAAGGGCAGGTGGTATACCAACCATAAGTAATGGGTCGTTGATGGCCACATTGGGAGTTACCCGCCAGGTAGCGATAGCCATTTTGATGTTGCGGTCGGTATCTATAATGACACAAAAACGCATCATCTCTGAACCTGTACCGCAGTGGTATTTACGGCGATAAATGGAGGCATAGGATTGGTAGCTTTATTAACACCCTCATACCCTCGAATGTTGCCGCCATTGGTGGCTACAATGCAGATACCTTTACCACAATCATGGGAACTACCACCGCAAAGTGTAACAATCATGTCGCATTAATTATCCTTGAATACCTTAAGACCATCATGGACGTTTTTGTCTGTGGTGTTGGGCTCAGCGCCTGTATAAATAACTCCAGTTGCACCCGCTGCCTCCACCAGCCTTTTGATATCATCAGTCATGTCGCACTTACCCAAATATGCATCAGTAACAATGAGCACCTTTTTACCGCAAAGTACCTTCACCTGGTTGCCAACTTCTTTGGAAGCACCTACACCCATGAGGTTAACTGTGGGTATAAAATAACCAAAAACCTCTTCGCCTAGTGCTGTTAGATAGCTCCCCCCTTAATTAATTTTATTTTGATTCCAGTGTGAAAGGTAAGCATACAGAATAGACTGCTAGTTATACTCATTTGGACATTTCATGCCACCAGTTAAACACCGGGGGACACTTAAAAAATGAAAAATGACACAGGAGAACTGCCC
>JAAYRI010000215.1 GCA_012518875.1 Peptococcaceae bacterium
GCCCACTTCCGGGGCCGGCAGCCCGGATTCGGCCTTATTGGGGAGCAGGATCTTCCCCGGCAGTTGCAGCCCGGGCATCTGCCCCTGTTTGGAGATGATAACAGCCGCCAAGAGGATCAGTGCCAGGACGTAGGCCCCGGCCAACGGCAGATAATTGCGGGGCAGAAGTCCGCCCGGTTTCTCTGTTTTTTCCATTTTCTCCGCTTTCCCCTGTTTCTTCCGTTCCCCCTGCTCTCCGGCAGCAGCGAGGGCGGAAGCCCCCTTTGGGGCCGGGCCCGGCTTGTCTGCCTGCTGTGCATCCCGGGCCGGGAAAAAGAGCCGGATAAACCCTCTCCCCCATCCCGACAACCCGGCATATAGGCGCCGCAGCAGATGGAGAACCCCGTCTTTTAATTTCTTTAAGCTGGACATCAGCTCACCTCCGAAAAATTTCTCCGTGTGTTTTCTATCCGCAAAGAGGGGTTTACAGCCGCCCGTTGCCTGGGCGGCCCCCTCCTGTGGTGGATATTATGTCCAAATAAAGAAAGTTTTAAACGGGTTTTTTCAGTAATCCCGCAGCTTGTCAACTAATATATATCTTGAAGAGGGGGTCGCAAGGAGGAGGTGTCTGATCCTTGAAATTTTTGCTGCTCTACTGCATAGGTCTTTCTCTGGTGCTGGTCTTTCTACCGGCGGCGATCGCCGGGGATTGCTGGGTCTGGGAGGGGGAAGCGGGCACGCCGGCGGATCTGCCGGGCGCCCCGGGGGGGACAACCGCCGGGGAGGGAACCGAGGCAGATGGGGGCCCAAGCGGGGATATATTGCTGCAGATCTACGTGGTGCAAACGGGTGAACTGAAGGAGCTGGAGTTGGAAGATTATGTGCGCGGCGTGATCGCAGCGGAGATGCCGGCTTCTTTCCACCCGGAGGCGCTCAAGGCGCAGGCGGTTGCCGCCCGCACCTATGCCTGGCAGAGGGCCGGGCCGGAAGGGGGAGGTTGCCCCAACCACCCCGGTGCCGCCCTCTGCACTGCGAGCACCTGCTGCCAGGCCTGGCTGGAAGATGAAGAAGCCCGGAAAAAATGGCCGGCCGCAAAGGCAGATTCCTACCTGGAGCGCATTGCGGAGGCGGTGCGCGCCACGCGGGGACAGGTTCTCACCTACGATGGGGAGCCGATCACCGCCGTCTACCATTCCACCTGCGGGGGAAAAACGGAGGCGGCCGCGGAGTTGTGGGGGGAGAGCGGTACGGATTACCCCTACCTGCAGAGCGTAGACTGCCCTTACTGCAAAAGATCGCCGTCTTGCCGGCAGGAGCTGGCCCTGGAGCTGAGTGCCTACGCCGCCGCCCTGCAGGATGAAAAAGAGGCCCGGCCCGTCCTCGCGGCGGGGGGCGATTATCCCCTCTTGGAGATAGTGCGAAAGAGTGCCAGCGGCCGCAACCTGCTGCTGCGCATCGGAAAGCCCGGCCGGCTCTACAGCGGCAGCGAGGTGCGCCGCCTGCTGGGGCTTCCCTCCACTCATTTTCATTGGCGGGTGGAGGGCGGGAAGATCATTTTTAGCGTGCGGGGGAACGGCCACGGGGTGGGGATGTGCCAGTACGGTGCCGACGGCCTGGCGC
>JAAYRI010000028.1 GCA_012518875.1 Peptococcaceae bacterium
ACTAGATGATTGGGCTTTTAAAATTAGGAAGAAACTTGTGTTATCCGTGGATACTGTGCAGGATAATAATAAAGCCTAAATATTAAATCACATTTAAAACAAACAAACCACTGCCTATGGTACCAGGATGTGTTTCCCATTATATGATCCAGCCTATCTTTTATTAGTTGTTACCAAGGGGAGCAGTTTACTATTTAGGCGATGGCTTTTGTTTAATATTGTAGAGTCCACAGGTGAAAAGCAGGGTGTTCGGGTGAATAAAACTAGGGCCAGGTTTGGCATCATAATAAAATATGATGCTCTTTTTTCTGGGAGGCAATGAGCTTGCACACCTCGCTAAAAATACGGTATTTAAATTGTTTGAATAAGTTACAGGGAAAGGATCTCCTGGCAGCAGTTATTTTTTTTGGAGCCGCCACTACTATTATGGGGAAAAAGCCATCGACCTTGTTGGCATTCTCCAGGCGCAGAAAAAATGTTTTTTCTTTGTGGCATTGTTATAAACAGGAAATATGCAAAAGGTTCAACCTGAAATATTATGAGCTAAAAAACACCGCGGAGACAGTAACAGTGCTGTTTTATAAGCAGAAAATGCTGAAGAGAGTTTTAAACAAAAATAATAACCTGCTTTTTTTAAACACCTTGGGTTATCAAGATGCTGTTAATCTGGAGGCAAAATTAGGATTGCTGAAAAACAAATTCACACATACCTGCCCACATGAGGTAGGAATATTTTTGGGTTTCCCTGTGGAAGACGTGATCGGGTTTATAACGAATAAAGGAAAGAACTATTTACTGGCGGGATACTGGAAGGTATACTTGAATCGGGAACGGGCTGAAATGCTTTTTTCAATATATGATCAAGCCAGGATAGAGGCGGCTAGTGTTGTGATCAGGTGTGTGGAGGCTGCCTATTGTAATAATGCATTAGCAGCCGAGGCAGTGTTTGACGGTAGATGAAATGGAATTCTAAGGAAGGTTTTTATAAATGAAAAGGATGGACTAATGTAGCAGATATCAGCAAAAGAGGGTAGCATGTTATTGCTACGTTAACTGATGTGTTACAAAAAATAAAACCACACGCAACGGGATTAGCTAAACATTGACATATACTCATATCAGCGTATAATAAAACTATAAGGGGCATATGTCAATAACAAAGGTCAACAAAAGAAATTCTGGAAGAACACCTTCAGTCTATATTAACGGGGGTAGACGGGGTGGTTGGTTATGAGTAGGTATAACATTAAATTGAAGGCGATGGGGGATTGCTAAGACAGTTCCTATGAGTAACATCATGTATTGAGGTGAATAAATTATGCCCCGGCCGAGAAAAAGAAGGAAGGTGTGCAGTCTACCGGAGAGTACCCTATTTGGGCCGCTCAACGAAAAACACACCACAGCCAGGGAAAAAATTATAATGACTATAGATGAATTTGAAACTATCCGCTTAATAGATCATGAAGCCATGACACAGGAGGAATGTGCGGAAAGAATGAAGGTTGCTCGTACTACCATTCAGAGAAGCTACAATGACGCCCGCAAGAAAATCGCAGCATTTTTGGTTGGGGGCCACATACTGAAGATTGAGGGTGGGGATTACAAGCTTTGTGATGGTAGAGTGCATTTGCATGGATGTGGCAGGTGCCTCAGGCACAGGGCAGGGCAAAATCGCATCTAAATATCTAAATAACATATAACCATAAAGGAGAGAGAAAATGAGCAAAGATTGTGATCAAAAATGCAGCGCCTGTGGCGAAGACTGTGCTGAAAGGAAGGAGCCACCCAAGGATCTTCTTGAAAAGCCCCATGAACTGAGTAAAATTAAAAAAATCATTGGTATTGTAAGTGGTAAAGGTGGGGTAGGCAAATCATTGGTAACGGCGATGCTCGCTGTGACGATGAAGAGGAGGAATTACAATACTGCTATTCTTGATGCGGATGTTACTGGACCATCCATACCCAAGGCGTTCGGTATTAAGGAAAAAGCAACCGGTAATGAACTGGGGCTGTTGCCTACAAGAACCAAAACAGGGATTGAAATCATGTCCACAAACCTGCTACTGCCAAACGAAACGGATCCTGTTGTTTGGAGGGGGCCTATTATTGGCAACACTGTAAAGCAGTTCTGGACGGATGTAATCTGGGGCGATATTGATTACATGTTTATCGATATGCCCCCAGGTACGGGAGACGTTTCTCTCACAGTGTTCCAGTCGATTCCTGTGGATGGGATTATAATTGTAACATCACCCCAGGAACTTGTTTCCATGATCGTCTCAAAGGCAGTTAAGATGGCCAAAATGATGGATATCCCGATAGTTGGTATAGTAGAAAACATGGCCTATTTTATGTGTCCTGACTGTGAAAAAGAACATCAACTATTCGGTAAAAGCCATCTAGAGGAAATTGCCGGGCAGCATGAAATTGATATTTTGGCCAGGCTTCCCATTGACCCCAGGATCGCTACAGCTTGCGATAAGGGACTAATCGAACTCTTCGAGGGGGATTGGCTTGAAAATACGGCAGATATATTAGAGAAACTGAACATGTCTGGTGATCTTAGCTCCTAACCGGACCTTAGGACGCCAGTTCGGGTTCCGGAGGAGGCAACAGATTGTGTTTTGTTTTAATAATATGCAGTTGGAGGCGCGGGTGTTTACGCGCCTTTTTTGAATGTTTTTTCCCTGCCAAATTGCTTACCTATGGTATAATATGATAATTAGTTGGTTGACCGCATTTCAACACGGGGGTGCATACCTTGAATAATATATATTTTTACCAAACCAGTATCGGGGAAATTGGGATAGTAGAAAAGAATGGCAATATAACCAATTTGTATTTTGCGAATGAGCAGACACCCCGTGACAATATTATTTCTGAAACTGACACATTGAAAACAGCAGCCCGGCAGCTTCAGGAGTACCTGGCTGGAAAACTAAAAAGGTTTAACCTACCGCTTACCCTTGATGGTACAGATTTTATGCTCCGTGTTTGGAAAAGCCTGGCGGGCATACCTTATGGCGAAACGCGTAGTTACAGGGAAATAGCACACAGTGTGGGTAACCCCAAGGCATCCAGGGCGGTAGGGCATGCTTGTAGTCGTAACCCCATCCCCATTATTATCCCCTGCCACCGTGTGATAGGTTCTAACGGGAGACTAACAGGTTTTGGTGGTGGATTGGACATCAAGGCATATCTGCTGGAGTTGGAAAGGAAAAGTTAGCCTTAGCTTAACTACAGGGTTAGGGTAAAAGGGATCAGCAAGCTATGGAGGGGTTTTTATGTTTGTAAGTAACGTTGGTGAACTGGAAGAGGCCAGGGTATCTGTACCTGGGGCATTAAACGCCTTTAAAAAATCACTAATAGGGCCCCATGAGGGCTGGGCAGGCTGGGTGATGCGCTTATTTACCCTCAAGGAAAAGGGATGTACCCCATGCCACACACACCCTTGGCCCCATATTAACTATGTTCTTAGTGGAAAAGGGGTGTTGTACACCGGGGAAAAAAAGGTTATGCTGGAAGAGGGCTCCATAGCCTATGTTCCTTCTGATGTGGAGCACCAGTTTAGCAGTACAGATGATCAGAACTTTGTTTTTATTTGCATTGTTCCGGAAGAAGGAGATAAATAGGATCTTCGTTGGCACAAAAGCCCGGCTGCATGTCACTGTTGCCGGGCCTTTATTACTAAAAATGGGGGAATGGATCTCTGCCCGAATATGTCTGTGGGGTAATCATATAAAAATGTTGTTATTGAAGATAAATAAATTTTGGGAGGGATGGTGCTTGTTAAACTTTAGAAATATTAGGTTATGCTTCTTGGCCTCTGCAATAGTTATGCTGGTGATGGTTTTTGCCGGGGGATGGACATTAAAGGCTGAAGGAAGTGAACTTAAAGACCTGGGGGAGGCTCCGTGGGCACAAAAGGCCACCGTTGAGATGGTAGCCTGCGGGGTAGTTACTGGTTACCCGGATGCTGTTTATAAACCATATAATAATGTAACCATGCTGGAAGCAGTAACCATGTTGGTTCGGATGCTTGGGCTGGAAGACCAGGCAGAGGCAGCAGAAGGGCTAAACGTCAACTACAGGATGCCCGCGGGCCTAAACTGGGGAAGAGGTTATCTGATAACCGCAGTTAACCTTGGTATACTAGATGGGAATTATCTATATCTAATGCAACCAAACTCCCCCGCAACCCGAACAGAGGTGGCCATGCTGGCTTTTCATGCACTTAAATTGGAACCTGCCGGTGGTGCCCTAGTGTTTAGTGATGCGGATCAGATCCCGGGTGAATACCGGGATGGTGTGGCTGCTGTTGTCAAGAAAGGCATTATGCAGGGGTATCCCGGCAATATGTTCAAGCCGGAAGATAATATTAATAGGGCCCAGATGGCTGTTTTGATGTCCAACATTGTAGAGCTTGGATATGCAGATCCTTGCCCTGCTGATCGAAGATTGGATGGTATCGTCTTAAGAGCTGATCAGGATAGCGGGACAGTGTATGTTGAAGGTGTGGGTGTTGTCCGGTGTGACCCCAATTGTGGGGTTTTTAGGAATGAGACTGGTATAGCATCCGGTGAATTAAGGCTTGGTGAGGCAATCCAGCTAATTTTAAATGAAAATGGGCACGCTGTTTATATTAACGTTAGATCATCAGGTGACAGGCAGGAATACAAGGGTGTGGTAAATTCCATCCTGGCAATTAATGATCAGTATTGGCTGGGCCTTGTTTGTGCAGACGGCACGGAAATAACCCTACAGGTAGCTGCTGGTGTTAAACTGGATAAGGCCGGCAGCGATATGGATGTTTCTACATTGAATAAGGGCGAATACATAGAAATTAAGGTTGTGGACAATAAAATTACTACAATTAGTTCTCTGGAACCATCTTTTTTTCCAGCAGATGTAGCTGTTAAAGGTATAGTTAGCGACCTGGTAACAAGCGGCTCACAGAAAATGATAAAAATTAGAGAAGGCATTGGTGTGAGATCCCAATATGACATAGCAAGGAATGCAATCTTTTACAAGAATGGAATTGATGCCCGCCTTGATGATATTAGTATTGGTGCTGAAGTAAAGGCCTGGATTAATGATGATAACGAGGTTATAAGGATTGAAATGACAGATGGTAGGTACTAGCTGAGGGAGGTACAGTACACTACATGGGACAGAAAAAAGAATTGAAGCTCCAGTACAAACAAATGAAACCGGTGATGGGCGGTATTTTCTAAAAGAGACCCAAGACCTACGGGGTGGGCTCAACGGGACAAGAGTCAAACTAGGATGTGGCCTTCATCCGTGTCGGGAATTGCAGAAGGAATGGGATGAATTTGGCCCAGACAACTTCACAATTGAAATTCTTGCAAGGCTAGCATATGATGAGGATGAATCCAGGACTGACTATGGTGAAGGGTTGGGGGTGCTCAGATGCTCTGGGAGGAGAGACTGGCTGAGGAAAACCTGGTGCTATACAAAAGCAAAATATGAGCTGCATCATATGGCATAACATGCCGTGACATAAGCATGCCCAAAAAAACATTAAATTGTGCTTAACATGGCTTGACATGGTGTAAGGTGGCTATTATAATAGCGATAAGCAATGAATAATGGCTAAAGTGGGCAAGGTGACCATAGCCTGTCCCAAAATATTTCTAAGTTATTAAATATTTAAATAACCCTATCTCCTCCCTCTCGAAAACACCTTCACCGAAAATGAGGGTGTTTTTTATTCTTCTTCTTATAATGCATTTTTGGGATAGGGAAGGATAGGTAACAACAGGTGACAAGAAATTGAATGGCCGGTGTGGGAAATTGTTGCCTGATCAAACTGATTTAACTGGAAAGGAGTTAGGGAAATGGATGAAAATTTATTCAGGATGCTGTTGTTCGCAGAAAAAGATGGTGTTTGTGAAGAGGAATTTATTAAACTTGGTTATCTGATTAAAAGCAATGACACTGTTTACCGTACAAACAGGTTGGATAGGGAATTAAATGAATTTATAGATGCCAAAAAGAAATCATTATATGCTGCCGTTAAGGAAATTGGCAATGCTCGTGACATTAAAATGGTGATGGAAAAGGCGGACATAAAGGAGTTTTTGACTTTTAGTGTGGTGGCAGATGAACTGGTAAAGGAAGGTAAACTGTTTAAGGATAAGGAAATGATTTGCCTGGCACGCTAGAATTGCCTGCAGGCTATTGCTGTATAACCAGTCGTATTAACGGTACATAATACCCTGGGTGAAAGGCGTAGTATATAGATAAGGCAAAACAGAAAAACAAGGGATTGGTGGTTTGGGAAATGAGACAATTTGCTGTTATCGGTCTGGGCCGGTTTGGGTCAAGTCTGGCCTTGACCCTGACCAGAATGGGTTATGACGTGTTGGCGGTAGACACAAACGAGGAAAAGGTAAACAATATCATGGATAGGGTTACCCACGCCGCCCAGGTCGATGCCATGGATGAACAGGCTCTCAAGGCACTTGGCATCCGTAATTTTGATGTGGTTGTTGTAGCTATAGGGCAGGATGTTCAGAGCAATATCCTGGTTACTGTGATGCTTAAGGATTTGGGAGTAAAAATGGTTGTATCCAAGGCTATAACTGAACTACATGGGCGGGTTTTGGAAAGGGTCGGCGCTGACAAGGTGATCTTCCCCGAGCGAGATATGGGTGTACGGGTGGCCCAAGCCCTTGTTTCCAAAAATATTGTAGATCAAATAAATCTTTCACCTGACTACAGCATTCTGGAGATGACAGCACCCGATGGCTTATCAGGGAAAACACTAGCCCAGGGTGCATTAAGGTTTAAGCATGGGGTAACAGTCCTGGCCATAAGGCGGGGCAATGATGTTATTATATCACCTGGTGCTAAACAGGTTGTGCAGCAGGGGGATGTTTTAGTAGTGGTAGGACAAAACAGTAAACTAAGGGCTCTGGAGGAGAAATAGGTTGTAAGGGATGGCTATCCAGCTGACCTTATTATTGGATAGCTATATGAAGGTGGCAAAATCTAACCAGGAGGGGCATTTACCAGGCTTTTTCTCGAAAGTTCACAGGTAAATTGCCTGGCTAGCAGCATCATGATTATACCTACCCCGAAAGTTATGAGTGTTGCAGTCTGGGTGTGAAAGGCATACCTGAGAAAGAGATACCCTGTTGAGACTAAAATGGAAATAATCATTATTGGAAAGGCTATCTTGAAATAAGTCATAAAACCTATGGGTTGGCCCCTCCTTTCAGCCATGCCGATCACTATAACATTCGCTGAAGCGCCGATAATGGTCCCGTTGCCACCCAGGCAGGCCCCCAAAGATAAGGACCACCACAGGAAATTCAGATCAGTGATACCGCCTATACGGCCTAAATCCTGAATTAGCGGGATCATCGTGGCCACAAATGGAATGTTGTCTACGAATGATGAAGCAATAGCTGAAACCCAGAGGACAAGCATACCTGTGGGAAGTAATCTCCCATTTGTTAATGAAAGGGCCCATCCGGCAGCCGTTTCAATTATGCCAACCTCTCTTAGTGCCCCAACCAACACAAAGAGGCCAACAAAGAAAAAAACAACGGTCCATTCTACCGCCTGCAGGGCCTGTTTAGGGTCTTCCTTGGAGATCAGTAGCAACAGGGTGGCCCCCGATAGGGCGATCACAGAAGACTCAAGGTGGATATACTGGTGAAGAATAAAACCTAAAATGGTTAGGGCTAATACAAGCAGACTTTTTCTCAGTAGGGTAGGGTTTCTTAATTCTTCCTGTTCGTTGAGTTGCATTATGCCCGCCTTTAGGTTTTTTGTTGTCGACAGTTGTTTCCAGTAAATGAGTTGAAGTAAAGGGATGGTTAAGGCATATATTATAACAACAATCGGGGCCAGGTTAAAAAGGAAATCCATAAACCCGAGTCCGGTAGCACCTCCAATCATGATGTTCGGTGGGTCCCCAATCAATGTGGCCGCACCGCCGATGTTGGAAGCAATAATTTCAGCGATTAGAAGTGGCAGTGGTGTAATTTTTAGCTGTTTGGCAATGGATAAGGTGACGGGTACAATTAGCAATACAGTGGTGACATTATCTAGAAAGGCAGACAATATGGCTGTAATAAGGGATAAGGTAGCCATAATTTTCAGTGGTTCCCCTCTGGAGTACCGAGCAGCCCTAATGGCCAGGTATTCAAATATTCCAGTGCGCCTGGTTATCCCAACAATGACCATCATTCCAACCAGCAGGCCGATGGTATTGAAGTCAATAGCCTGCACAGATTTTTCTAGATTGATGATGCCTAGCAATATCACCAGTACAGCACCAACAAGGGCAATGATAGTGCGATGTATTTTTTCGGATATGATTATAATATATGTAATTAGAAAGATTGTAGCGGCTATTGCTACCTGATATTGTTCAGGCAAAACTGTCACCCCACCAGTGCCGGCCCTTTATTAGTAGTACTCTTTTTTCAGATCATAACAAGGATATTTTTAAATTATTATCCACGGTTAGCTGGAATAGATTCGTTTTTTAGCAAAGGATAGATAAGAGCCGCTAACAGCAGGGAATAGATCCGTTAAAGCTCCTGTGTTTATAATTAGATCACAGAAGGTATTTGCAACATAAGGTATCACCGGTACATATGTCCTGTAAAGGCTAAAACCCATGCCCCCTTATGAATTCTTCTAGCTTTTCCAAATCATCATTGGTGATTTTTAGTGGGGTAGACTGCCCAAGAAGTAGGCGTCCCTCTACTATCAGGAGTTTCTCCTCCTCTTTTTTTTGGGCTTCCCTGTTCCCCTTGTTCTGATGATAACGTATCAGTTCCATAGCCTGGCGACGGTCAAATAGATATGTTGACTGGCTACCGGAAGGGTTTTCTTGTTCTACATCCCACCTGGCCCTAAAGTCAGCGATTTCTCCACTCTCCTCTGCCAGGTGCACTGCGACCCTACATAGCGCATTCCCTAATGCCCCATCCTCATACTCTGCAGCAAGTATTTCCAGAACCACTGTTAATGGCAGTCCGGCTGGCTTTACCTCCTGTTTTTTTTGTGGCACCCGCTTTTCCTGTTGAGGTTCTTCTTCTAATTTGGGAACAGGGTGTCCTGGGGCAATGGGGCGTTTTTCCCTGGGCTCATGCCTCTCCGCAGAATTGCGGTAGACCTTTCCCCGTCTACGCATAATCACCACTCCTCGACATGTTATTTAGGTTTATCTATTTCTAGCATATATTTATCCCCAAAATTGTCAAATCCCTTTTACTCTGGGCAAAAAAAACCGTTCACGATGAACGGATAAAAGAAGTTGGAAGAAGGAGATAAATGAAAAACCCGGTTCCTTCGAGCGGATCCGGGTTTTTCAAACCATACAACACAGTAAATATCAAATAGCACCCCGGCCTTTCTACGGAAGGCGGTACCAACTGCCAGGCAGGTCTCCTGACTTGTGGATCCCAGCTATTCTCCAGCCTTCCCGGACTAAATGTTAGCCCAGTGGCATCAAAGGAGCCGCTCCCCACTTACAGTGGCCAGACCGTCCGGGATTTGCACCCGGTTCCCATTTTCACCCCATCTTAGGGGTACCTGGACAGTATCCTATTTTCAGTTACCAATATCCTAACACCAACCCGGGGATTTGTCCACAGTAAAAATGCGAATTCAGAACTAAATGGCCTACGACACATCCATTTTAGCGATCCTTGTCCTAGGTGTTGGTGCCTCCAAGCCCAGGATTTCTTCCACAGTATAAATACCTGGTGGATGGACATGGACATATTCTATAACCTGTCTGAGGCAATCAGTAAAGGCATTGCGGTTCAATGACTCGTGTTTTATTTCCAGTCGTTCATTTTCACTGATGAATACAATTTTATGCACCCCGATAGTTCCGCCACCACGTATAGCGTGGATGGCGATTTCTCTTCCTTTGGCGGTTTTGTTTCCCTGTCTACCAAAAATCAATCCCTTATCAGGATTTATGCCTACATTTTCTGCGATTAGTCTTGCCAGACGGATGGCAGTACCGGAAGGAGCATCCTTTTTGTGTCGGTGGTGCTCCTCTATTATTTCAATATCAAATCCCGATAAAATACTAGCCATTTTTTTCGCTGAGTCCATAAGCATATTAATACCGATAGAAAGGTTAGGCGCCATGACCAGGCTAACCTCATACATATTTGCAATGGAACGAAGGGCTTCCGTTTGAAACTTGGTGTACCCTGTTGTGCCCACAATTAGATGAGCGCCAAATTTGGCTGCTGTCTTAAGGTTGGCGAGTCCTGCCTCCGGATTGGTGAAATCGATTACAATATTGGGACGTGTTGTGACCATAAGCTGGGCAAGCTGATCATATCCTTTTACAGTCAAGCCGGTGGTGGGGATTCCCAAGATGTCCCCAATGTCCCGGCCTATTCTTTCACCATTGCTGCGGCTGGCTACAAGCACAAGTTTTACAGATGTATCCCTAAGTAGGTACCTGGCAACGGCCTGGCTCATGCGGCCAAAACCAAAAAGTGCGACCCTAATTTTTTTTGCAGACATTTGATTCCCTCCCATACCATTTTTAGGTTAAAAAAACCCCGTGGCGTAATTTTCGGGGTTAAAAGGGGTGCATAATACTACGCATGTTAGAATTATGCAGCTTTAAATATGGTTATACTGCTTCCCTTTCAACGCTGGCGAGGTTAGCTGTCGGATTCGGGCTGAAGGAATATAGCCCTACAGTTTGGGTGGTGGGTGGTTAGGTTTGGTGGCGGGCGGTAACTCTTGTGGGGGCTGGGACATAAAATCCCCCTTACACCCGGCGACCAAATGCTAACAGCTCACAGCCAAAATGATTCACCCCAAAGAATAATGGTTCCCCCGCTTCTAGCTGGTAGAATTGAGCGGTCTAAAAACAGTCTTTATTTGATTGTAAAATTATTGCTACAACTTATTATAACAACAAGGGTTGTTGGTTGCAATATTTAATATCTAAAAAGGAAGTAAAACTTACAACAAATTCTGCAGTTGGTTCAGGGCAGCGGCTTCATCACGTACTACAAAAGCGCCTTTGACCTTCAAATTGTTATATAATAACCCTGCTTTACCATCTGTGAAGTCACGCTCTCTAATATCCTGTTTCTCTATAATCATAACAGGCTTGGAAGAACTCTGGGCAATAGACACGGCCTCAAGGTTTTTTAAATTGCCCCAACCAAAAGGAATGTTTGCCAATATGCACACATCAATATCAGCAAGGAGTTTTATGTTATCCATATGTCTTTGTTCTGAAATAGGCAAAAAAGGCGTTTCATCTATAACCACAATGTTTAAAACCTTTGCTGTTTCCCAATCTATATCCCCCGCATTGAGTACACCTGTGCTTACTTCATAGCCTTCTCCTGCTAGCAGTCCCAATAAGGGGGCGCCGGCCCCACCACCGCAAACCACATGAATGCGGCCATTTCTAGGGCCGGTTTGTGTTTTTCTGGTCAGAAGAACAATGGAGGGCCTTCCACTTATGGGATGTTTTCTGATCAAAACATTTGCACCATAGACCTCTTTTATGCTTTCAACTGTTAGTGTTTCTGATGGTTTACCTACCGAGAAGATAGCACCCTTTTTCATAAGAATTAAGCTGTCGCAATACTGTGCTGCCAGATTAAGATCATGAAAGACAGAGATGATTGTTAGCCCTTTTTCTTTGTTCAGTTGTTGCAATAGGCTGAGGATTTCTATCTGGTGATTGATGTCCAAATGTGAAGTGGGTTCATCAAGTAAAATTATTTCTGGTTCCTGGGTCAGAGCTTTAGCAATAATTACCCTTTGTCTCTCACCGCCACTAATAGCGGTTATTGCCCGATCTGCAAGGTGAAGAGTCCCCGTCAGGGTCATTGCTTGCCTGGCTACTGCATAGTCTTTTTCTCTTTCATTTTGAAAGCGGCCTAGATGTGGGGACCGGCCCATGATGACGATATCTTTAACAGTGAACGGGAAATTTATGGCAGTCTCCTGGGGGACCACTGCCATTTTCTTGGCTACCTCCTGTGTATCCATCTTATAAAGGTCCTTTTTCTCCAGCAACACTGTGCCTTTAATGGGTTTCAACACCCGACTCAATGACTTTAAAAGAGTTGATTTGCCGGAACCATTTGGGCCAATTATACCGGTAAAATTTCCACTTCCGACGGAAAAAGATAACCCGTTTAGTACCTTAATAGCTCCGTATGAACACTCAATATCATTTATTTTAAGGATTAAAGGCACTATTATAGCCTCCATATGTAGCAAAAAAGGGAGTAGCAGCGCTTTTTTTTTAAAAATCTGGGTGGTTCCTTTTTCTTAATAGATAAATGAAAAAGGGGCCACCGCAAAGAGCCGTAATGATGCCCACCGGTATTTCCTCAGGGGCTGCAACGACACGGGCAAGTGCATCTGCTAAAACCAGGAAGACTGCCCCCGTTAGAGCTGAGGCAGGAAGTAAGACACGGTGATCAGGGCCGGCCAGTATGCGTACTGCATGAGGGATGATTAATCCGACAAAAGCAATAACACCACTTACAGAAACGGCTGCTGCAGTGGTAAGGGTGGCCGCTGCGAGTAAAACCTTTTTCATTTTCTCCACGTCTATACCCAAGTGCTGTGCAGGTTCTTCCCCCAGCAGAATTATGTTCATCTGGCGGGCATAAAGATGCATTAGAAAATAACCGGTAAAGATATATGGTAGCAAGATTTTCACATGATCCCAGCCGCGGCCCGCAAAACCACCTACCAGCCAAAATAGTATCTGATGGGCATTTTGCCCACTGCTAATCATAAGATATGAGGTTATAGATGAAAGAAACAATCCCGCGGCTATACCGGCAAGTAGTAAGGTGGACATTTGCATCCGGTTTCCTACCCGGGCCAGGTGGTATACAATTATGGAGGTGGCCAGGCCGCATAGGAATGCCGCCAGTGGGACTGCATATATGCCCAGGGCAATTATTGTTCCCCCGAGCGATAGCATGGCTACCGTTGCCCCTAGTGCAGCGCCTTGAGAAATACCCAGGATATAGGGATCAGCCATTGGGTTTACAAGGAGCCCTTGTAGGACCACACCAGAGGCTGCCAGTCCCGCACCAACCAGGGCTGCAAGGACCACCCGTGCCAGCCTCATCTGGAAAATAATAACCTCATAATTTGCCGGCCATTCGCCACGGGGTATCAGACTGCCGATCAAGGGGATACGGCGCACCAACATGGCCAGAACATCAGTAAATGCTATCCCCGCAGGGCCTATAGTAGTACATAAAATTATTGCCAGCCCCAGGGCAACCAGTAAGCTAAACACTATCGCCCTACGTTGCAAGCTCCGGTTGTGTTGGTTCAATTAATTGTCTCCCCTAAAAGTCTTCTAATCTATTAAATCGGGGTGGATCAATTCTGCTATAAATTCAAAACCTTCTATCACACGTGGGCCTGTGCGGACTACAATGTTCTCATCACTCACTAAACCGACACGATTGTTTTTAATGGCGGACACCCGTTCCCAGCCCCGTCGTGATTTAAATTCTTGTATAGTCTGCAGGGATGAACCATGGTGGCATAAAATTGCTACCTGGGGATCCCTGGCCAACAATACCTCAGGGCTCAAATTCACCCAATCCTGTTCCACGTCACCGGCGATATTTTTACCTCCTGCTGCAGTTATAAGGCTGTCGACAAAGCTATTTGCACCACCTGTTGTAAGGGGTTCCGGCCATATTTCGAAGTATACGGTAGGTTTTTGTTCATCAGTTAGACCATCTAATTTGGTGGTAATGTTGTCAATTCGTTGCTGCATTTCAGCAGTAAGATTATCTGCAGCCTCTGTTGCGCCTGTCACCTTGCCGATTAAATTAATTTTATCCAGTACCTCTGTCAGGTTAAGGGGTTCCACTGCAACAATTGTTAGACCGGCGTTCTCCAATTGGGGAATATAGCTGGCGTTAATGGTATTCACAAATACCAGATCCGGTTCTGAAACCATCACCAACTCCACACTGGGGGTGGAAAAGCCACCGACCTGCGGTTTTGTTGTCGCTTCAGCTGGATAGTCACAATAACTGGTCACCCCTACCACCTTGTTTCCCAATCCAAGAGCAAAAATGGTTTCGGTGATGGCCGGTGCCAGGGAAACAATGCGTTGGGGAGGTTCTTTGATAACTACCACTCGATCCAGATCATCAATGATTTGCATAGGAAAACTGGTTCCGCTGGTTGGCTTAATTTGCGTATTGCAGCCCTGTAGCAGAATGATGATAAACAGGGTTAATGAAAAAAAGAGCAGCGTAGAAAGAAGTGCCCTCCTGTTGTTTAGCATAGACGATCCCCTCACAGAGTTATTTTTTAGGGCTCTTGTGATTATAAACGCTTGCTTCTGTTGCCCAGATAGGTCCTCAGGGCCTGTGTCAAGGCTCCACGTACCCCAGAGGCAAGCATAAAACCTAATAGGGTTCCCGGTCCGGCATAGGCGTATTCGCAAAATGCAGTATCGGTGGCAGCCGCAATTAATGTTGCATCTGTATTTGTTCCACTGGCGAAGCTGCCTGTAACAGGGCAGGTTATATTAAACTCACGTAGGATCTGGGTTTTGGCTTCTGTTGCTGTTTGTATGGCGTTAACTAAAGCACCCGGTGTAAGGGCATTAGAAATGAAGGCCATAGTGTTAATAGTGCCGGGCATTGTTTTGTCTTGTCCTTGAGCGCAATAGGGGGTTACCCCAGCAGAGCAGGCGTTGTTTACACCGGCCGTGATAATTATGTCTATTTGGTGTTTCTGATATGTTACCCGGGCCCAGCAGGCATCTACTATGGGAGCCGCAGTCATCAGGGCTGCCCATTGTGTGGCGGCTGCTTTATAAAACGTAAACTGTGACTCTAAATAACTAGTCATTTCATTTGCAGGAAGGGAAGAGGAGTAATTTTTCCCCACCTGTCGGTTTATAAAATAGTGCTTGTGCCCAATACCTCCTCCAACCACCCCGGTGCTGATGGTAAATAATGCTGATACAGCAGCTACAAGGATATAATCGGATCCAGGGAATGCAAATAGACCCTTTTGCAGGGTAGACCATTTACCTGGCCTGGGGGAGATATATTCTAGCAAAACCCCTGATATCCCCGCCAATATTGCACCTCCACCAACCTTGTTGCATCTGTTTACTTCTATTTTCACTAAAATTTGTATTCGTTTTTTGTCAGATAAAATCCTGCAGAAACAGAAATTAAACCAATATCCCTTTATTCCCATAAATAGCACTTGTTTTTTCCGGCAGTAGGTTTATAATATATTCATTATAGGACATCGCTTAATTCTTAAATAGAAGCGGGGGAACCACCTTACCGGGGTGAATCATTTTGGCTGTGTGCTGTTAGCATTTGGCCAAATTGTAGGGCTATCCTTTCAGCCCGAATCCGTCAGCTAACCTCGTCAGCGTGGAAAGATGGATGTGAGATATATTATAATTATTTGATCTGTCCAAACCCGGCTGCCGATAAATCCTTTTGCCCGGGTTTTTGTTTGTTTTAATATTTTTTTTAGGCAAACAATAAACCTTGTATAGCTTAGGGAGGTGGTCGCATAGATAAACAGGGTTTTTATTTAAAAGGGTTAAAAAGAAATAAGTTGACGATTACCCCGTTTCAGCTAATTGTGCTGGGATACCTCCTTTTTGCGATCCTGGGGGCAGCGCTCATAAGCTTGCCTTTTTCCCTGCAACCGGGCGTAAGGTTCAATCCCATTGACGCCCTCTTTATAGCCACCAGCGCTATCAGTGTTACAGGACTGGATATCGTTGCTCTTGATAGTACCTTCAGCATTGGGGGTAAATTTATTCTGGTTTTTCTTATGCAGTTTGGGGGCATTGGTATTATGGCCCTGGGTACCCTGCTGTTTGTAATGAGGGGACATCAAATCCGACTACGGGAACGGATGATGATTAGTGCCGATCAGAACCAATTATCGTTACAGGGGATGGTTTTCTTAATTCTTTTCATTTTTAAAGTAGCTGTTTTTCTTGAATTGGTTGGTGCACTAATTCTAACCCTGCATTTTATGGCCAATTATCAGGCTCCCTTTCTTAGTGCCCTTGGTTCCGGTTTGTTCCATAGTGTATCTGGTTTCACAAATTGTGGTTTTAACTTGTTTGGCAATAGTTTGCAGGGGTTGCAGCATGACTATGTGGTACAAGGTGTTATCAGTTCACTGTTGTTGGTCGGTGCTATTGGCTTCCCCGTACTACTAGAAATCAACACCAACATCAGTACCTGGAGGAGAAGTAGAAAATTTAGATTTTCCCTTTATACAAAAATAACCACAGTTACCTTTTTTGTTTTGCTTCTGGTTGGTTTCATATTTGTATTGATATCTGAGCAATATGGCACTCTTGCAGGAATGCCCTGGCATCAAAAAATCACAGTGTCCCTTTTTCAATCCTTGACAACTAAAAGTGGTGGTTTCAGTTTGGTGGATATTAGCGCCTATAATCATTCAACGCTGCTGTTTTTTTGCTTGTTGATGTTTATAGGAGCTTCGCCCAGCAGCTGTGGTGGAGGCATCCGAACTACTACCTTTGCTGTGCTTGTACTCAGCTTGCTATCTTTTTTAAGGGGAAAGTCAAGCACTAAGATTTTTCATAGGGAATTATTTCAAGAGGATATCATTAAAGCGTTTATGGTTTTTTTTGTCGCCGCATTACTAATGGTAGTGGCTGTTGTTACACTTTCAGCCATTGAAAATTTTTCAACTACCGAGATTGTCTTTGAGATTTGTTCTGCATTTGGCACGACAGGCCTTTCCATGGGCATAACGCCGGATCTATCTACGGCCGGTAAGATGGTGCTAATTGTGGTTATGTTTATTGGCCGTATAGGATTTATACCCCTATTGTTTATGTTTCGGGGTAAGAGGCCGGAGGATAGGTATCATTATGTCAAAGAACACATTATTGTGGGCTAAGGCTTTTAGACTGCACCTGATTAGTGACCTTCTTTAGGGTATGGGAACAGGTGAGAAAACATGTTGAAGTAGTGAACAAGCCTATATATTATTGTATTCCTGTATTCAGGTATTCAATATACATAACAAAATACATATAATTAAGAGGAATTTATTAACGAGCCAGATAGTTAATATGTTATAATAATGATGCGAAAAATGCTAAAGATTGGCTATTGTATACAGTATTAAGCATGGAACATTGGGTGTTTTATGCTCAATAGATGCAAATGAACACACTGGAAACATTAACTAGCTAAACAGTATTGAAAATATGGGTGTTGCTAGATATTATTTAGAGTCAATATTAATATAAATATTAGCAGGAGGTGATCGAAAACAATAGTAGTTAGTCGCAATGTATGAGCTTTATTGGGGAGATAACTGGTGTGGCCATTGATATGCTTGATTTCAGGGCTACATAAAAACTGCTTAGCGAGGGGGATTTTGGTGAAAAATTATAGAAAGATTTTAACCGTTTTGCTGCTTTTATCTTTTCTGGCTCTTGTTACTGCCGGCTGTGGCGGCGGTGGCGCTAGTTCAGATGAGGTGAAGGTAGGGATAATACTACCACTTACCGGCAGTGAGGCTATGTTTGGCGAAATGGAAAAAAACTCGTTTGACATGGCTTATGAAGAACTTAAGGCTGAGGGTAAAACTACTATTGGCGATAAAGAGATAGTGTTAATGTACGAAGATGATCAGGGTAGACAGGATGTGGCCAGATCTGCAACTGAAAAGCTTGTCAATCAGGATAAGGTAGCCATGCTCAGCGGTGGTTACAGCAGCGCCTGCACCAACGTAATAGCAGGCTCGGCCCAAACACTGAACACACCCTTCCTAATTGTTACCGGTTCATCCGATGATATTACCAAACAGGGCTGGGATTTTGTTTTCAGGGGGACTGCTGCCCCTGCCAGCATGTACACAGGAGCCTTCTGGGATATGATGGAAAAGGTAGTTAAGCCACAAAGCGTAGCCATCATTTTCGAAAACACTGATTTTGGTACCTCTTCTTCTAAAGGTTTCCGTGAAGAATGCCAAAATAGAGGTATCAATATTGTTTTTGATCAGGCTTACGAACATGGCGCCATCGACTTTAAGCCGATGTTAGCCAACCTTAGAAGCACTAATCCGGATATGATTTTTGCAACCTCCTATGTTATGGATGCTTCTATGATTGTCAAACAGATGAAAGAACTGAATTTCGACACCAAGCTCTTTGTTGGCAACGGTGCGGGGTACACTATGCCCGAATTCTATCAAAATGCTGGAGCTGCCTCTGACTTTGTAGCTTCTACCAGTTTGTGGGTGCCAAATGTAGCCTGGCCGGGTGCAACGGAGTATTATGAAAAATACAAACAGAAATACGGGAAAGAGCCTGATTATCACGGTGCGCAGGCTTACGCTACTATGTATGTCATAGCAGATGCACTTAACAGGGCTGAAGACTTGTCCAGTACCAGCATTCAAAGGGCTTTAAAGGACACTGATATTCAGACTATCATGGGGCCGATTAAGTTTGCTGACTGGGAAGGCTTTACCAATCAGAATGAACCAAACACCTATGTTGTACAATGGTCAGATGGGAAGCTGGAGGTTATATGGCCGGAGGAGGTTAAGTCATCCGACTATGTTTACCCCGTCCCAAAATGGAATGAGAGATAATCAACCATAATAAAAAAATATTCAGCAGGACGGAAGGAGCTGATGCTCCTTCCATTTATACCACTAAAAATGCTTTTGATTTTTTTTGCATAAATGGAGGGTGGGGTTAAATTTTGGAGGATGCTTGGATAAAATTCGGCCAAACAGTTATCTGTGGCATACTGCTTGGTGGTATGTACTCGCTAATTGCCATTGGCATGACTTTGATCATGGGTGTTATGAAGATCATCAACCTGGCACATGGCGCCCTGGTTATGGTGGGTATGTATGTGGTCTATATCTGCGCTACCAATTACGGCATCGACCCCTATATTGGTATGTTTATAGCCATGCCGGTATTGTTTTTCCTGGGATGCCTTATTCAAAAATATATGATTAACCGGCTGGTTGAGGTGGATTCCATCTTGCCCGAAAACCAGGTTTTACTCACTGTTGGTATTATGTTGGTACTAACGGAAGGTATTCGTCTATTTTTTAAGTCCGACTACCGTTCTGTTGTAACCAGCTATTCCTCAGATACCATATATATCGGTGCCATGTCGATTAGTGTGCCGCTCGTAATTGGATTTATTATCGCTATGGCCTTCACATTCCTTTTGCATATGTTTTTAACCAAGTCTGATCTTGGAAAATCAATTAGAGCTACTTCACAGGACCGGGACGCAGCTATTTTTATGGGCGTCAACTCATCAAAAATTACAATGATTACATTCGGTCTTGGTGCGGCCCTTGCTGCCGCTGGCGGTTCACTTCTTCTACCGCTGTTTTACCTTTTCCCGGATGTGGGGCATCTGTTTACGGCTAAATCCTTTATCATTACCATTCTCGGTGGTTTGGGCAGCACCTGGGGCGCCGCTATTGGCGGGTTAGTTATTGGGCTCTCCGAGTCTCTAGGTGCCACCTATATTTCTATGGGCTATAAGGACGTAGTGGGGCTAGTGATGTTCATACTCGTGCTTTTGTTCCTGCCGGGTGGTATAAGGAGTTTGGTGAAGAGGTGAGAAAAATATGTTAAACAAAAATACATTGATGACAATTGTTTTTGTCCTGGTTGCAGTTGCGTTGCCAGTGATTATTAAAGCGCCTTATCAGCAGCATATTCTAATTCTGGTTATAATCTGGGCCACTATTGGCACGGCGTGGAATCTTCTTAGTGGTTATGCGGGGCAGGTTTCTTTTGGTCACGCTGCTTTTTTTGGTGTAGGTGCCTATTCAGCAGGTCTTTTAACCCTTCATTACGGCCTTTCCCCCTGGTGGGGGCTTGCCCTGGGCCCTGTAATGGCCATGTTAATAGCCCTTCCTATAGGAGCAATTGCCTTCCGTTTAAGGGGTCCCTATTTTGCTCTGGCCACCCTTGCCCTGGGTGAAATATTCCGGTTGATGTTTTTAAATGCGACCGGGTTTACAAACGGAGCCAAGGGGATTTTGATCATGCCGGCGATTACATCAAAAATTGTTTATTATTACATCGGACTGGGCATGTTGGCGGCAACCCTACTGGTAACCTACCTTATTGTGCACTCAAAAATCGGCTATTACCTGGTCTCCATAAGAGAAGATCAGGATGCTGCTACTTCCCTTGGTATTCCTACAACCTTCTATAAAAACCTGGCTCTATTGCCAAGTGCTTTATTCACTGGGCTGGCCGGTGCCTTTTATATGAATTATGTCACCTTTATTGATCCGGATATCGTATTTAACCTTACTGATATATCAATCATGGTGATCCTGGTAGTAATGCTGGGAGGTGTAGCTACAACTTGGGGGCCAACCATTGGGGCGGCACTATACATTATAATGGGTGAACTTTTCCGTACAACCCTTGGTCCGGCTAATGTACTGGTGTTTGGTATCCTGGTTTGTCTCATTATTATGTTCCTGCCCAATGGTATTGCCGGGGAACTGGATGTAATAAAACGTATTACGCAGCGTAAAAAAGCTGGTTTATCCGGGGGTGTGTAGATGGGTATTTTAGAAGCCAGGGGAATAACTAAGAGATTTGGTGGGCTGACGGCTGTTAATGATCTATCCTTTAAAGTGGATAAGGGAGAAATATTTGGCATTATTGGGCCAAACGGATCCGGAAAAACTACTGTGTTCAATATGATTAGCCGCTTTTTCCCAATAACAGCGGGTGAAATCTATTTTAATGATAAAAGGATTGATGCGCTACCGGCTCATGAAATATGTAAAATTGGCATCGGAAGGACCTTTCAGGTGGTCAAGCCCCTGCGGCGAATGACCGTCCAAGAAAATGTTATGGCAGGTGCTTTTCTGCGCACAAGTAACATCAATAAGGCCAGGAATAAGGCGGCGGAGATTATTAAGTTTTGCAACCTTGATGGCTACAGATCAAGGGTAGCCAAGGGACTGCCAATCCCCTTGCGCAAAAGGCTGGAGATAGCCAGGGCGCTGGCAACAGAGCCTGAGTTGCTCTTGCTTGATGAAACCTGCGCCGGTCTCAACCCGAAGGAATCTGAGGCTGCCATAGATCTAATCAGGCGTATTCGTGATACGGGAGTAACCATTATTATTATTGAACACATCATGAAGGTGATGATGGGAATTTCTGATAGGATTCTAGCGATCAATTTTGGGAAGGAAATTGCAATGGGAAAACCGCAGGAAGTGGCCAATCACCCTGAGGTAATTAAAGCATATTTAGGTGAGGCCTATGCTTAGGATAACAAACATTGATGTAGCCTATAAAGATGTACAAGTATTATGGGATGTTACCTTTGAGGTAAACCAGGGGGAATTTGTTGCGCTTCTCGGGGCAAATGGAGCCGGAAAAACAACTACCTTAAATGCTATTTCGGGCCTTTTAAGGGTTAAAAAAGGCAGCATTGAATTTCTGGGGAAGGATATAACCCAGCTACCTGGATATAAAATTGCAGAGTTAGGTATTATCCATGTACCGGAGGGCAGGAGGCTTTTCCCTGAAATGACTGTGCGTGAAAATCTGGAAATGGGTTCACTTTTTCCTGAGGCCAAAGCCAAAAGGAAAGAAACCATGAAAAAGATATTTGAGCAGTTTCCTATTCTGGAGGAAAAACAGTATAAGGAGGCTGGGACCCTTTCCGGCGGCCAGCAGCAGATGCTGGCTCTGGGCAGGGGGCTCATGGCGCTTCCCAAGCTCTTGATTCTTGATGAGCCATCACTTGGGCTTGCACCAGTGTTGGTCACGCAAATTTTTGAACAGATCAAGGAAATTAACAATGAGGGTGTTACTGTACTGCAGGTAGAACAGAATGTAGTGCAAACCTTGAAAATGTGTCATCGTGCTTATGTCCTTGAAAACGGTAAAATTTACACGCAAGGCACGGGCGAAAAACTATTAAATGACGAACATATCAAACAGGCATATTTAGGTATATAGAAGATTGGTTTTAGTTTTACAGGTCATAGTCTTAGGGGCCAATGGAACTATGGGTTTTGGGGCTATAAGCAAACCAGGAACCTTTTTAGCATCCAATTGTTCTCCAAGTCCATGGCCCTTTTATTTGGAATTTTGCAGGATATTTACTTTAAAAGCCGAATAATTAACCTACGAGTAAAAAGAGGTGATTTTTCCGGTGAGAAAATTTGCTGTAAAATCCCTTAAGCTTAAGAATAGTATTATTATAATCAGTGTTATCTTGCCTATGCTTGTCGGCTTTCTGGCCTATGATCTTTACCGCCAGTCCAACACATTGCGCAATGCTTTGCTTGAGAGGGGTATCATACTAGCTCAAACAGGTGCAGCCACATCGGGTAAAATAATGTCTGATGCTATTGCTCATGGTGTAATGGAAGAGGAACAGATTTTTGATACAAATTATGTTCCCACTACTAATAAGGGGCCACAAAAATATAGGACCCTGTTTGATTCTTTTACAGATACAAATTTGGGTGAGGTGCAAGACCGGTTTTTAAATGATCAGGTTGTGATATACGCGGTATCACAGGATATAAATGGATATGTCCCCACTCATAATAATGTTTATCCCAAAAGTGGAGTCTTTGAACCTGGGGGGATTGGTGATAACCCCGCCCGTAGTAAACGCATATTTAATGATGAGGTAGGGCTGGCTTCCTCACAGAATACGGAACCATACTTACTACAGGTTTACAAAAGAGGAGACACGGGCGAAATTATGTGGGACATATCATCCCCAATTTATGTTAATGGGCGCCATTGGGGTGGCTTTCGGGTTGGTTTTTCCATGGTGGAAACCAACAGGCAGATAGCAGTAGCCAGGGGGCAAATTCTGGGTGGGGTGGCTGCCCTGACCATTGCCTTGATTGTTTTAATTATATATATATCAAACAGGATCACAGATACCGTCAAGAGGCTGGAAGCAGAGGCTGATCGGGTGGCGGGATGGGATTTTACAGCTATTGATCTGGAAACGTCATCCAAAGATGAGCTTGGCAACCTAATTCGGTCATTTGTCAACATGGTAAATAAACTGCGGCATCTAGGGGAGAAAATGAACCATTCGGTAGTTCATGCTGCAGAGTACACAAATGAACTTCAGAGCAGTATAAAAAAGGCAGCCCAGACATCTGATGCTGCAGTGACTAGAATGGGCCAGCTCTCTGAAGCAGCAGGCAAGATGGGGTCCAGCTCAGAAGCTGTTATCAATGCTTCTGAAAAAACTGCTGAAAGCCTCACCCGTGCTGAAGAAACCCTGGAGAAGTTTATGAAGCAGATGAAGTCAAGCAGTGTGGCGATGCTGCGAACAAGTGAATCTGTTAAAGAACTAGAGTCTCATCTAGAAAAGATTGGTGATATAATACAGTTTATTGCCCTAATAGCTGATCAGGCTAACCTCTTGGCTCAGAAGGCGGTTACAGAAATGAAGAGCATCTCTAAGAGCAATAGATCTAAAACCCAGGAGGATACTGTGGGAGCAGTCGAGGCAATAGCCGGGGAAAAGTCCAACTTTACTGCGTTGGCGGCAGAAATACAAAAACGCTCACAGGATGCAGCCACTGCTACAAAGGGGATTTACAGCCTATTTGAAAAAGCTTTACAGCATGCCCGCCAGGCCTCAGCCAGCCTGGAAGATGATCAGAGGATAGTAACCGAAGGATACAGTGCTGCTAGTGGGGCTTCTCAGTCAGTTAAGTCTTTGGTGGCGGATCTCAATAACATGATTATTATGGTTCAGGAGATTATCAGCCATTCACAACAGGTTATGGATGGAATCAGTTCTGTAAATCAGGCGACTAGCGAACAGACTGCACTGGTAGAAAGGTTCACTTCCGCTGCAAAGACGGTAGATGAAATTGTTAACCAGATGCAGGAGGAAATTTCTAACCTCAAAATTTAGTGCCATAGCAACCTATCTCTTGCCTGGATGTCGAACTTATGAAGGCCCATCAAAAATGATGGGCCTATTAAATGGCAGTCATTTTGTTGGATTTTGGTGGTGGTTTTTTGGGGATATATACAATCTTTGTCACATCATTTGTCATTGGTTTCTCCGGGGCGATAATGCCGGGCCCACTGCTTACTGTTACAATAGCAGAGACTACACGACGGGGCCTTTGGGCAGGACCTTTGATTGTGGTTGGCCATGGGATCTTAGAACTGGCTTTAATTTTGGCACTGGTTGGTGGGCTTTCGGTTTTTCTGACGGCCGGTTTTATATCGCAAGCTATTGCAATCCTAGGAGGAGCCTTCTTATTGTACATGGGCATTGGTATGGTTTGTGATGCTATAAAAGGTCGGATTACATTCCAGATGAATGATCCGCTGCTGGATGAGGCTAAAGCAAGAGATGAAAATGCAAACATTAAGAGTGATAGGGCTGGGCAGCGCAATATGCTAAAAAACATGCATCCGGTACTAATGGGCATACTGGTGAGCATTTCCAATCCCTATTGGATTCTGTGGTGGGTGACAGTTGGTCTCGGTTATATAACCATATCCATGGAAAAAGGAACCCTTGGTCTAACATCCTTTTTTACCGGACACATTTTGGCTGATCTTGCCTGGTATAGCCTTATTTCCGCGGTAGTGGTGGGCGGCATGAGGTTTCTTAATGCAAAAATATATAGTGGGGTTATTGCAGTTTGCGGGGTTTTTCTTTTCGCCCTGGGTGGATATTTCCTACATTACGGTATATGGGCATGATAGAGATGGATATGGTAATAATGCTGCAGTAAAAACCAAACAAGATAAAGGTGAAAAACCTGGCTTACAGGCAGTGCCATAGGAACTAGCGGATAAAAGATAAAACAAAAATACTGAGCATGAGTATTTTACAATTAATAAACCAATTTCATTTGATGATGATGTACGGCCCCTGGGCCACGGACATAGGGTGCGGGAGCCAAGCAGTTAAGACCTGTGAAACTGTCTGCCGTAAGTCGGCGGGAAAGAAAGGCAAATGATCCGGGTATATTATAGGATTGGACTTGATAAGCTGCTTTCAGAAACCAGGGAAGGAGGAGAATGTCAAATGTCAGTAGTGTTTTGCGGTGTTTGTCCACATCCCCCCATAGCTGTTCCTGAGGTTGGTGGTGCAGAGGCAGCAAAAATCTCTTCCACTCAAGATGCATTGGTGGAATTGGGTAGAAGAATTATAAAAAGCGGTGCGGAGACTGTTGTAATAATTTCACCACATGCACCTGTTTTCCGGGACGTGGTGGGTATTAACATGTTACCACTTTTGAAGGGTGATCTGGGTCACTTCAGGGCAGGTAACGTAAGATTTTTGGTTGATAATGATCATGATCTTGCTCGGGAAATAAATAGACAATCCACCGAGATGGGACTGCCTGTGGTTGAACTGGCTGAAGAAGAAAAAAAACAGTATGGAGTGGATCTGCGCCTGGATCATGGTGCAGTTGTACCGTTATATTTTCTCCACAAGGCTAGGTTGGAGGTACCCCTGGTGCATGTGTCAATGGTACTGGCACCACCACAAAGACTTTACCTTTTTGGTGTTGCTGTTCGTAAGGCAGCCAAAGCTTTGGGGCGCAAGGTGGCCCTACTGGCCAGTGGAGACCTTTCCCATGGTCTAACACATGATGCACCAGCCGGTTATCTTCCCAGAGGAAAAGAATTTGATGGGAGGTTGGCACAATTACTGGCTGCAGCTGACGTGCAGGGTATTATTAGAATGGATCCGGAATTGATTAGCAGCGCCGGGGAGTGTGGCTATCGCTCCGTTGTGATGATGCTGGGTGCATTGGACGGGTATGATGTCAAGGCAGAGGTTCTATCCTATGAAGGACCATTTGGGGTTGGCTACCTGGTGGCTTCCCTGGTGCCGGGACCCAAAAACATTAAAAAATCAGTTTTGCAGGAAATATACCCCAAACCACAGGTAGAAAGGGAAAGACAACATGATGAAAGCTACTTGGTTAGACTGGCACGTAAAGGTCTGGAGGATTATGTTAATGGCCTTCAATCTCCTGTCCCAGAAGATATACCGGGGAAATTCAAGAAAAAGGCAGGGGCTTTTGTTTCCATTAAAAAGCAGGGCCAGTTGCGCGGTTGTATAGGGACCATAGAGCCGGTGCAAGCCTGTATTGCCGAGGAGGTTATAGCCAACGCCATCAGCGCCGGTATGCATGACCCACGTTTTCAACCTGTTAGCAGGGATGAACTAAGGGATCTCGACTATTCCGTGGATGTATTACAGCCGCCTGAACAAATCCATAGCATGCAACAATTGGATCCCACAAAGTATGGGGTAATAGTGGAATCTGGTAAACGAAGTGGTTTGTTGTTACCCAACCTGGCGGGGATAGACACAGCAGCGCAACAGGTGGACATAGCCCGGCAGAAGGCGGGTATTGGGCCGGATGAGCCAGTTGTTCTTAAAAGATTCAAGGTGGAAAGGTACAAATAGGAAAACGTGTATATGCTAAATCTCTGTCGATTTCATGGTGGCTTGCTAAAAAGGGGGGATGCAAATGAGAGAGGCACTATATTATGAAAAAAGGGACAAAAATGTGGCAGCCTGTCTTCTCTGCCCACATTATTGCAAGATACAGGATGGAAGGGCAGGTATATGCCGCACCAGGCAAAACAATGGTGGTACCCTTTATGCAACTAATTTCGGTAGGGTTACTTCTTACGGAATAGACCCGATTGAAAAAAAACCACTATATCATTTTAATCCCGGCTCCTATATCCTTTCAGCAGGAACATTTGGCTGTAACCTCCAATGTCAGTTTTGTCAGAACTGGCAAATAGCCCAGGGTGAACCAGGTACCACTGATATTACCCCTGTAGATCTGGTTGAAATATCCTCCAACTATTCCAACATGGGTTATCCAAATATCGGCCTAGCCTATACCTATAACGAGCCCTTTATGTGGTATGAGTTTGTGTATGAGACGGCCAAATTGGCGAAGGAGGCGGGCTTGAAAAATGTGCTTGTAACAAATGGTTTAGTTAACGAAGCTCCCTTGAGGGAAGTTCTTCCCTATATTGACGCTATGAATATAGATGTTAAGGGTTTTACAGAGGATTATTATAAAAAATATTGCAAAGGTAGTTTGCAGCCGGTCTTGCATACTGTTGAGACAGCCCTACAAGAATGCCATATTGAACTGACCACCCTGCTAATTCCCGGGCTGAATGACTCAGTAGAAGAAATCGAACGTTTGACAAGCTGGGTTGCTTCCCTGGATCCTGGCATTCCTCTGCATTTTTCCCGCTATTTCCCCATGTATAAAATGGATCTGCCGGCTACACCGGTGGAAAAACTAATGCAGGCCAGGGAAATCGCGCTTAAAAAACTGCATTATGTTTATATTGGAAATGTCCAGGTTCCTGGGGCAAGTGATACCTTTTGCCCTAAATGTGGGGGTGAGATAATTAGTAGGGTTGGTTACACTATCCAAGGCGTGGGCCTGTCTGGTAGGAACTGTGGTCATTGTGGAAGGGAAATCAAATATGTGGGGGAAATACCTAAATAACAGTAGGCATATGATGGTTTCATGCTATGACACTTTACCCTTACTGATGTAGAATAAAATTCACAGTGTCCCAGGTTTTTATTACACTTACCTTCTGTAGTGGCATATGGGAATCTGTAAAAGCCTCTACAAGATAAATACCGGGATGCAGGTTATTGAAAAAATATCTACCATCGCTGCCTGTTGTCGTGGATGCCTTTATTTCACCGCTTGACTGATCCTTAACATTTACAGTAGCACCGTTAATTACTCTGTTGCTGGCAAAATCAAGCACTACGCCTTCCAACACAAGATGCATGATATATTTTATCCTCAGTCTCAGCGTCCCGCTAATAATAATGCTATCGGGACGAACAGCATAGTTCTTTGTGATCAGGTCATAGTCTATAGACAATATGTCCTCCCGTGTAACTCTAGATTTTAGGTGGAGGAATGCATTGACATTGATGACATTGGTAAAAACCTGGGCAGGGTTAAAAATATGTTTTTCATCCAGCCTTGCTGCAACCATAGCAAAAAGTTTTAATGCCGCCTGTATCCTTAAAACGCCATCATCCATTACCTTTAGGTCAATACTCTCTGCTCTCTGATAAACCTGGACTTCTGATATTGGCACCGTTACCCCAATGATCCCTGACCAGTCGATATCTTTTTCAAACAATTCGCTGGTAGGACTCTGGTCAGACATCAAATCCCCCCCATCTATTATTCTGTCTTAGTTTAGCCAAAAATTTAAATATTACTGCATAAAAGAATTATGGCAAATCTAGGGTGGTGGGTAAAAAAACCTGACGGCTGATCCCGACAGGCCAAAAACCATCGCATTATTATTTTTCATTAAGTGATTCGATGATTGACCTCCAGTCACAGTGATGTTCGATATTTTCTTTGGCAATATTGATGCCGGCGGCGTCACCGGGGCTAATCCGTCTAGAAATTTCCGTTAACCTTTCAATTGTTGTATATGTATCATAATGGACCAAAATGATGGGGACACCTTTCTCTGCAGCACGGGATATTACCTTTACATCAGGGTAAAGGCCACCCGTTAATATCAGGGCTGAGGTGCTGGTTTCCAGGGTGGCCAGAGCCATGTCGGCTCTATCCCCTCCCATTATGACCGCTTTATTGGCCGAACGACGCATATATCTTAGGGCACTTTCCATTGTCATGGCCCCTACAACGATCTCTTCTACCAATTTGTCTAATTTATCGTCCCCGGTAAGAAGTTCGCCCCCCAGGGCCTCATAATATTCTGCAACCGTGGGTGAGGCAATTTCCGGCCTCATTGGTATAATACCAAGGGTAGTACAGCCCCTGCTCTCCAAAATAGGTTTGAAAACACCTTCTGTTTTAGCCAGTAGCTGTCTGGGGACATTGTTGAAGATATGTCCTGATATCACCAGCCCACACGCATTGCAGCAGTTGTTGAAAAGAATTGCTTCATCCACGCTAAGATCATTTTCCACCTCTATAACATTTAAAATTGAGGCATTGAACTGCGTAGTCAAGGTGAGTACATCTAAGCCGTAAGCGGCGCCCACATGCGGGAAGGTGGCGCCATCGATAATAATCAGGTCTGCCTCAGCAGAAATGGCCCTGTATGCGGCCATGATGCTGGCCATAGCCTTCTCAGGATTTGTCAGGCCGGAAAGGTATGATGTTCCTGCCGTAAAAGGGGCAATATGTTCGACGCCGGCTTTCATGTGTAGGATTTTCTGCATTAACAAGGCGTCGTTGTCCCTTCCACGGGCTGACTTGGGGCGACTGCCAACAGGCTTAAAGTAGGTGGTTTTGACACCTTCTTCTTTTAGTTTTAGGGCAATGCCCAGCGCTATGGCAGTTTTGCCACACCCGGCGTTGCCTGTGATATAGAGATTTTTCATGGTATCACCTCACAATATAATGTTCTTGTGCTTGTAATTGCGATGTGTTTTCATAAGCAAACGAAGGGTGGGTATCAATATAAAGATTGCCCTCTATAGAAAACAGGCATTGGTTTCTGTTATCATATCCGCTATTTCACCACCGGTCAAGCCTGGGATTAGTTTCGTTAGTGTCAAGTAAAAGTAGGCAGGTATCCCATCTTTCCTGTAGCAGAGTCAAGCAGACCATCGTGATCAACCTTTTACAACCTAGCCAAACATGACTTCATTTTAAAAAACACAATAAAACA
>JAAYRI010000220.1 GCA_012518875.1 Peptococcaceae bacterium
TAAAAATCGCCAAGGCCAAAGTTTTATAGGATCGATGGAAAATAGAAGGTTCGTTTTTATTTATAGGCAATAACACGAAAATCGGTAACATTTTTTAAAAGAAATTTTTAATCATATACAATACAACACAACTTTTCAGATCATATTTTATACTTATCCTGCCGGACTATAAATTTTTTACAAAACATGTAGCTTTATAAAAGTAATTTTTCTACCAATTTTTTAGATAATCTGTCAGGGGATATGCTGGATTTTATTTTTTGTAATTGAGTCGCACATTTTCGGTATTGTTCGCTTAATTGCTTTTGTCTTTCCAGATCGGGTAATATTACTTTTATTTTGCCCAGGTCATGACTTCTCACATATTTCTGTTTTACACCCCTGCTATGAGCTGTTATCTGCTTACTAAAGTGATTGGTATTAAAATAAGCAGTCAAATAGTAGGGATCAAAAGCTGTACCTTTTTCTGATAACCGAATTAGGGATTGGTTTGTATAGGCCAGGTCCCCCGAAAACACAGCCGACCTTCCTAATGAATCTTCGCCTATTACACACATCAGTATATCGTCCTGCAAAACACCATGTTTTTCGTTTTTTATATCCGAAATATAACCCAAAGGTTTATCCCTAAAATATTTTTCCAATACATTACCGCTACCATAAACGGGGACACCACTTTGCCTCCATTCATCTTTGGATATATTAAGGCCACCTTGAATAGTAACAATGTCCTCTATAGAAATTGCTTCTTTTTCTTTTGCTCCTAATGGAGCAGGAATGTAATATTCTGGGGAAAAAAAATCACCTTTAACCATGCTCCTTTTAACCCAAAAAGTTTGTGACTTAGCAATTTCCTTTGTTTTTTCCGAAACTCCTGCCAATTTTTCCTGTTTCCCGAATACTGCGTACTCTAATTTATCAAGGCTTAGTTTTAATTTTCTTCTAAGAGATATTTCCAGTAGGGCATGGGCATCCCAACCCCCCACTATTTTTCTCTGTATTTCCAAGGGAGGAAAAGGTATTATTAGGTTGCGCGCTCCCCTTACCCCCAAAAGTTTTCTTTTGCCTGTAGCCAGTTGTTTAATCTGATCCTCAAGCAACCCTGAACGGAAAAGAATCATCAGATATTTATTTAATATTTTTCCCGGGCACGGCTTAACAATAAAATAATCCCTATTTGTTAAACAAATTTCCTCGGGACAAATGAAGGCGATCCTTGGGTTCGATCCTTGTATGCAAAGCTCTCCTCGATAAGCAACATACCTTTTTTTCAACCCTATTATTTCTTGAGGCAAGCCTAGGCTATTACCAAAATCACTGAAAAAAGAACTGTCAATAACAAAAGCTTTTGAAGGAAAATTTATATCTGCTACCGCTGGTTTTCTTTTTACCTCTGCTACTTCAGAAAGCAGACAAAAGGGAAATTTCCAACGTTTACTCACTGTGTTGCCACCCCCTTCTTATAAGCATCCAACACATTTTCAATTTGGGTAGGTCCAAATGTGTTAATTTTGCCCATAAACACATGATCAGGCATACTTTTACCCGGTGAGGGTTTCTCTAAATAGATAAGTGCCACCTCATACCCCCAGTGGGGATGTAACATGCTTGGGGGGAAACTAATAATGGCCTTAATAGCTGTTTCCCTCATTAGTTTATCGCGGATATCCGTAAACCGCAGGCTGGTTAAAATAGAATTGGTTACAAAGGCCAACAGCCTACCGCCAGGAACCAAGTTCCTCAAACTATGTTCCAGAGCAAGCACTTCCAATTCTACTTTTTTCCTGTCACCCATCAATTCGTAAAAGAGAGACTTTTCAAGAATTTTAACATCCTCTACATACTCTTTAAAAGGAGGGTATAGAATTACGAGATCAGCGGAATATTTCGTGGCAAGGATGTCTTCGGTTTCTTTCTTTGCTAAAATATATTTTGCATATTTTTCTAACAAGGTATCAGCAATAACATAGCCGGTTTCTGAATAACATCGCAGCTCTGCAGGCCACAACCGCCGAATAGTCTCCAGAATAAGGGCATCACTTGTTACAAATGGGATATACACCCTTTGCCCCTGTTTAATTTTATCAACCTGAAGTAACTTAAAAGCAAATTCAAAACCACGAAGGTTTTCTTTTTCCGAGGATGAAAAATTTAATAGATTGTCCAACTGTTCAGTTGAAAGATCTAAAACGTTAAACCTTGTTTCACTTATGAACCCGGCAAGGTATTGGTATATCACTTTGTTTTCTTGCCCACCCGCCAGCGAATATAAGTATTCCTTTCCATAACCGGGTTGCTGAAATTTAAATAACGCAGATAAAATTTTACCGGCAACACTTCTGTCCGAAGCACGTTTTTTGTCCAAGGTATGATTTCTGATGTACCTGCATATCAGATTAAGATACTCAATATTGTAATTTTTGTCCATTAATGAAGGTATCCTTTTTTTAACCCCCAAGGAAAGCAGCATTTCATCAAGTGAAGGTGAAACTTTTACAGAAAAATCTTCTGTATTTGATTCAAATGATACTGTTTGGAAATGTAAAGGTTCAAACGTATAGATTTCTTTTTGAATGATAACTGAGTCAGACTCGGCAGGAGTATCCCCGTGCTGTTTTCTGCGTTCTGCTTCCTTATTGTTGGTGTTGATTATCTCTACAGGGATTTTTTTAAGACGGTAGACATGAACCAAATCATCCAATTCAAGGACATTTACCATGGCCAGGGGCACACCAAAATCGCCCAATAAAATAATATCACCCTCTTTGGGAAGGAGATATGTATATTTATCATTTGAAATCTTTGCTTCAGATGATAGCTGACGGAAAAAACTTGTCCAGATTACACCAGCAAATCCCAGATCATAAAGGTAATTTGCCAACAATCCGGTTTTTATGAAATTATTTGAGCGCATGTATTTTACACCACCCTCTATTCTATCAATATAATCTTACCACACTTAATAAATTATATACCCATGCCTTTTCATTTTCAAGAAATAATTACCAAGCTATTCCTTTTTTATCGATCCATCCGCAGAAGAATCCTTTTTATCGTGTCCAGGCCGGTTTTCTAGTAAAAATCTTTGAGAACCCCAACCCTTTTAGGAACTCTATAATTTTTTTTGTTCTTGAACGTGGTTTTTTATAAGTTTTAGATTCTTGTTCTGGCGGCACTTTTATTTCCTGACAAGGAGCTTCGCAATACCACGATTTGTAATACAACGACATGTAACGATCGTTTATTCTTCTTATTTTTTGACGGGGAGTTTTAGTGGTTTTGGCATCTGTTTTTGCTTTTTTACGGGGGATCTCAGCAGTTTTGGTTCCCGGCTCTGCCTCTATTTCCTGATCATTGTACCAAGATTTATAGAACCTCGATAGATAGCGATCTGTTGCCCTTTTTTGAACAGGGGAGCCAGGTGCTTCAGTTTCTTGTATCAGTTTAAAAGGAAACCTGTACACGCGTGCCTTAGGGCCGATCCGCTTTTTGGGTATGCCGGAGGCACTTTCTTTTTCTTTTTCGTAATCTTCCTCTGTCTTGCAAAGCAGTTCTTCAAATTTCTCCATTTCTCCCTGTGGATCTATTTTATACTCGCTCATAAAATATTCTTCCCGGACTTCCAAGGGGATGATTTTATAATATTCATACCATAAAAACCCTACAACAGGTATCTGTTTTTCTGCAAGGAGATGGGTTATGTATGCTATATTATTTAGCCGATGGTAAAAATATTTCTTTACATATTTTTTGGGCAGCCTGGGCAGCTCATGTTCAGCCAACTTAAAAGAAAAAGCAGCGGCGTATCTTTTTTTGTACTCGATATTTAAAAAATCCTCAAATTCTTCGCTGCCTTTGTACCATTCATCTTTTTCAAGTTCTCCGGTCCTATACATTATGTGTCTTCTAACAGCCCACCAGAACCAGTCTGCTATTTCTTTTGTATGGGGACCATAATCTTTGCGCAGAAATTCTTGGTAGAATGTTTCTGCCAGCTGAGACATATGAAATATCCGGGGTTCATCAATAAAATAATATTCTACAGTTTTTAAAACATTAAACGGCATAAAAGAAGGGATAGCCGACTTTTCTTCGGTTGTTTTTTCCATAGTTTACGGTACTCTTAAACAGTACCTTTCTCCTTTCTTTATAATATTTGAAGGAAACTACCGGGTAACTACTTTAAGCTATTTCCAAAAACTTTTGGTATACCTTCCCTGTATAAATATAGGATGCTACTGTATTCTTGCTTTTTTATCCGGGGCGTTATAACAAAACTGCACACCGGAATTCCAGCTATTGTTAAAAATTAACTTGGCCTCTATCCTTCTGCAGCAACAAAGCTTGCCGTTTGGCTGTAGTATTCATTCGCCAACGCATCCGCCAGCCTGTTTCTCTTTCGGCTGATATGTATAAGTTCCACCTGTTCAAACCATTCCAACAGGGATAGAGCTTTGGTATGCAGCTTTTTTAGCTGCGGGTCATGAACCCGATAATCCCCGTTTAACTGCTTCACCACTAACTGGCTATCCGAAAAGACTGCCAACCTGCCAACACCCATGGCAACAGCAGACCTGATCGCCTTGATTACTGCCGTATACTCGGCAATATTGTTGGTTACTTTTTCCCCAACGGACCCATTTTCACGTTTTATTTCCACGCCTTTTGGATCGTAGATGATAAACCCGTAGGCACCCCGGCCGGGGTTGGGCCTGCATGCGCCATCAACATAAGCCTTGTACATTATTAGTTCTCCTTCCTTTTCCCTGGATTTGGTCGTTGTTTTAAAAAAACATACGCCCTGTTATGATATCTATTATAACCTATCGGCAGTATACCGTCAATAGGTCAAACTGCAAGAAAAATGGCCCAGCATAAAAAAACCAGCCGGACTCTATCCTTTTTATTTTTAATTCGTTAAATTATGTTGTCTAGAGGTATATGGCCAGGACCTTGTTGAACAGCTCAGTTATTGTTAAATTAAGCCTGTTCGCTTTCTTCCTAAAATATAACAGCTCTTTTTGGGTCAGATTCATGCTGCTTCTTTCAGTAAGCGGTTGAGTAAAACTTGCCTTAAGAATATCCTTTTCTGCTGTGTTTTCCACGGCCTCAAAAATCAACTGTGTACGGGTTTTACCGGTACTAGCACTTGCAGTACGTAGCTTTATTTCATTTTCATTTGTGAGGCGATAAGAATAGGGCTTTTTCTTTTTTCTTACAGGCTGATCGGATTTTGGAGGATCTTTTATTTCAGCCGGCTTTTTTCTATCAGAAGGCAGTTCTATCTTTTCCATCATGTAGCGCTCAAGTGCCTGGTAGATAAGCTGGGATAGGGTAGTAGCATGGTTGGCAGCAAATAGTTTAATGTTTGTTTTTTCGTCTTCTGTCAAGTAGATCATGGTTTTTTCATCATTGGATGGCTTTGGTAACTGCCGGTCGAAAGTATCATCGCCAATCATGGCAAGCACGCAACTGAGGGCTAGATCGGAAAAGCTCAAGTTTGCTTTAACTGCGGCTATCTTTGCCTGTTCAAGGGTTTCCTGGGGGAGATAAACTGTCATGGTAGTTCTCTGCATCTCATAGACACATCCATTTTTCCTTGATCATATTGGTTGTTTGTTGTTATGTCAAGGATCGGGGTTTTAAAATTTTGATGAAGGACATGCGGACAAAATCTTGGACTCCAGAAAAAGACAGGAGGGGTCCGCATGTCCTAGTTGCAGAATTGCTTTCCCTGTAGTTGCAAAGTAAAATTCCCTGTTTTTGCAGATAGGCCATTGCAACGCCCTCCAAACCACCTTACCCTTGTAGTTAGCAGACTATAGGGGGATAAGTGTTGTTATTGGTTAAAAAGTGCGCTTAACCGATTAAAATATCAACGCCAAGAACGTTCTATTGGCAGCATTATTCACTTATAACCGGAATTTCTATGCCCGTCTTAAGTATCTCCTCTACTATGCCTATCGGCTTCTCATAATCGTCCATAGTGAAGGCCAGCGGTTCGATATCTATATTATAATCCATGGCCCTCAGCACCAAAAATCTAATACCATCAATCCTGTTTACACCCCTGAAATAATCCGAAAAGATTGCCAAATCAACATCGCTTTGGTCGTGCATGCTGCCTTTAGCACAAGAACCAAAAAGTATAACCTTTCCGATATTAATTTCTTTAGTTAAGTTGCTAACATAATCTTTGATTACAATTTGTACCGACTCAGGGATCTTAACCACAGGAACACCTCCTCAGTTGTAGTTAGTATTTTTGTGGCCCGATCTGCATCGATGCCTTCTGATATTTTTTGTTTATACACAGGGTACCTGCCGGATATGTAATAAGATAAAAGTTCTGCAAAAAAATCCTTGTATTTCGCCATGTCCCTGTTTAATTCAGTTTTTAAAGAGCATTCTTTGCGGTCTATTTCTTTCCTTGCTCTCATAAGTATGCCCCATGAATTATGGGATCGCGGCGGTTCTTTATCTGTATAAAGCAGATAGATTCCCTTTGTTAGTTTTTCTATTGCCTGCTAGCTCATAAAAGCAACATACATATACCTGCTGCCCGCCAGCATTACTCTTGCGGATTCCAAGTCATACTGTGCTGCCTCCAACCAGTATTTATATTTCTTTATACTATTCATTATACCTCACCTGCCTTTTTCTAACACTATTATACTCCAATTGCTTGAACAGTTCTTCCCACCGCGGCAACAGGACTGTATCAATACTTCGGCGGATATCAGCCGGAACACAGGTAGCATCCATGATCAGCTTATCTTTGTTTTCCGTAGTTTTAGCAGGGTTCTTTGGTTCTCCGCTTGTGGCCGGAGAAAGCCCATCATCATCTTTTTTATCCTGTTCACAGATGGTTTCGTTGATCGCGTTGAGTTGGTCTACGCTGAAGCGCTGGCGAAAGCGGGCCATCAGTGATGGGTCAAAAGGCTTTTCGTTTGTGTATTCCTTGAAACCGAGGAAGTACTGCAGGTAAGGGTTCTCCCGGATCTGCTAGGCGGTTTCTTCATCGGAAAGGTCTA
>JAAYRI010000188.1 GCA_012518875.1 Peptococcaceae bacterium
CAATAGTCTTGCAGCCCGGCTGTCTTTGCTTCCGCTTTAGACCCACGGCTTTGCGTCCCTGGCTTTCGCACAGGTTTGCCCCGGAAAACTACCTTTTCTCTTTTCTATCTTATATAATATACGAGCCGGTTTCCGATAGCAATAGGTTGCAAGACCGGTATGGATAAATTGTGAAATATTTCTAGCCTCGGGTAAAATAAAGAAGCAAAATAGGTATTGTAGCCAATAAGATAGGGATGGGAAGTGGTAGCAATGCCAGTTCTAGTCAATATGTAACTATGCTTAAATAGACTGGACTGAAAACAAAATGGAAATAAGTCATTTTATATACCCTTGAGTCCCTTTATGTGCTAGAATAAAACCATCAATTTTGTTAAGGGGGAGGGTAGAGCAGTTCAGTTGTTAGCTATTTTGTTGTTCAGTCAGGTGGTAACACCGCATTAATCAAGAAAGGTGGTACATATGAGGAATTTGAAAATATGGGCGGTATTGTTGGTTGGTGCATTGTTCATTGCCACTTTATGTTTAGCCGGGTGCGGCACGCAGAATGATGGGGAACAAAAGCAAACGGAGGCCCTGCCCTATCAGGGACAGAGCCTGCTGGTATATAGTGGTGCCGGGTTCAGTAAGGCCATGGATGCTGTGGGCGCTGCCTTTGAAGAGAAATATGGCGCCAAGGTGAATTTTAATTATGCCGGTGTGGGACAACTCCTCAGTCAGATGGAAATCAGCAAGCAGGGGGATGTTTTCTTTGCCGGTCTGAGGGAAATGGAGATAGTGGAACAAAAAGGTATTGCTGATGAATATGTTTCAGTTGTTTATCATATCCCGACCATTGCTGTACCCAAGGGGAACCCGGCCGGTATCAGCAGTCTGGAGGATCTGGCCAGGCCGGGCGTTAAGCTCATTCTTGGTGATGATCAAAGCACTATGATCGGCAAAAAAGGGGCAAAAATATTTGAGAAAAGTGGACTGGCCGGTATTGAGGAAAATGTTGTGGCCCGTACGGCCACAGTCAATGAGGTAGTGACTAAACTCAGCCTGAAACAGGCTGATGCCGGATTGATTTTTGAGGATAATGGTTATGGGGTGAAGGATTTAGAGATTATTCCGATTCCCGAGGAGCAAAATGATGTGGATTTGGGGGCCCTGTGTATTTTAGGTTTTACTAAAAACGCTGAACTGGCCCAGGCCTTTGTTGATTTTGCTTCTTCCAGTGAAGGGGAAGCCATCTTTATCGATCACGGCTTTAAGATAGTGGAATAAATCCAGTGTAAATAGACATTGGCTTAATAATTAAGCAACCAGGTAAAACATTACCACAAACCCTTTGGCGGTAGTGATGAATGTGGGGGGATGTTATGAGAAACAGATTATTTCAAGCCGTACTGGCAATTTTCATGCTGGTATTGTTTGCCTTTGTTTTTTCCGCCCTGGCCAATATTGTCTGGCAGGGTATGGCCGGGCTGGCCCAAAGCATCGCCAGTGAGGAAATCCGTTTTGCCATCCGACTGAGCCTATTTACCTCTGTGACCTCGACACTAATCTGCATAATTTTTGCCATACCGGTGGCCTACGGGTTGGAACGGTTGAATTTCCCCGGCCGCGGGCTGTTCAGTGTACTTATGGACATTCCCCTATCCCTGCCGCCGCTGGTATGTGGTGTCGCTTTACTATTGCTGTTCGGCACAACGGCCTTTGGTCAGGCCCTGGCCGAACACGGTTTGCGGTTTATTTTTTCGGTAAACGGGATTATTGTAGCCCAATTTTTTATCATAACGCCTTATATGATCAGGGTACTCAAGTCCACCATTGCCGATATCAATCCCCGTCTGGAGTTTGTGGCTCGTACCCTGGGCTGCACTCAATGGCAGGCTTTTTGCCGGGTCACCTTGCCCCTGGCCAAAAATGGTATTATTGCCGGTTTGGTGATTAGCTGGGCCCGGGCCATCGGTGAATTTGGCTGCACCTTGATGTTGGCCGGGGCTACCCGCATGGTTACTGAAACCCTGCCGGTGGCGCTCTTCTTGAATATGTCCATAGGGAACATGGAAATGGTTACGGCTTCAGCTACTTGCCTAATAATAATTTCCCTGGTTTCTCTTTCTATTTTCGAAATTGTGGGCAGGAGGAATAACGCTGCTTCCCGCATCATCTAAGGAGTAGAGGCATAAATGATTTGTTTGCGCAATGTATCGAAAGACCTGGGTGATTTCAAACTGCAAAATATCAATCTGGATATAGAGGATAATGAATATTTTGTGATCCTGGGGCCTACCGGCACGGGTAAAACGGTAATTTTAGAAATAATCGCCGGTATGTACAAGCCGGATGAAGGAGAAGTCTGGCTAAACAACCGTAACGTGACCGCAGAATACCCGGAGGCGCGAAATATCGGCTTTGTTTATCAGGATTATATGTTATTCCCCCACTTGAATGTCCAGGATAATATTCTTTTTGCCCTCAAGCTGAAGAAAACGCCAAAAGCAGTGATGAAACAAAAGTTGGGGGAAATAACTACCCTGCTGCACATTGAGCGGTTATTAAAGCGCTACCCGGCAACCTTGAGCGGTGGGGAGCAGCAAAGGGTAGCCATTGCCCGAGCACTGGTAACGGAGCCGGCAGTCCTTTTGCTGGATGAACCTCTAAGTGCGCTGGACCCACGGACCAAAGAAATTTTTCAGTATGAGTTGAAAAACGTTCATGAGCAAATTAAGACCACAGCCATCCACATTACCCATGACTTTAATGAGGCCCTGGTACTGGCCGATCGGGTCGGGGTGATGTTTGATGGGAAAATTGAACAGGTCGGTACACCGGGAGAAGTTTTTCAAAAACCCCAGTCAGAGTTTGTGGCTGAATTTATGGGGATGGAGAATATTTTTTGTGGTGAACTGGGCGAAGCCGGCTGCGCCAGGTATGTCAATGTAGGTCCGGTCCGGATCTGTGTGGCCTCAAAGCTGGAGGGCGGCCGGGTACGGATCGCTTTTCGGGCCGAGGATATTATTATTGCCCAGGACGAGTTGTTCAGCAGCGCGCAAAATAACCTGCCGGCCCGCATTATGGAGATTATCCCTCGGGGCCCTTTTTTTAAGGTGCGCCTGGATGCGGGTATTCCTCTGGTGGCGCTGGTTACCAAACAGGCAATAGAAAAAATGGCCCTGGTGCCGGGTAAACATGTTTGGGCTATTTTTAAAACCTCTGCTGTGCATGTATTCTAAGCAGCAGGACAAAAAGGGGCAAAATAATGAAATAATGCAAATCTGATCCCCCGGGCAATGTGATATAATTGTTTTGTCATAATATTTGATCATTATAGGGGGATTAGGTGTGGTTATTGAAAGAAAGCCTGCTATTTGCGGTATATGTGAGGGGGGTTGCGCGGTAGAGGTGACATTGGAGGACGGTCGGCTTGTTGACGTGGCGCCACTAAAGGGCGCACCCTATAGTCACCTATG
>JAAYRI010000189.1 GCA_012518875.1 Peptococcaceae bacterium
CCATGATCCACATGGGCGATGATGGCGATATTTCTAAATCTGTTGCCGGACATATAACAGAAAGCCTCCTTCCAAACTCTCTAAGTATATCAGTTTTGCCCGGCGTTAACAACCAGGTGATTTGTGCTGGGTTGTTTTGATAACCACCTGGCAGCGGCAATTGTATACAGTTTAGGGTTTGCGCTAAAAGGTTCTCCTTTTTTGGCGGAAGGAAGATGGCCAGCCTTTGTTTTTTCTCATTTCCTCTTCCGCCTCTTCCAGCCTGTCCAGTCCCACAATGATACTACGAATCATTTCGTCAGTATAATGATCGGTAATCCAGGTCTTCACTGTTTCCACATCTGCACCGTAATGGTAGGAAAGGTTTGATAACAGGTTTTCCTCGGCTAAGATGCGATCGATCATTCTTTGTCTAATGGAGATGGTTTTTTGGTTGCTGGGCATAACGGACACCTCACTTTATTTCTCTCCCTTGTCATCTGAACCGGGCAGCAGTTTTCTTAATTCCATCGGCAGGGGGAATAGGATAGTGGTGTTGGGTGAATTGGACACATCTGTTAGGGAACGCAGAGTCCGCAGGGTTAGCCCACCCTCTACACTGGTTAATATTTCCGAGGCCTTAGCCAGTTGCTCTGAAGCCTGGCGTTCCCCTTCTGCCTGGATTATGGCTGCTCTTCTGCTTCTTTCTGCTTCCGCCTGGCGGGCTATGGCCCTGGTCATTTCTGAGGGTAGGACGACATCTTTGATTTCCACTGATGTTACCTTTATGCCCCAGGGGTCGGTGGCTTCATCCACTATTTTTTGCACCCTTTGATTAAGCCTTTCACGTTGTGACAGCAGTTCATCCAGTTCAGCAGTGCCCACTACGCTTCTCAAGGTGGTTTGGGCATACTGGTTGGTGGCTGCATGGACATTTTCCACGTTGACTACTGCCTTGTCCGGATCAACAATCTTGTAATATAGAACTGCATTAACCTTGCAGGCCACGTTGTCCCTGGTAATAACCTCTTGAGGCGGGACGTCATAAACAATCACCCGCAGAGACACGCGGATGATCCTATCCACAATGGGGATGATCAAAATAAGTCCAGGCCCTTTTACACTAATCAGTCTGCCCAGCCGAAACAACACAGCCCTTTCGTACTCGGGCAGGATTTTTACAGCGGAAGTAATCAGTGAAAAAATTAAAACCGCCAGTATTACAACTGAAAAAATGTTGAACATTAGGTTCTCTCCTTTGCTGGATTTGTTTTTTCACCATCACCGACTGGGGTGACTAATAGTGTCATTCCCTGCCGTTCGAGCACCTGCACCTCTTCACCTCCCTGGATAGTATGCCCGTTTTCTACTACCGCCTGCCATATTTCCCCACGAATTCTCACCATGCCCCTTGGATTGAGTTCGGTAACAGCATAGGCAGTTTTATTTTCAAATTCGGACTTGCCATGAACGGGTTTGTGCTTGCGGATCCGGGATATGCCCAAAATGATTACTAGCAAAAGCAGCCCGCCAATCACTGCCACACCAAAAACCAAAAGTCTGAAGGCGGAAAACCAGCCGGCGGGCATTAGTGGCTCCACAGGGAAAAACAAAATGCCCAATACTATGCTGGCCAGTCCGCCAACACCCAGCACCCCATAGGTGGGGGTGACCAGTTCTGCTATCAGTAGCCCAGCTCCTAATAAAATTAAGAATATCGCCGCCAGGTTGCCGCTAAACAAACCCATGCCGGCCAGGCCTAACAAAAGGCTAATGGACCCCACAATTTCCGGTAGAAAAAACCCGGGGGAATAGAAGCCGATAATTAAACCATAAATGCCAAGCATCAATAGAATCATGGCAATGGTCGGGTTGCTGACCAGGTGGATTAGCTGTTCATTTACATTTAGGGGCACTGGGGTGACTATAGCACCGGCTGTGACTAGACGTTTTTCACCGGTATTGGTTGTGACCACAATCCCATCAATTTTTTGCAATAATTCATTAGTATCAATAGCGTTTATATCTACGATTCCCTGATCCAGGGCTTCGCTGTTGTTTAAGGTCAGGTTTTCTGTGACAAATTTTTCTGCCAGATCTGCTGGGCGGCCTTTTTCCGCAGCAATACTTTTCATATGGCCTGCTAAGAAATTAATAGTTTTTTGATCTGCGGTTTGTGGGGATTCACCGGGGGAGGTCATGGTCACAGGCATGGCGGCGCCACAGGTAGTGGCAGGGGACATGGCGGCCACATGCCCGTTAATTAAAATAAAGGTTCCTGCAGAGGCTGCTATGGCCCCTGGGGGATTAACATAAGTGACTACGGGAATGTTTGATGCGGACATAGATTGTAGGATATCAAGGGTGGCTGATACAAGTCCACCGGGGGTATTGAGGACTATTAATACCGCATCCGCCTGGTTTTGTTCCGCTAGATTCAGACCCCTCTGGATATTTTTGGTTGTGCCTTCTGTGACAGTTCCTTCAACCTCGATGGAATAAACAGATGGTTGTTTATCTAGGGCTGGGGCGGGCATGGTAAAAAAGAGCCACATGCCAGAAATAATGATCAAAAACAATAGGAATCCATGTTTTTTTATCTTCATATGTATGCTCACCTTGAACCTTTATAATAAAATGAAAAGGACTAATTAAGGCGGGAAAAAGCGGCTACACTTAGCTATGATCAAATTTGCCTAGAATATTCTTTTAATCTATAAACTTTTGAATTATGCAAAATTTACAAAACATACTGGTAATATTGTAGCATAAAACCAGTGTGTTCTTTGTGGTGGTACCAGGATATATTTAATATAATCAGGCGCCATATGGCATCATAAACAAAAGGCGGTAGGGATATTTAAAAAACATTATATCGAGGTGCTGCGCATATGAAGGGCCCAAAGGGGAAACAGGATTATCAAACCGCTATTTTTGCGGGGGGCTGTTTTTGGTGTATGATTGCTCCTTTTGAGAAGGTGGAA
>JAAYRI010000029.1 GCA_012518875.1 Peptococcaceae bacterium
AGTCTGTCTAAAAATCCAGGGGTTGCCCAGTGAAGCCCGGCCGATCATAACCCCGTCACAGCCGGTTTGTGCCAACATAAGCCGGGCGTCCTGTGGTGCCCATATATCCCCGTTGCCAATTACCGGGATATCCACAGCCTGCTTTACCGCAGCAATTATTCCCCAATCGGCCTTCCCACTGTAAAACTGGGAGCGGGTGCGACCGTGCACCGTGATAGCCGCCACACCCGCACTCTCCATTAGGCCGGCCATTTCCACCGCATTAACAGAGGATTCATCCCAACCCTTGCGCATCTTAACAGTAACCGGAATTTCCAGCCTATTTACTATCGCCTTTATTATCTCTGCAGCCTTATCGGGGTCCTTCATTAGGGCCGCACCCTCGCCATTTTTAACTATTTTCGGTGTAGGGCAACCCATATTAATATCAATCATCCTGGCGCCGCGACCTGCTATAATCTCTGCGGCCTCAGCCATATAGCCGGCATCAGAGCCGAATAGCTGAATGCATACAGGGCCATCCTCCCCCGAAATATCAAGCAGAGCACATGTTTTGGGGTTTCCATATAAAAGAGCCTGGTCACTAATCATTTCTGTATAGACCAGGCTGCAACCCGCCTCTTTCGCCAAAATTCTAAATGCTTTATCCGTAATACCAGCCATAGGTGCAGACATCACTGGGTTTTCCAATACAAGATCACCTATTTTCACCGCTGTACATTCCTCTCGTAAATAAGCCTCAGCCCATTGAGTGTTAGATAAGGATCAACTATTTCAATGAAGGAGCTTTCCTGGGCAATCAGGTTGGCCAAACCACCGGTGGCAACAACCTTAGTGTTGGCACCAAGCTCTATTTTCATTCTCCGGGTGACCTCATCAACCTGTCCGACAAATCCGTAATAAATGCCGGCATGCATAGCATTGATAGTGTTTCTGCCGATTACGGATGTGGGTCTGGTTAGTTCCACCCGGGGTAATTTAGACGCCCGCATAAAAAGGGCCTCCGTGGAAATGCTGATACCAGGGGCTATAGCGCCCCCTGTATATTCACCCCGATCATTAATGGCACAAAACGTGGTCGCAGTACCGAAGTCAACAATAATTAGAGGATAGCCGTACCTGTCTATAGCAGCTATAGCATTGACAATGCGGTCGGCACCCACCTCCCGGGGGTTTTCATACTTTATTGGCAGACCCGTCTTGACACCGGGGCCTACTATTAGTGGTTTCAAGTTAAAGTACCTGTGACATACCCGGGCCAGGGTAAATGTAAGCGGTGGTACCACCGTAGAAATTATTATGGCCTCTATTTGACTCATGTCATTGCCTGAAAAAGAAAAAAGCTCCTTGAGCATTATCCCATACTCATCTGCCGTTCTGTTACGCTTGGTAGATATGCGCCAATTTGCTACTAATTCGTTGCCATTAAAAACACCTAAAACAATATTTGTATTACCTGCATCAACTACCAGGATCATAGTTGCCACCACCTTTCGTTTCACCTTGAATCATTTTATCAAAGGTAGGCATCATGGTGCAACAGGGTTACCAAAAGCTTTTTACATGTAAAACACTATGATTCCCAGCGGGTACAAAACTAAACTATGCCACTTAGCCGGCGGTAAAGAGCCCGGGCCATTATGGCCGCCACTGCTGCTTTGACCAGGTCAAGAACAATAAAGGGAATAAAACCGATGTATAAGACCTTTACAACGGAAACAGCCTGGCCCAGGTAAAAATTCAGAATGACATATAGATAAGGTAAACCAATCAGGTAAATAACTACTACCCCGACCACCATAGACAGAAAATAGTGGGCAAAGCCTCTTTCTTCCCTATTTTTTAACAACGTCCCAACAACATAAGCACATGCAACAAAACCAATCAGCATACCAAAGGTGGGCTGTAGCGCATAGGCCGGTCCGCCGAAGGGGGGGGTAGCAAAAACGGGCACACCCACCAGCCCCAGTAAAATATAAACAACTATACTCAATGCCCCCAGGCGGGCGCCCAACACCCCCCCGGCCAATAAGGCAACAAAAGGCATCAGACTAAAGGGTACAATACTACCGCCGTAGCGCACCAATACTGCTGCCACTACTGCCAAGGCGGCAAAAACAGCAGTCATAGTAATATCTCGTGTAGAATAACTAATCAATCCCCTCACCTCTTCAAATAATCTTCTTTCGGCAGGATCCCATTACCTCAACCTTTAAATCTCTCAACATTTGTATATCTTCTCCCACCTCCCTTCCGGTAGTAGTAAGGTAGTTTCCCACCAACATGCCGTTCACCCCAGCTGTAAACGCCATTGGTTGCAAGCTGCGTAGGGCTGGTCCCCTACCTCCACAAAGCCGAATAACGGACCCCGGCAAAACCACCCTAAACATGGCCACCGTCTTCAGTACCTCCATAGGCTCTAGAATAGGCTTTTTTTGCAGAGGAGTCCCTACAATGGGGGTCAAAATATTTATCGCTGAAGACATAACCCCCAGATCCTTTAACTGGAAGGCCATTTCGACCCGTTGCGCCCATGTTTCACCTAACCCGATAATACCGCCTGAACAGATGTTAAGGCCGGCTTTTCTTGCTGTATGTATCGTTTTCAACCGATCATCATAATTGTGGGTGGTGCATATTTTAGGGAAAAAACTTCTGGATGTTTCGATGTTATGATGGTACATGGTAACACCTACCTCATAAAGGGACCGTGCCTTAGTATGACCTATAATCCCTAATGAGGCACATAAACTCAATTGGGTCCTTTCTTTCAGTGCCTCATATATTTCTAAAATTTTTTCAAAGTCTTCTTCCTCTATCCCCCTGCCGCTAGTTACCAGGGAAAAACGCCGGACCCCATTGGACTCCGCTTCATAAGCCTTCTCCAAAACCATTTCCTTTGCCGGGATAGGGGAAACCGGTATGTTTGAGTGATGACAAACGGATTGGGCACAAAAGGCACAGTCTTCGGAACAAAGGCCGGATTTGGCATTAAAAATGGCACATAAATCAACCTGATTACCATGAAAATAGCGGGTAACCTGCAAGGCCGCCAAAAACAACTCATTTAGCTGGCTGTCGTCTAGTTCACCCCAGCTCAGGGCTTGTTCGATGGGCACCTCATTTCCCGCTAGTATTTGACCTAGCAGTTCACTATACACCAAAAACCACTCCTTCAAAACATTAATGTCAACTATTGTTGGGGGTATGGTTAACATTATCTTTAAAAAAACACACTAGAAAACAAGGGCTCCTGAGCAAGCTGTCCATTGTAATGTATTTTCATTATTCAGGCAGGCGCAGGGACACCTCACCCGACACCACCTTTTTGAGTACACCACCGGGTAATCGCAATAGAAGCGCGCCATCTTTATCCACATCCTCCGCCCAGCCATCCCAATGATCATTGGGAGTGCTGATCCGCACCGGACAGTTTAGGGACACGGAAAGATCCTTCCACCTGGCCAGTATGGGGGCAAAACCTTGCTCCAACCAAACCTGGTACCAACGCTCAAACTCTGCCAACATAGCCTGAAGCAGGCGAACTCGATTAACCTTCCTTTTAAGCTCATTTTTGAGCGACGTTGCAACTCCCCGCAGCTCCACTGGGAAATCTATAGTATCCTGGTTAGTGTTAATTCCTATCCCGATAACCAGGTAATTAATCTTCACCATCTCTGCCCCTAGCTCGGTAAGGATGCCGCATATTTTTTTGCCCCCCACCAGCAAGTCGTTGGGCCATTTAATACCCGTTTTAAGCCCCGTCTTCCGCTCAATCGCTAACGCAACCGCTACTGCGGAGAGCATGGTAGCCTGGTTGGCTTCCAGCGGCAGAACAGGGGGATATAAAACCATAGAAACTAGGATCCCCTTGTATTTGGGGGTGCACCAATGCCTTCCCAGCCGGCCCTTACCGCCGGTCTGCTCTTCTGCCACAACAATAGTACCCTCCGGTGTGCCAAGGTAGGCCAGCTCCTTGGCCTTGTCGTTGGTGGTAGACAGTGTATCAAAGTAATAAATCTCCCTACCCAAAAACCGGGTTGGCAGCCCGGCCAGGATTTCACTTGGGTACAGTCTATCGGGTACAGCAGTCAGGCTATAACCGGCACGGGGCCTGGCTTCTATCTCATAACCGGATTCCCTCAGGGTTTGTATATGCTTCCAGATCGCCGTCCGGGTCACGTTAAGACTTTTGCAAATCTCCTCCCCGGAAATGAACTCCGGACTTCTTTCCCTGAGCAGTCGTAATATGGTTTCCTTCAAAGGGATCCCACCTTAGGTAAATTTTAATCTATTTACATCCAACCGTCAACTATTTTTTGTGGCTTGGTAAACCATAGTGTCCCACAAGAGTTTCCAGATATTTTTTTTCGTGCCGGTAGTAATCATCTTCGTTTGATCTCTTTTAAATCCAGCCCGATATCTAGTGACCTTACAGAATGGGTAAGTGCGCCCACGGAAATCAAGTCTACCCCAGACCGAGCCACTGCCCCAATGTTTTCTTCCGTAATCCCACCTGAGGCCTCAACCAGAGCCCTTCCGTCAATCATATCCACAGCCTGGGCCATTTCTAAAGGAGCCATATTATCCAGCATTATTATGTCTGCCCTAGCAGCTAAAGCCTCCCTAACCCCGGCAAAATCCTCCACCTCAACTTCTATTCTGGCGGTATGAGGGGCCCCCCGCCTGGCTGCTTCCACAGCCGGCTTGATCCCCCCGGCTATTTTAATATGGTTGTCTTTGATTAGCACGGCATCAAATAGCCCAAAACGGTGGCTATACCCGCCTCCGACCCGCACAGCATATTTTTCTATAATCCGCAAACCAGGAGTGGTTTTCCTGGTGTCAACAATGTGTGCTTTCCCACCCGTTGCCAATTCTACCAGCCGGGCTGTCCTGGTGGCAATACCGGAGAGATGCTGCAGCAGATTAAGGGCCAGCCTTTCCCCGGTAAGAATGGCCCTTGCCTGCCCAGCAATCTCCACCAACACCATACCGGGTTCAATTACCTGGCCATCCTGCACCAACATCCTGCAGGAGATTTTCGGATCTAATATTTGAAAAACTGTTTCCACCAGCGGCAATCCGGCCACAACACCTTTTTCCCGGGAAATAATGTATCCCTCTGAGTCAACATCCTCCCGGACAATACTGTTGGTGGTTATATCTCCGAAACTGATGTCCTCAAGCAAAAAATTTTCTATTAAACGCCTGGCAACAAACAAATTAAGCTCCACGTGTATCTCCCTTTCTGTCAAGTCTTGCTGCAGTTTGCAAGCATATTATATCTCATATTTTTGCTGTAAAAACTTTACCGTAAAATCCTCCAGGGAAATTTTCTGTGGATTGAAGCCCTTAAGCAGGGCCCGCGCGTATTCTTGATCAAAGATAAATACACCCGGCCCCACATCTTCCGCAATGCCCATACGCACTGTCAGATAACGGGAAAAACCCTCGGTCAGGTTCTCCTCGATCCAGCCTTCCCAGGTGTAGGGCACATCCTCATTATATTTATCCATGAGCTGATCATCTTTTTTTAGTTTGCCTGCCAGCCGCTTAAATGACCAGCTGGTAGTAAAGGTACGGAAAAAAGGCCTGCTCAGTTCATTTAAGGCAATTGACCAGATTTTATCCGGTTCATCACTCCAACGGATTCCATACAAAGAATCCCTATCCCGGCTGAAACCGGAAGCCCCAATAAGCCGCATGTTAAAAAGCAATTCAAGGGCACCGGGTTCTTTCTTGAGCTCTATCCCCGCCTCACTTTCCACACAAGCAATGATATCCAAATCCCCAGCTACCTTGCCTCTGACCACATCAACCTTTTGCTGTAGTATGGGCACAATTTCCTCATAGTGGGGCAGAGCATAATTACCACCGTACCAGGAATAAAAATCAACCAGGGTGCTTCTATTTTTGGCATAGAAACGGTCCGTTTTCATGAATTCAATTATTTCTTCCAGACCGGCACCCTGTTTACCCTCCTGGATAAGCCGTTCAGACATGGGCTGGGGATGATATCTTTGCATTATTTCATGAAGCTGGGCCCGGCGACCTTCATCCCAGCTGTTATAGGTATCGTATAGCCATTTATAATGGGCTGCATACAGTGGATCCCGTTCAGCCTGTTCCTGCAATCCGGACCACATTACAGTGCTTTTTACATTGGCCCGATATATCTCCTCCGATGATTCAAAAAGAAATACGCTAAAATCCTCAACCTTTAAAGTCAGGAGTTTTGATTCTTCCTGATGTTTATCATTGAAAGCCTGTATGTCACAACCAGCAAGCAAAAAAACATAAATCCCCACCAGGATTAGCCCCGTAATTTTTGTAAAAGATTTTCTTTTTCTCAACTGTTCCTGCACCCCCTAAATAGCGGCAATGTAACCATCACATCAAGCAAAGTGGAGCAAACAAATTTAAACACAATAATACCAATAAGATTAAACCAAATTGGTTAATATCCTGCCTAAAGGGTTAAAAAGGTGTCCCTAGATCATATTTTCACCTATATATTAAAGTATTAAAAGCTGTTCCTACCATTAGATTATCTACAACATAAAGGGAAACAATAAAAAAATGCAGAATGGTTTACTATATAATAATTTATGAAAAAAAACTGTAACACAATGTTACAGTTTTCAATCCACATCTGTTTAAAACCTGACCTTAGTAGCCTCTTCTTTTATTAAAACAGTCGAAGCAATATACAGGCCGATCCCCACTGGGCTTGAAGGGCACTTCCGTGTCTACACCGCAGTCGGCACATACTGCCGGGAACATTTCACGCGGGGGACGGTTTCCGCCGTAGCCTGCCTCCCTGTTTCTCTGCTTGCGCGCAGCCCGGCACTGAGGACAGCGACCCGGCTCGTTGGTAAAGCCCTTTTCAGCAAAAAACTCCTGCTCCGATGCCGTGAAAATAAAATCCATGCCACATTCGCGGCAATTCAGGGTTTTGTCTTGATACACAAAACATCCTCCTCAAAATTATTTGCTCAATGGTGATTCACTATCATTGATCTCCGATCTCCATCACCATGTTAGCGGCTGAGAAGGATAAATGAACGGAACCTGTTTACTGAGCTTATTTTATTCTAACCTTAAAGTATTAAAAAGTAAAATGGATTATTCAATTATTTCATATTTTTAATAACATGATCATCATTAGAAACAAATTTCTAGACATTCTCCATAAATACAACAGATTATTTAGAAAGGGGATAGGAAGATGGAAAAACTAGTGAAGGTTGCTGCCTTTCTCGATGTCAATGAAGCTCACCTGGCCAAAGGTCTTTTAGAAAGCGAGGGTATTGATGCCCTCTTATTTGATGAACGTTCGGCAATTGTGGTGTATACGACTTTTGCCCTGGGAGGCCTCAGACTAATGGTCCGCGAGTCGGATCTGGCCAGGGCCAAAAGCATCCTGGCCGGCAAAGGGTAGCCCACCGCTAGAGCCGAACACTGCAACCTAAACCGTTGTTTTTTCTTCCGGAACCATTTTACGGGGTGGACGGGGGCCATAGTACTGGTAAAAATTGCATTGCAGTCGCCCGTTATATAGCTTTCTTTTGCGGTTTGATTTTTGGCCAAAGATACGTTCAAAGCCAGGATGGGCGGCCAGTATGTAATATGACCAGGAGTCAAGGGACCTGAAAACCCGGCCCATTTCCCTGTAGAGCCTTTCGACCTGCTTTCGATCACCAATCCGTTCACCATAAGGGGGATTGCAGATAATATAACCATACTGGTCCCGGGGATGAATATCAGCCACAGGCAATCTCTTAAAAACCATTTTTTCTGCCACCCCGGCCTGCCGGGCATGATAATGAGCCAGGCTCAATACCTTGTTGTCCTGATCAGAACCGCTGATATGAAGAGGTTCAGTGTGATGCGCAAGTTCCCTGGCTTCTTCTCTGGCCTCATGCCAAAAACGTGATGCTATAACAGGCCATTTTTCTGCTGCAAAATCCCTATTTAGGCCGGGCGCCCTATTCATGCCAATTAGAGCCGCCTCAATGGGAATTGTTCCTGACCCGCAAAAAGGATCCAAAAGGGGCCGCCCCGGGGACCAGCGGCTGAGCAACACCATAGCTGCAGCAAGGGTTTCCTTTAGAGGCGCCTGGCTGCCCAATTTCCGATAGCCCCTTTTATGCAGCCCCACGCCACTGGTATCAATGGTCAAGGTAGCCATATCCTTAAGTAAGGCAACCTCAATGGAGTATCCGGCTCCGGTTTCCTCAAACCAGTCCCTTTTATATTTCTGTTTCATTTTTTCTACGATAGCCTTTTTAACAATGGCCTGGCAATCGGACACACTGAACAACTGCGACTTGACAGATTTACCGCTAACAGGAAAGGCAGCATCCTCAGGAATCCAATCCGGCCAGGGCAAGGCTTTGGTTTTTTCAAAAAGCTCATCAAATGTCAAGGCCTCGAACTCACCCATTTTTAGCAAAACACGATCTGCCGTCCGCAGCCACAGATTGGTTCTGCATATTGCCCCTTCATCCCCTGCAAAGGTGACTTTGCCATTTTCCACCATCTGATCCTCATAACCCAGCTCCCTGAGTTCCCTGGCCACCACAGCCTCCAGACCAAAGGTAGCCGTAGCGATCAATGTAATTCTACTCATTTCCGCCTCAATTCACCTTACTAATAAAATGACGGGCCTTAAAACCCGTCTTAACATTATCACATTCCCCAAACATTGGGCATATATTCTTTTTATTAACGCCTGAAGATAATATGTTTTTGCCAGCGCTGGTAAGCATCCGGGCAGTCAACCCGGTAGTGCCCACCACGACTTTCCCTGCGGGCCAGGGCGGCTTCAGCCACCAACTCCCCAACCTGCAGCATATTTTTTAGTTCCATTTGTTCGGCATTATCCACTCCGTGCCGTCTGAGGTAGCTCCACTGATCGAAAAACATCAGGGCTTCCCTCATTCCTTCACTACTACGAACGGGCCCCACCTTTTCGCCCATCATTACTACCAGCTTTCTACGCAGATCTGCATAGTCTGTTTTTGCCGGTTTGAGCAGCCAGTCACAGGCAAATTCCAGGTGGCGAGGTTGATAATCCTGCAAAAAGTGTTTGGTCTCTTCCACTATCCTACCACCAAAAACCAAACCATCCAAAAGAGAGTTGCTGGCGAGGCGATTAGCACCGTGTACACCGGGGCAGGAAACCTCACCACAGGCATAGAGTCCCTTAATACTCGTTTCCCCCACCAGGTTAATTTTAACCCCGCCCATCATATAGTGGGCAGCGGGCGCTATGGGAATGGGATCAACTGTGATATCTAACTGGTATTCTGCACAGGTTTTCATAATATTAGGAAAGCGTAGTTTTATTAGGTCCGGGTCCAGGTGGGTCAGATCCAAAAATACCTTATTGGAACCGGTACCCGCCATTTCCTTTAAAATAGCGCGCACTACTATATCTCTGGGCGCCAATTCCGCCAGATCATGATAGCGCTGCATAAAACGTTGGCCCTGGATATTGCGCAGATAAGCACCCTCACCGCGTACAGCCTCCGATATTAGAAACCGCGGGGCGCCCGGTAGATTTAACACTGTGGGGTGAAACTGGATGAATTCCATATCCATAACCTCGGCGCCGGCCCGAAAGGCAATGGCTATACCGTCACCGGTGGCTATTTCCGGGTTGGTATTGTGTTCAAAGATACGCCCCAACCCGCCTGTAGCAAGGACTGTCACTTTCCCCCGAAACACCCTATATTCCTCATTTTCCCTGTCATAAGCCAGTACACCATAACAGGTATTTTCCCGCACCAGCAGATCAACAACATAGTGGTTTTCCAGCACCTTGATCCGCTCATCTTCCCGCACCCGCATGGTTAGAACCCGCTGGATTTCTGCCCCGGTGGCATCTCCACTGGCATGTAGAATACGCCTCTGACTGTG
>JAAYRI010000190.1 GCA_012518875.1 Peptococcaceae bacterium
AAGGATGGTGTTAATATGTCACTTATAGGCGTAGTTGAAATGCTGAAAAATGCAGAAGCGGGCGGATATGCAGTTGGTGCCTTCAATTGCAACAACATGGAAATAGTACAAGCCATTGTTGCGGCAGCAGAGGCTGAGAATTCCCCGGTGATTATGCAGGCTAGTCAGGGAGCCATAAAGTATGCGGGACTAGATTACATAGTAGCTATGGCCAATCTTGCTGCAGAGCACACACATGTGCCGGTGGCGCTGCACCTGGATCATGGAACCAGTTATGAACAGGCTGTGCGGTGTATTCATGCCGGTTTCTCCTCAGTGATGATCGATGGTTCAAAACTGCCCCTTGACGAGAACATCAGGCTAACCAGACGTGTACTTGATGTAGCCCGGGCGGTAGGGGTGTCTGTGGAGGCTGAACTAGGTAAAATCGGTGGTACTGAAGATGATATAGTTGTTAGTGAACGAGATGCTTTGCTGACGGATCCGGAAGAGGCAGCCACCTTTGTAAATGAAACCAAGGTTGATGCCCTGGCCGTGGCCATTGGCACCGCTCATGGCCAGTACAAAGGTATTCCGGAGCTGGATTTTCCCCGTTTGGAGAAAATTAAGTCCCTGGTAAGCATTCCCATTGTACTGCATGGTTCTTCCGGTGTGGCAGATGATGACATTCGCCAGGCCATCCATCTGGGAGTGCGCAAGGTAAACATAGATACCAATATACGGGAAGCCTTTACCCAGGCGGCAAGAAAAGTGCTGGATGTCAATCCCCAGGAAATAGATCCACGTAAGGTTCTTGGCCCCGCCAGGGAGGCGGCAATCAAAATAATTAGGGAAAAAATGCGGCTATTTGGCAGCTCAAACAGAGCATAAGGGGTAAATGAGGGGCCTGCGATAGTAAATACCCCAATCGAGGAGGTACCCATTTATGAAACTTTTTATTGATACTGCTAATGTAGATGACATCAGGGAGGCTTATTCCCTTGGTGTTATCTGCGGTGTTACCACTAACCCTTCCCTGATTGCCAGGGAGGGACGCAACTTTGCCCAGGTAGTTAAAGAAATCGCCTCCATTGTGGATGGCCCGATTAGTGCAGAAGTAATTAGCGAGGATGCCCCGGGTATGGTTAAAGAAGCAGAAGAACTTGCTTCTATTCACCCCAACATTGTTATAAAAATACCGATGACAGCAGAAGGCCTAAAGGCTACCAGCATTCTGGCGGGTAAAAATATCCCTACCAATGTGACCCTGGTTTTTTCGGCCAATCAAGCGCTTTTAGCGGCCAGGGCGGGAGCCACTTATGTCAGCCCTTTTATCGGTCGTCTTGATGATATCAGTGAAAATGGAATAGAACTGGTGCGAAATATTGTGGAAATATTCGATTTGCACCAGATCAGGACTGAGGTGATAGCCGCCAGTATCCGCCACCCCGTTCACGTAACTGAATCAGCCAGGGCAGGAGCACATATTGCTACGGTGCCATACAAAATTATTGAACAGATGATTAGTCACCCCCTGACAGATGCAGGCATAAAAAGGTTTCTAAAGGACTGGGAGACGGTAAAGAACATATAATGTCAATGGCGTTTCCAAGCAAAAAGGAGTATAATGGTGATTGCTGAAAGTATAATATATTTTAGGAAAAGGATTGTCGCGCCCATTATTGACAGTATCAAGGCATACTACACCAGGGTGATGAGTTTACCCGACTCACCCAAAAAGGTTGCCCAGGGGGTGGCACTGGGCTTTGCCTTTGATTTTCTCCCCATCCCGATTATCAGCATCCCCCTTTCCTATTTAATAGCCCGCCTAGCCCGCTGCAATGCAGTGGCCGCAGTATGTACGGTTATTTTTTTCAAGCTTGCAGTACCGCTCTTCTATGCTATAAATCTTTTTGTGGGAAAAGCTATTTTTGGCGGTTTGCCCGGCCCTGAAATAGAATTATCGGGCGGGTCGCTGATGGCTAGCTTTCTGGAACAATTGGCTGAACACGGTTATCCTTTCCTTCTTGGCAGCCTGCTTAACGCCGTGCTAGCCTGGATCATTGTGTATACACTATTGATGTACATAATCAGGCATAAACGGCGCCGAGACGCATAAAATTTTTTCCCTCTGGTTATAAAATTGACTAGTATTCTCCTAGCAAGGGGTGTTGCCTTTGAAACACACTGATCTTGAAAGTAAAACCATGGTCGAACTCTACAAAATAGCAAAAGAACTAGAACTGCCGGGCTATTACAAGCTGAGAAAAAAAGAGCTGATATTTGAAATCCTGAAGATGCAGACAGAAAAGACGGGGTTCCTATATGCCAAAGGTGTGCTGGAAATCCTTCCTGATGGGTATGGATTTTTGCGGCCCTTTCAATACCTGCCCAGCAATGACGACATTTATGTTTCTCAATCACAAATCAGGCGCTTCGATATGCGTACCGGGGATCTTGTGGCCGGCCAGGTGCGCCGTCCCAAGGATAGCGAAAGATATTTTGCCCTATTGCGGGTGGAGCAGATAAATGGGGCGGACCCGGAGCTGGCTGCCGAAAGATTGCACTTTGATGGCTTGACCCCGCTATACCCGCAGGAAAGAATTACCCTAGAAACACAACGGGACAAAATGTCCACCCGGATTATAGACTTGTTATCCCCAATTGGGAAAGGTCAGCGGGGCCTAATTGTTTCCCCGCCCAAGGCGGGCAAGACTATCCTGCTCAAGGAGATCGCTAATAGTATAACGACAAACCACCCGGAAATTTATCTTTTGGTGCTGCTAATAGACGAAAGGCCCGAGGAAGTAACTGATATAGAGCGTTCCGTTGATGGGGAGGTGGTCAGTTCCACCTTTGACGAACCGGCGGAAAACCACGTTAAAGTGGCAGACATGGTTTTAGAACGGGCCAAACGTCTTGTGGAACATAAATTTGATGTCGTGATCCTTTTGGACAGCATAACGCGACTGGCCAGGGCACATAATTTAGTGGTGCCCCCCAGTGGTAGGACCCTGTCCGGCGGGGTGGATCCGTCAGCCTTGCATAAGCCCAAGCGGTTTTTTGGGGCGGCGCGCAATCTTGAGGAAGGTGGCAGCCTGACCATTATGGCCACAGCTCTGATTGATACCGGGAGTAGGATGGATGATGTTATATTCGAGGAATTTAAGGGCACAGGTAACATGGAACTGATCCTTGACCGGCGGCTGGCGGAAAGAAGGCTCTTTCCTGCTATTGATGTGCTACGTTCCGGGACACGTAAGGAGGAACTGCTACTATCTAGAGATGAACTGGAGATGATCTGGCAGTTTCGCAAGGCTACAGTAGGCGCAGCGCCATGGGAGGCCATGGAAATGCTCGTGGAACAAATGAAGAGAACCAAAACTAACTGCGATCTACTGCAGGCGTTCCATCACCTGCGGCGTTCTGAAATATCCACAAACGGCAGGCGTAATTCCTCAGGAAAGGAAGTTTCATTATAAGGGTAAGAGCTTTATATTTGTATAGGAATTGCCTCTTTTGGTAATGATAGCTAATAGCTGCTTTTTGAAGAGGTGATTTTTTTATGCGAATTTTTATTACCATCACAAAAAAGGTCTGGACCAGGGCTATGGTTTTAGCGGCAGTGGTAATCTTAATGACGGCCAATCCTGCCTTTGCGCGGCTTGATGAGTTAATCGTAAAAGATGCTCCCTATATATATCCGCCTGTTGCAGTGGAATGTGCACCCCAGTCGTTCTATCTGATAAAAAAGGGTGATACCCTTTCCCATATCGCTGGGCGCAATGGGATTACTGTGGAGTGTCTTATGGCAATGAATAATCTTGCGGATTGTGACCGGATCCTGGCGGGCCAGGTGCTGGAGCTGCCATCTAATTGTGTTGTACACAGTGTCCAGCGGGGGGAAACCCTGGCGGGCATTGCCCGGATGTATCAGGTGGACATAGATGAAATTGGGGCAAGAAACAATTTGCCCAATTTAAACAGCATTACTGTTGATCAAAAAATAAACATACCATATCAGGCCACGGACACTGAGTTGTTGAATGTCTCCGGGCGACTGGCAGATCTACCGCTTCTGGCCTGGCCTGTGACCGGGGTTATCAGTTCACCCTTCGGCATGCGGGATGGCCGCCCCCATGAAGGAATTGATATCGCAGTAGAGGAGGGTACACCCATTCGGGTATCTGCCGGCGGTCGGATTGCTTTTGCCGGACCACGGGGAACATACGGGCTGGCTGTGATTGTCGATCACGGCAGTGGAGTCCGCACACTGTATGCACATTGTTCTCGGATATTGGTAACTGAAGGTAAAAAGGTTGACGCCGGAGATATCATTGCTTTATCGGGTAATACCGGTCGTTCTACGGGCCCGCACCTGCACCTGGAGGTGTTGAAGGATGGTGTTCCCTTAGATCCTTTACCCTATCTCCAACATAAAAGGTACCACGGATAAAATAGCCGTGGCGAAAAGACTGCTGCTACAGCAGTCTTTTTTCTCGTTAAGGGAAAAGCCGTGCAGCCCGGGACATGGTTTGATGTTAATATCCGGCACGTGATAATGCCTGAAGGAGCCCCGGCGGCTGTTTTGCCTCTGTCCGGGAAATCAATTATAATGGTCCGGGACTCTGAATAGGGAGGCGGAGATAATGTACCGTCTGGTTTTTGCCGATAGTGACGGAGAGTTATTTGATCACCCCAGCTTGCGGGCCACTGGGAGGACCGGGGACAGGTTTGTGGAATTAGGAAGGGATGATCTGGAAAGGTTACCGGCAGGGGCATCACTGGTACTGGTGCCCGGAGGGAGACCGGTAGGAATTACCGCTAGCGGCCGTTTTACCTTGCTGGAAGACAACCCCTGGCAGGATGGGCCGGTGTGGGCCGTGGGGGCATTGCTACCCCAGGGATACACCCGTATTTTTTTGCCGGCATATACCAAAGACAATGGCGACAGGCCCCTGCCTCTGTTTGGATATACTGCAGTGGCATGCAAAAATGGGGAACTATATGCTGCTTCCAGGTTGACGGACGACCCCCAGTGCTGGGATCCAAGCCATTATGACACGTCGGAACTACCGGCGCTGGTAAAAGAAAAGCTGGCGCGTTACCCGGCTAATAGGATATTGCACCAATTGGCTCACTGCAGCCTCAAATACCATTGCTACACAGCCCAAAATATTTTTTATGGCCGCTGGGAGGGGGGTATCCCTGTTTCTCCTTCATGCAATGCAGACTGTCTGGGCTGCATATCCCTACAGAGTGCAGAATGTTGCCCATCTCCACAAAAGAGGATAGACTTTAAACCGACACCGGAAGAGGTAGCAGAGGTAGCGATAGAACACCTGAGGCGGGATAATGGTTCTATAATCAGTTTCGGACAGGGGTGTGAAGGGGAGCCTTCTCTGGCCGCCCGGACTCTGGCCCAAGCTATTATAAAAATCAGGAAAGCCACTGACCGGGGCACAATCAATATGAACAGCAACGCTGGCTATAAGGATGGTATATATGCTGTCTGCCGGGCTGGTCTTGACGCTATCCGGGTCAGTATGATTAGCGCCCGAGAGGACACCTATAATGCCTATCACCGCCCATCGGGCTTTGGGCTGTCAGATGTTAAACAGTCCATAAAACATGCGGTAGCCGGCGGTGTTTACACATCCTTAAACCTACTGGTTTTGCCCGGACTAACTGATCGTGAAGAAGAAGTTGCTGCCATTTTAAATCTGGTGCGTGATACCGGCTTAAATCAGATCCAGCTACGCAATCTGAACATAGATCCTGATCATCTAATTAATTGTTTGCCTGCAGGTAGTGGAAAGGTGATCGGTATACCGGGGATGATTGAGTCCTTGCGGGCGGAGCCCGGATTGGTGGTGGGGAATTTCAGCCGTCCTGTGCGGTAAGCAACCCCCGGCATTATAGCACAGGTCTTAGAGTAAAATTATCGTAGGCAAAATGAAAAAAAATATGGGAAGAATTTAAAAAAACTCTTCCCATAATCACGTCTTTCCTGTAGTTTGTTAGTTGAAAAGACCATCAAACGAGGTGACGTGAT
>JAAYRI010000191.1 GCA_012518875.1 Peptococcaceae bacterium
CATATTACTGATTCCTTTCTTAGTATCCTTTTGGATACTATGTTACAAGAAGGTACATACTTTTCATATTAAAATTAACTGCTAAAATGATATCATTGGGTATTTTGAATGTCAATTTCACTCTAAAGGGGAAATGGGTTATGAATAAAGGGTATTTTGATATAACCGGTATGACCTGCTCAGCTTGCTCTGCGAGAGTGGAAAAGGGAATAGGAAAATTGGCGGGGATAAAAGAGGTAAACGTAAACCTGCTTAAAAATAGCATGGCAGTAACCTATGATGAAGGAATCATTAATGCCGGGCAGATTATAAAGGCAGTAGAAAATATCGGTTATGGGGCTGTCCCCCATACTGGTACTGCAGAAAAGGGAAATACTAAACCTGTGGACAATATGGAGAAAGAATTGGAACGACTGCGCGTGCGGCTAATTGTCTCCATTATTTTTTCTGTTCCCTTGTTCTATATTTCCATGGGACATATGTTTGGCTCACCGCTGCCGGGCTTTTTCTTGGGTACTGAGAACGCGCTGATTTTCGCTTTTACCCAGTTTCTATTATTAATTCCCGTTGTGTTTATCAATTTTAAATATTATCAGGTGGGCTTCAAAACACTGTTTCAGGGTTCCCCCAACATGGACACCCTGATTGCTATTGGTTCAGGTGCAGCTACCGTTTACGGTATCCTGGCCATATACAAGATCGGTTTCGGTCTGGGGCATGGCCAGGTGCAGATCGCCCACCAATATATGATGAGCCTGTACTTTGAATCGGCAGCGATAATACTGACACTTATAACATTGGGCAAATATTTTGAAGCGCGAGCCAAAGGAAGGACATCTGATGCCATTACCAAACTAGTCAATTTGGCCCCCAAGACGGCGACAGTCCTACGCCGGGGGCAGGAAGAAATTGTTGCAGTAGAAGAGGTACAGCAAGGGGAGATTGTCATTGTGAAAGCGGGGGACACCATCCCGGTGGACGGTGTCATTGAGGATGGCAGTTCTTTCGTAGATGAATCTGCGATAACAGGCGAAAGTATGCCCGTTGAGAAATCAGTTGGGAGTCGAGCTATCGGCGGCACTCTCAATAGCTCCGGCTATTTTAAAATGCGCGTCACGGCAGTTGGGGAGAACACGACCCTGGCCCACATCATCAGATTGGTGGATGAGGCGACCTCCTCAAAGGCGCCCATTGCCCGGCTGGCAGACAGAATCAGCGGCGTTTTTGTGCCGGTGGTGATTGGGGTTGCCCTGGTGGCAACCATTATATGGCTGGCCATGGGACAAAGCATTGAATTTGCCCTTACTATTGGTATATCAGTGTTGGTTATTTCCTGTCCTTGTGCCCTGGGCCTGGCCACGCCGACGGCGATTATGGTCGGTACAGGCAAAGGGGCAGAAAACGGCATTCTGATAAAATCTGCCGAGGCGTTGGAAACGGCCCATAGTGTTAAAACAGTTGTATTAGATAAAACGGGTACAATAACTGAAGGGAAGCCCACTGTAACAGATATTGTTAGCACCGGTGGGGATGAATCCCCATTGCTCACTGTGGCTGCCTCCCTGGAAAAAATGTCGGGGCACCCTATTGCGGAGGCCATATTAGCAAAGGCGGAGGAAAGCGGCATTATCATTAAAAATATTACGAACTTCTCGTTAATACCGGGACAAGGTATTAAAGGCCTGATGGATGGGGAAAATTGTTATGCCGGGAATAGGAAAATGATGGTGGCCGCAGATATTGAGATAGGCGATTTTGCAGATATTGGCGAATCCTTCGCTGCTGCGGGAAAAACACCTTTGTATTTTGCACTAGGAAAAGAGTTTCTGGGCATTATCGCTGTGGCCGATGTTGTCAAGCCAACCAGCAAACAGGCGATCAAGGAACTATCCTCTATGGGCATTGATACAGTTATGATTACTGGGGATAACGCAAAAACCGCTGAGGCTATCGGTGAGCAGGTAGGGATAAAAAATATTATTGCCGGGGTTTTACCCCAGGAGAAGGAATCAGAAATAAGAACCTTGCAACAAAATAATAAGAAAGTTGCTATGGTCGGTGACGGCATTAACGATGCCCCCGCTTTAGCGCGGGCAGATGTTGGTATTGCCATAGGTGCCGGGACTGATATTGCCATTGAATCTGCGGATATTGTTCTGATGAAAAGTGATCTGTTGGATGCAGTGACGGCCATACAGCTTAGCCGATCTACTTTGCGTAACATTCAGCAGAACCTTTTTTGGGCGTTTTTCTATAATGCAGTTGGTATTCCCATAGCAGCCGGTTTGTTTTATGGGCTGTGGGGTTTGCGCCTCAATCCGATGATTGCTGCTGCTGCCATGAGCCTGAGTTCTGTATCAGTGGTTTCAAATGCCTTAAGACTGAGATTTTTTAGGCCAAGATGGGAAAGGGAAGGGGGGCATAGTTCAGATACCGTTATAATGGAGAAACCAAGATTAATAAAAGGAGAGAAGACTAAAATGAAAAAGGTTGTTAAAATTGAGGGTATGTCCTGTAACCATTGTTCGGCAGCAGTAAAAAAAGCATTGGAAAAACTGGCTGATGTAACAAATGTAACGGTAGATTTGGCTGGGAAGGCGGCGACAGTAGATTTGTCCAATCCTCTTGGGGATGATGTTTTGATCAAGACAGTTGAAGATGCCGGGTATAAGGTTATTGAGGTTCAATAAAGTCTGGTGGCTGTAAAATATGTACAGGCAATAATGCTGGTTTAGTTGTAGTGGATTTTATGCGAAATATGGTATGCGGGGGTGATTTTATTTATGGTTGAGCAAATATTTAAATTAACCCAGGGGGACGGAAAGGTTGTTGAAAGAATTGTGCTTGATGAAAACATTCATTATCTACACATGATATTCAGCAAGGGCGAAGGGCTCCCTGAGCATTTTTCTAATTCCAATGTCTATATGACTGTTATTAGAGGTAAACTCTCTATCGGTTTAGATGATCAGGAAATCCATGAGTATGAAGCCGGTACCATGCTTAAAATTCCCTTCAAGACCAGGATGAATGTTAAAAACCTCCATCCGGAAACACTTGAAATAATCGTTGTAAAAGCTCCGGCCCCCAAGGTATAGCAGTTGGTGTCAGGGTGGTTTTGTTCTAATCCGTCCGGTTTCGGGTGGTATTCTCTTGGCCGGTAAATATGTTAAAATGCCCCTTTATTTTGGAGAAGTATTGAAACCGAACTTACAGATTACCGCCCTGATACTAAAATAATCTATTTCTTCTGGCAGCTCGTCTTTAATTAATTTAAGCCTGTTTGCTCCCACCTTTTTAACCTGACCCAGTATTAGCTGTTCGTATTGGGGATCAATAAAGTCATTCCAGTTAATGTGGTAGCCTTCACGGTCACAGCGGATAATGTGATTTTGGATGGTCACCGCTTTTAAGTCTCGTAAACGGGCTATCTCATCTATAGTTTTGCCTTCTTTATACATGTTATAGGTAATCACATGACTTGCTGTTTGGTTCTCTTGCTCTGTCCCTGGTTGCATATTGGTAGATGAGGTTTTGTTTTTTCCCCCGACATAGCTGCGCAGCACTTCTAAAAAAAATTGGCCATAATTTTTTAACCGGGTTTCACCTACTCCTTTAATGGTCAACAGGGCGGAGGTATCTGCCGGCAGTTGTTCACACATTTCCCGCAAGGTGCTGTCGGGAAAAACTACATAAGGCGGTACCCTCTCTTTTTGTGCGATTTGTAGGCGCAGTTGGCGCAATTGTTCAAACAAAGGCTGGTTTGCTATTTCCTTGTGTTTTTTTACCCTCTTTCTGTGAAAGACCCTTTGTTCACCTTTTAAAACGGGTGCTGCCCCTGGCAAAAGCTTCACTATTGGGTACCGTCCCTCTGTAAGGCAAAGATATTTTTCAGCAATCAGGACCTTAACCAGGTGCTGGATTTCCTTTAGGGTATAATTATGCAACAAACCATAGGATGAAAGTCCGTTCAAACCATACTGTAATAATTTTTTGTTTTTTGAGCCCTTCAACACACCGGCGAGCATGGTCACCCCAAACTGCCCCTTCATTCGCCAGGCGCATGATAATATTTTTTGTGCCTCCACAGTAATATCAATAAACTCACCTGTGTTGTTACAATTGCTGCAGTTATCGCAGTATTTCGGGCTGTTCTTCTGCCCAAAATACTGCAAAATTTCACCGCGCAGGCACCTGGATGTATGACAGTAGTTAACAATGTACTGCAATTTTTTGTATTCACTGTCTCTTCTTTCTGCTGAAGGGATAGAGTTTTCAATTAAATATCTTTGTATCTGCACATCCTGTGGGCTAAAAAGTAAAATACATTCGGC
>JAAYRI010000192.1 GCA_012518875.1 Peptococcaceae bacterium
GCCGTACTGTTTTTCTTTCTAGTCAGCATTAGTATACCGATTAAATCATCGCCGCTTTTTATCGGCGTGATCACTTCAATCCCCAGATCAGCGATAACTCTCCTCTCTTTGTCCCACATGGACTTTAAAGAGGTGTGATAATGAAGCTCCTCCCTGGTCAGGCTGATATTGTTGCTGATAAACCACCTAACGATTGGGTTGTCAAATTTGATAACAATATTGGGTCTAAATATTTTAGAAGAGGTAGCAAATACATAATAATGTTCTTTTTCTTCGTGCTTCAATAACAAAAGGATTTCTTTGGCACAAATGGCCAACTGCACTGCCTCGATCAACTCCGCAGCCATGTCATGCAGATCAAGTTTATTGGATATGCTAGCGCTAAAATTTTTCAGTGCCTGCCGCTTGGAATATTCAGCCTTGTAAAACATTTTATCAACCAGTTTGGTTGTAAATCGGTATAATGGCTGGAACACAATAGCAACCAGCAAAGCAGAAAGGGTAATAAAATATGGTGTGATATTTTGGTAGGCACTGCTGATTCCTCTCTCCACTGAAAATACTGTATAAATATATACGCCTGTAAGTAGCACAGCAAACACTGAATAAACGATGCCTTTTGTCACCATTAGACGCAGCTCCAGCATCCGGTGTTTATAAATCGCGTACATAATCAGAACGGCATTAATAAAGCAGGCCAATATATCTACCGGGTAGCGGCCCAAAGCAGGAAATAGATTTAAAAACACCCCGACAAATAAAATTGATATGCCGACTACAATGGGACCGACCCGTCCGTAGGTTGTTTTACCCGCGCGAACGTTATTGCGAACCTTAATAATCATGGAAAAAATGATGATGGCGGTAAATATGTACATGGGTATGGCCGCTTTGCCCAGCACATAGTAATATTCGGGTGAAGTGTACATTTTGCCATAATAGACCATAGTTGCAGTTACCACACTGGCGTCTACGACCACATGACCAAGCAGGTTATCAATCATCGCTGCAGCCGTAAGGGCACCCCAGAAAATTATCTCCAGGGGGCGAAGGGAATTGGTAAATACAGAAATGAAATAAAACAGCAGAAAGGGAACAGCAGTCATCCCCATTACCATCACCCGATCCCAAAATAACACCCCGGGATAGAGCTGTAGGGCCATAAATAATGAAGAGGCAGTCCAAATGATTAGTGCCGCCAAAACCAGCATGAACAAACGGATGAACCTATCTTTTTTGGAAAGAGAAAGAAACAACATCAATATACAGTAGCTGGTTAACGATATTATGGGCACGGCCCAGAAAAATATCTCTGCAAACGGCATCAAAACCCACCTTTCACTTTTCCCCGCAGGCGATCTTCAACAACTCGATAACATCAAAATGGGGCGGGTTCATTTTCCGCAGGCCCCGGCCGGATTTATCTGAAAAATGCCTTATGGTACCGGAGGGAATGATGGATATTACCAGCGGGTCGGTCCCCAAAAGATATTTTAAATCATTATAATCAGTGTCCACGTAGCGAAGATATATGGACAGGTGCTCTCTGATAATCTCTTTGGTCATCGCGCTGTGCATCCCGCTAAAACCCACCTCAACATACAGATGCAAAAAAGCCCTGTTATGTTCATCAAATTCCTTGGCTGCAAACCAATCTGCTATGTCCAGCTTGGACAGTTCTAAGGCATTGTTGATGGTACCTTCCGTAATGCGGGTAAAGCCAGCCAAATCTATCACATTGGGGTGGCGATCTACATAGGTGAAGTAGGGCAGGTTCACGCCCTCTTCTTCCTTTTTCAGACACAGACAGCGAAAAATATCACCCATTCTATAACGGGCAAAAGCGCCCCCTTTAAAGCTTGAAATCACCAATTCATATTCATTTCCCGCCACCAGTTCATCCATAAGGTATGTATTGGGCACATATGATGGGTCATCAATGTTTTTTTCCAGTTCCGACCGGGGAATAAATTCATAAAAACAAACATCGGGGAAGAAGACCATGCCATCCTTACCCCATGTTTCCGTGGCAATACAGGTAGGCTCCGTGCCGCCGAATATCTCCAAAGGTCTGATCCCCCAGTAGTGTTCGATCCTCTTGCGCAGGCTTGCCGTGTCCGTCCCGGCGCAAATCAACCCCTTGAGAGTCCAGATGTCCCGGGGCATGATCGGCGCCTTACTCTGTTTGCTATTCAGCCAGGCTTTAGCCAAACGGTAACCCATTTTAGGAGTAACCTTGAGAATATTTAATTTATCACCGGATTGGCCGCCCAAGGTAAAAATATCACTGATTTTGGCCACTACACTGCTCATGCCGAAAAAAAGGTCCACTCCTTTTTCCAGGCCCATCTTGAAACCAACTTTGTTTCTTTGTGAAAACCTCATCGCCGCTGCTTCTTTAGTTGGCGGCATGAAATTTACCCCCAACTCACTGGAAATCAGGTGGGGTACCAGGCCGGTTAGATAAGGCAACTGGGCCATACCATAGAGAAAATTTTCTCCTCCCCTTAGGGTGAAATGGCCCTTTTTATTGCTAGTAGCCAGGATCAGGCAGGCGATAGTGTTGGTTTTGTGGCTTTTGAGCATGCCTTCGGTATATGGCGCTACCTTTATCGGTTTTTTGCCTCCTTCCCAGGTGGTTTCAATCCACAGCACAGGCTTTGCCGGTAGGGCTGAGTCTACCCTGGAAAGTAAAATATCAGCATAATCTTCATAACTGGTAAGGGGAACCAACCTTCTATACTCGCCCACACTGGCCGGCCTTTTCCCCTTTAAAATGCGCCTGCCCAATTCACAATCGGCATATAGTTCAAGCTGTTCCAGCATGAGCCTGTTTTGAATTTCCATGAATTCAGTTAATGAGATATCCAGAAAA
>JAAYRI010000193.1 GCA_012518875.1 Peptococcaceae bacterium
AAATTACCCCCCTCTTTTCTAAAATATAGCCCCTCTACCGGGCGCAAATTTATTGTTTGTTAGATTTTTATTTCTGACATTACCTCGTCTAAAATACCAATTGCCCGTCTTACCTCGATAGAATTGACAATTAAAGGCGGAATAAAACGGAGCACATGGCCGCCCACACAGTTAATCAACAACCCTTTTTCCTGGCATTTGTCCACTATTTCTTTTCCTTCTATTGATAGCTCCATGCCAATTAGGAGACCTTTCCCTCTGAGCTCCCGCACATATTCATACTTTTCACTCAGCTTTTTCAATTCATTATATAAAAGATCCCCAATAACATTAGTATATTCTATTACCTCGCCCTCGATTAACTCTTCCAGGGTAGCCAGGGCTGCAGCACAGGCCAGTGGGTTGCCCCCAAAGGTAGAAGCATGATCCCCGGGTTGAAAGACATCGGCCGCTTCTCCTCCGGCCAGCATAGCACCAATGGGGAAACCACCGCCCAGAGCTTTAGCCAGTGTGATTATATCAGGTTTTACATCATAATGCTCGTAAGCAAACAGGCGCCCGGTCCGGCCCAGGCCGGTCTGCACCTCATCAAAAATCAACAGTGCATCAAATTTTCGGCAGAGTTTTTTTACCCCGTCCAGATACTCTTTGGCAGCAACGTTTACCCCGCCCTCACCTTGAATAGGTTCCAGCATCACCGCACAGGTTTTAGGACTGATGGCCTCAGTCAAAGCCTGCAGGTCATTGAAAGGCACATAAGTAAAACCCCCGGGCAGCGGTTCAAAACCCTGTTGATATTTTGGTTGTCCCGTGGCGGTAATAGTAGCAAGGGTGCGGCCGTGGACAGAATCCCGGGCCGTGATGATTTCCACCTTTTCGGGGCCGTGTTTGCCTTTGGCATATTTGCGGGCCAGCTTAATCGCCGCCTCATTAGCTTCAGCACCGCTATTGCAGAAAAAGGCCTTGTCCATGACACTGTTTTCTACCAGCATTTTGGCCAATTGTACCTGAGGTTCGATATAGTACAGGTTGGAACAGTGCATCAACCTTAGCGCTTGTTCCTGAATCGCCCGCACAACCGACAGGTTACTGTGTCCCAGGGCATTTACAGCAATGCCGCTGACAAAATCCAAATATTCCTTGCCGTCTGCATCCCATAGCTGCACTCCATCCCCCTTTACCGGAGCCAGGGGAATCCGCCCATAGTTGCGCATCAGGTATTTGTCACCTAATTTAATAATCTCTTTTGTATTCATAAGACACCTCCAAAACTGTTACCGGCCACCTGTTTTTTCACTATTTTAGTATCACTTTTCCACCATGGTACCTATACCCTTATCAGTGAACAATTCAAGCAATATCGAGTGCATCTCCCTGCCGTCCAGAATATGTGTGTTTTTCACGCCACAGGCCAGGGCATCCAGACAGCATTCTACCTTGGGAATCATTCCTCCCTCAATTATTCCCCGGTCAATCAACGAAGGTACTTCATCCGCCTTCAACACCGAAAAAAGGGAAGTCGGATCAGAACGATCCGCCATGATCCCGGCCACATCGGTAAGAATAATCAGCTTGTCGGCACCCAGAGCCCCGGCCAGCCGACCGGCAGCATAATCCCCGTTGACATTATAGCCCTGCCCGTCCTGCCCTACTGCCACCGGCGCCACCACCGGAATGTAACCCTCAGATATAACAGTAGACACAATTCTGGGATTTACCCGGCTGATCTCCCCGACAAAACCGATATCCGCCTGCTCTTCTTTGCCTTCCGGTGTACGCACCCGGC
>JAAYRI010000194.1 GCA_012518875.1 Peptococcaceae bacterium
ACCACCTTTCCCCTTGATCGGCAGTATGTGGCCCAGCAGCTTGGATTTGCAGCCATAACTGAAAATAGTCTGGATGCGGTCAGCGACCGTGATTTTGCGGTGGAATTTGTGGCTTCAGCTTCCTTAATTATGATCCATATGAGCCGTTTATGTGAGGAGATCATCCTTTGGTCCACAGCAGAATTTTCTTTTATCGAACTGGATGACGCCTTCAGTACCGGTAGCAGCATGATGCCGCAGAAAAAAAATCCTGATGTGGCGGAGTTGATCCGGGGCAAGTCCGGCCGGGTTTTCGGTCACCTGCAGGCGTTGCTGACCATGCTCAAAGGACTGCCCCTGGCCTACAACAAGGATATGCAGGAGGACAAAGAGGCACTTTTTGATGCTGTGGATACAGTGAAAAAATGCCTGATTACATTTCTTCCTATGCTGGAAACTATACAAGTCAAAAAGGATGTCATGGCTGAGGCGGCTCGGGGAGGTTTTACTAATGCCACTGACTTGGCTGATTATTTAGTTCGCCGGGGGATGCCTTTCCGCCAGGCCCATAGTACGGCAGGTCAGGTAGTACTATACTGCCTGCAAAAAAATTTAACACTGGATCAGGTGAGCCTGGAAGAGTACAAGAAATTCAGTTCCCTGGTGGAGGGAGATATCTACCAGGCTATTGATATCAAAAACTGTGTCAGGTCTAGGAAATTACCGGGCGGTCCGGCGCCGGACATAGTTGCCGGGGCCATAGCCAAAGCCAGGCAGCGTTTAAAATAAGGTATTACTAGGGACTCTAGACATAAAGGTGTCCGTTTATCCATAGGTTAGCAGAGGAAAACCCCAGGTTTTGCGACAGGAGAGAACTCTCGCCTGTCGCATTCTGATTATTAGGCTGCATTTAGGAAGAAACTGGTTAATGTTGGAGGGTCGGCTTATTTGTTTCTCACGGTCTATATGTATATAACGATAATGGCTTTTGTGGTTTTTTCACTGCGTAAGGCCCGGCAGTATGCCCGCAACCCCTTGGCCGGCCGTTGGGAATTATATCCCGTCCCTGGGGAGTCCGGCCCGAGAAGGCGCTATGGTGGTTCCTATTATGAGGATGCGGGTTGGTGGGCCAAACCAAGGCAGGTCTCCCGTGTTGGGCAGTACAGTGAGATGCTCAAAGAGATGCTGTTTATGAAAAATCTTTTTCTGAATCGCGGGAAATTTTGGCTTTTGAGCTACGCTATGCATTTGGGGATCTATCTGCTGGGTTTGTTCACATTGTTTTTAATTGCCGGGGCCGTCACAGAAATGCTGGGGTTCCAACTGGATACGAGTAGCCACCTTTGGGCTGCATTTGTTTACTTTACCACAGTGGTGACGGGTTTTACCGGTGCATTCCTTACTGCTCTTGGTAGTGCCCTACTATTAGCATATAGAGCCACAGATAGGGTGCTGAGAAAATATACAACCAGCGGTGAATATTTTAATTTGACATTTATCCTGGCGGCGGCGGCTTCCGGGCTGGCGGTCTGGGGGACGGATCTTGGTTTTAACCACATCCGCCGGGCAGTAAAGGCGATGCTTTCCCTTGCGCCCATACAGGCAGATGGTATTCTTATGGTTCATTTGCTCCTTTTTGGGGCTTTGTTGATGTATATTCCCTGGACCAAAATGAGCCATTATATAGGGAAAT
>JAAYRI010000195.1 GCA_012518875.1 Peptococcaceae bacterium
CCATATCCTATGAAGAGATGCTGGAACTAGCCAACCTGGGTGCGGGAGTCCTGCACCCACGTGCTGTGGAGATGGCCATGAACTATAAAATGACGCTCCATGTCCGTTCCAGCTTTAATACAAATTCGGGAACACTGGTGAAGGAGGTAGAAAACATGGAAAAAGCACTCTATGTAACCGGCGTTGTGTGTGATCATGACGTGGCAAAAATAGGACTCTTTAATGTTATAGACAAGCCCGGTATTGCTTTTAGGATATTTAAAGCCCTGGCTGAAGAAAAAATAAATGTGGATATGATCATCCAAAGCGCCATGCGGGATGGCAGGAATGACATATCCTTTACCTGTTCCCAGGGAGATTTGAAAAAAGCCCTTGCTGTTGTGGACGGGCTGCAGGCGGTTATCGGTGCTGATGGCTATACCCATAGCGATGGTGTAGCCAAGGTGTCTATTGTCGGTGCCGGTATGATTAGCAACCCTGGTGTGGCGGCTCAAATGTTCGAATCTCTTTATGGGGAAGGGATAAACCTGGAGATGATCAGCACCTCTGAAATCAGAATCTCCTGCGTAATCAGGGATAAGGATGCGGAAAATGCTGTCAAGGCCCTGCATAAAGAGTTTAATCTGGCCTAAAATAAAAGTATGCCCTTACCGGTGAACCATACAAGAAAGAGGCCCTTTTTACAAGGACCTCTTTTTTATATTTAACGGCCCCGGATGAAATAACTCATCAGCTTGTGCCCCTGGGGAAAGACCAAACCTGTTTTAGCAGCAGTTTCCTCATCATATACATAGTGGTCATTCTTATTATCCTGCCCGCTGGTATAGATAACAAAAGGTACGGGTCCGTCTGTATGGGTCATGATGCTCAGGGGCGTTGGATGGTCCGGCAGGACCATTATCTTGTAGTCACCGAACTGCTGCATCCCTTCCAGCAGTAGGCCCAGCATTTCATCCACCATTTCAATGGATTTGATTTTTGTTGTTGTTTCCCCCCGGTGGGATGCTGCGTCGGGTGCTTCCACATGGAGGTAGACAAAATCCCGGCCCTGGGCCAGATCCTCCAGGGCAGCCGTCACTTTGCCTCTGTAATTGGTTTCTACCGTGCCGGTGATATTTTCCACAGCAACAATATCCAACCCGGCACATATGCCGATGCCTTTAATCAAGTCCACTGCTGAAATTACCGATCCCTGGAGGCCGTATTTTTCATGGAAGCTTGTCAGGGAAGGTTTTTTCCCCTGGCCCCAGAACCAGACTGAATTAGCAGGGCGCAGGCCCTGGGCAGCTCTCTTTTTATTTACGGGATGGTTTGACAATATATCGTAGCTTTCTTTCATTAGTTTCCCCAGGGTGGCGCTGCCTTCATCGTGGGGCAGGTATTCAGCTATTGACCGCCCGGATATATCATGGGGCGGTGTTAGCCGGCATCCTGCCGGTCCGTCTTGCCAGACCATAAGATGTCTGAAGCGGAAACCGGGGTGAAATTTTATGTCTTCGGTACCTAATTTTTCATCTACGAGCTGAATCAGCTCCTTGGATTCGGGTGTTGTGACCTCATCGGCGCTATAGTCGATCATAGTTTTGTTTTCGTAGGAGCTATCAGTGGAAAGTGTTACCAGGTTGCAGCGAAAGGCAACGTCATTGGGTTCCAGTTCTACACCCATACTTACTGCCTCCAGCGGGGAGCGCCCGGTATAATATTCGGCCGGATCATAGCCCATGACCGAGAGATTGGCCACATCGCTGCCCGGGGGATAACCTTTGGGGACAGTATAGGCAAGCCCTAAAACACCTTTCGCGGCCAGCATATCCATGTGTGGAGTGCCGGCAAATTGAAGGGGTGTTCTATTGTCTAGCTCCCCGAGTTTGAGATCAGCCATGCCATCGCCAAGTAAAATCAAATACTTCATATTATTCTCCCTTTATTTAATGGTTTAAAAATGGTATTCTCCTGTTAAGAGAAGAATCCTGCATATTTTGCCAAAAAGCTGTAGCCACTATACCCGGCATCAAAGATAGATTAGCCTATTCTTACCCAAACTTCTCATCATGGTTTCAAAATAAGGGGGATGTCCCATGAAAGAATTCCTGGTTTTATCTCCCACAGCCATACTGGGTTATGGATTTCCCTTGAGTTCTTTAAAAGAGGGTTTAAACCACCGGCCCCATGCTATTGCTGTGGATGCGGGATCAACTGACCCGGGGCCCTATTATCTAGGCGCGGGGGTGCCATTTACCTGTAGAGATGCTGTAAAAAGGGATCTTGGTTACCTGCTTAGTGCCGCTGCAGCCAACAGTATACCTTTGTTAATCGGCAGCGCCGGAGGCAGCGGTGGGGAACCACATTTGAAAAGAGACGTTGAGCTGATAATAGAAATAGCGGGGCAAAAGGATCTGCATTTTAAAATAGCGGTAATACATGCTGAGGTTGATCGGGAACAGGTCAGGGATTCGTTGCGGCAGGGAAAAGTGAAGCCATTGGGGCCTGTACCACCTTTGCAGGAAAGTGATCTTGATGAGGCGGTGAGGATTGTTGGGCAGATGGGCATTGAGCCTTTGATCGGAGCGCTGGAAATAGGAGCCCAGGTAATTGTTGCCGGACGTGCCTACGACCCGGCTGTTTTTGCTGCCCCGGCCTGTAAATCAGGTTGTAAAACTGGCCCAGCCATCCATATGGGCAAAATTTTGGAATGCGGTGCCATTGCTTCTACACCCGGTAGTGGTAGCGACTGCCTGCTGGGACGTATAGGCCAGGGGTACTTTGAGGTGGAAACATTGAACCCGGCCCGGGTTTGTACAGTGACTTCTGTGGCTGCCCACACATTGTATGAAAAATCGGATCCGCTGCACCTACCATTTCCCGGTGGCCACCTGGACCTAAAAGAGACTAGATTTGAGCAGGTTGCCAAAAATAGGGTCAAGGTGACGGGCAGCAAGTTTGTCCCGGCCCAAAAATATACGGTGAAACTGGAAGGCGTTAAAAAAGTCGGCTTCAGGACGGTAGCCATTGCAGGCTGTCGGGATCCGGTGATGATCAGGGAAATTGATCATGTTATTGAGGTTGTGCGGGAAAGAACAAGGGACAATTTTTCCGGTACAATGGGGAATTATTCTTTAGGTTTTAAAATCTATGGTAAAAATGGGGTGATGGGGGTTTTGGAACCAGTAAAAAACATCATTTCCCATGAGATTGGTATTGTTATTGAGGCTATAGGGAAAACCCAGGAAACGGCGGATACAATCTGTGGTTTTGCCCGTTCGGCTATGCTGCACAGCAGCTATCCGGGCCGTAAAGCAACGGCAGGCAACCTGGCCTTTCCATTTTCTCCAACTGAATTTAAAGGAGGTGAGGTGTTTAATTGTAATATTTACCATCTTATGGAGGTAGAGGATCCTTTTGAGCTATTCCCCATGGAGATAATTAACGTTTAGGGTGATCAACCTTTAACTTAGATCCGGTAAGTAGAAACAAGAAACCCAGTTATCATGCGGCCTAAGCCTCATAATATCTTGCAAAAAATTCAACAAAAAAGAGGAACACCGATCCTGAGCGGGAATTGGTAAAGAGAC
>JAAYRI010000030.1 GCA_012518875.1 Peptococcaceae bacterium
AGCAGCCAGACGGTCTCCCGCAGGCTGGGTATATAACCACCGGGGAAAATATATTTTTCAATCCAGGAATTGACCCCCTTTTCCACCATACCTGTGATTGTATGCAAAAGGGACAGCCCGCCGGGAACCAGCAGTTTATTCACCTTTTCCATGTATTGGGCCAGGTTTGATTTGCCTACGTGTTCAAACATACCAATGCTGACAATTTTATCAAACCGCAGCTCATTTTCATCCAGATCTAGGTAGTTTTTCAGCTGCACATCCACCCGGTCCTCCAGCCCCATGCTCTTGATTTTTTCCCGGGTACCCTGGTATTGCTCTTCGCTCAGGGTGATGCCCAGGGCCTGGACATCATATTTCTCCGCCGCCCTGATAATCAGCCAACCCCAGCCACTGCCAATATCCAGTAGGCTTTGACCAGCCGACAAATTTAATTTTTTCAGGGTATGATCTATTTTGGCCATCTGGGCCTCAAATAAGGACATCCCCGGGTTTTGGAAATAAGCGCAGGAATAGTTCATGGTTCCGTCTAGCCAAAGGGAGAAAAAGTCATTTCCCAGGTCGTAGTGGTGTTTAATATTTTCTTGCTGCTTTTTTTTGGCCACAGTTTTGTTAAGGGATTGCAAGGCGGAGATCATTTTCCCCCCCAAACCGGAGTTGGGCAAACGATCCTTGTTCAGCTCAGCCACCCTGATGATTTCCGCAAAATCGCCTTCGTAGTCAATGACACCATCCATGTAAGCTTCACCAAAAGACATTACGGGGTCCTCTAGATTCAGATCAGGCTCCTCCCTAAAGGTAACAGTGATCTTCGGTTCACCTGTACCATATTGTGACTTAGTGCCGTCCCAGTAGACGACCTTAAAGTCGGCCTGCCGGATGCTTTTAAAAAAGGATTCCAGCATAGTTTTTTTCATGGTCTATACCCCCAGTTGATCATTTGATGTCCTTTCTTCATTACCCCGTTGCGTTAGTCAAGGTTACCGCTACCCACCCCGGTGGCCTTTTTCTACCCTATGGTTCATATTTTTTTCGGGAATCAGCTCGCCTCCGGCCCCAATGTATATGCTTACAATTTCCGCAACTGTAACTTTTTATTACAGTAGACACGGCACCCTAATATTATGCTAAACTTTCCCAAATAAAAAAACAAAGCCCAGAGGACTCTGCCTAAATTCATCTCCACCATTCAGCCATCAGTTTTGCCTATTTAAATCCAGCAGACGGCGTTAATCGTGGATTTTTCCCTTATTTTCGCTATTTTCTTTGGATCTAGGAGGTAAATATTTAGTACCATAGAGGCACGGCCGCCAAGGCACAGCCGATAGTTTCCACCCGGTATTCAGCTGAGGCTATTTTAACCCCTGCCAGTTCCATATCCCGGGCTTGAAAGGCCTCCTCCAGCATCTGCCTGATAGTCTTCTCGGCCTCCTCCTTACTGCACTTTCCTGTGAATTCCATGATTACCCCAAAGGTATCCGGGGACAGGCCGACTCCTACTGCGGCAGATATTATTTCCCCTGGTACGTCACTGATAATGAAACCGAAGGCTGTGGGGATCAAAGAGCCGGGTGGTATTTCCATCTCCGGACAGTACTGGATCCCCGGCGGCAGAATACTGGATACCTTAATCAGGTTCAGATTGCCGATGCCCGCCTCCAACAGGGCGTTATCGAAGGCCGTCAGGCGGTTCTCACCTGCGGCACTGCCGGCCGTGACGAAAAATTTTTTGGGCGTGGGTAGTTTTCTATTAACCTCCTTAACATGAGACATATTGGCCATTACTCCTTTTTCCTAATTTTTCAGATGCCACCACCATCATCTCCCCTGTAAATTATTCAGCCGCCACAGCAAGTGTGAAACAATATACTTCTGGCCCCGCCCAGAACCTGTTTCACTCATAAAAACTGTATAAAACTACAATAATAAACATGAACAAAAAGCATCTTAAAAATCGAAGGGATGTGGCCCAGTGACTGATAACAAAATAGTCAATGAAAATAGCAAAACAGAACAGCTAGCGCTGTTCAAAGCCCAAAATACTGGCCCGGACAAGAAAATGACCAGCGACACCGGAATGAAAATTTCCAATAACCAATGGTCCCTGCGGGCTGGCAAGCGGGGGCCGACGCTGCTCCAAGATTTTCATTTTTATCGAAAGCAGTCTCACTTCAACCGGGAAAGGATCCCGGAAAAGGTGGTCCATGCCCGAGGTTTTGGTGTACACGGTATCTTTGAATGCACAAGGTCTTTGCGGGAATTTACCACCGCCTGTTTTTTGCAGGAGCCAGGGTTAATCACACCAGTTTTTGTACGCTTCTCCAATTTTATCGGCAGTAAAGGCTCCAAAGATACGGCTGTTGATGTGCGGGGGTTTGCCACCAAATTTTACACCCGGGAAGGAAATTATGATAACCTGGCCCTATCCTTTGCCGTTTTTGCCATGATGGATGCTATGAAATTTGTCGACTTTGTCCATGCCATCAAACCCAACCCGGTTACCGACGTGCCCCAGGCCAGCGCCGCCCACGATAGCATCTGGGATTATATAGTCAACAACCAGGAAACGGCCCACTTCATTATGTGGCTGATGTCCGGTAGGGGCCGACCCCGCAGCTACCGGATGATGGAAGGCTACGCTATTAATACCTTTCGCCTAATCAACGAACAGGGGCAACCGACCTTCGTACGTTTTGTCTGGAAACCTGTACTAGGTGTACACACCCTATTAATGGAGGAAGCTAACATTATTGGCGGGGTGGATCCAGACTACTACCGCCATGATTTGGTGGAGGCTATTGAAAGGGGGGCATACCCGGAATACCTCCTGGGGGTGCAGTTGATCCCAGAACAGGATGAATTCAAGTATGATTTTGACCTGCTGGACGACACAAAACTGTGGCCGGAAGAGGAGGTGCCGGTGCAGATTATCGGTAAAATGACCTTGAACCGGCTGGTAGATAACTTCTTTGCCGAAGAAGAACAGTCTTCATTTGACCCGGCCACCCTGGTCCCAGGCATTGATTTTTCCCATGACCCAGTTTTGCAGGGGCGGGCCTTTGCCTATCGGGATACGGACTATCATCGACTGGGCACGGGCAATGTGGAGGAAATACCAATTAACCAGCCCCTCGCGGCCAGAAACTACAACCAGCGGGATGGATATGTGCGCCAACGCATTGATGTGGATCGGGTCCATTATCATCGAAATTCTTTAGCCGGCAACACCCCGGCAGAAACCAGCCCGGTGGAAGGGGGCTACACTCATTATCCCGATCCGGTGGACGGACAGGTTACCCGGGAACGACCCAGCGATTCCTTCGAGGATTATTTTTCCCAGGCCCGGCTTTTCTGGAATAGCATGTCTCCCGTGGAGCAGCAATTGCTGGTGGAAACATTCAATTATCATGTAGGTAAGGTGGAAAACCCCTCTATCCGCCAGCTGGTTGTGGATATGTTTGCCAATGTAGATCAGGGACTAGCGGTGCAAATGGCGGCTAGCGTTGGCGCCCAGCCGCCCCGGGGAACCCATGTGGCTGTTACAACAGCCTCCCCTGTCCTCAGTGAAGCCAATACCAGTTACAGCCCCGCAACCCAAAAAGTTGGGGTTTTGCTTGGTCATGGTTTTAACGGCCCGGAGGTAAAAAAGGTGTTGGATATGCTGGAAAAGAATAAGGTATTTTATGACGTGATTAGTGAGAAGCTGGGCCCTGTATCCGCTGCCGATGGGACTACAGTGGAAGCTAAAAAGACCATGATCACAACATCCCCGGTCCTCTATGATTCACTTTATGTAGTGGGTGGTCAGGCCATGGATCAAGCCAAATTTGAGCGGGATATTTCCGACTACATAAACATGGCCTACAAACACTACAAACCAATCGGCATCTCTGCCGCCGCCCAACCAGCAATTAAAACAGCAGGTAACCAGGCCGGGGTTATCTTTGCCGCCAACAACCCCAATTTCGAAAGTGAATTTGTAGCCGCCATTGGCCAACAACGCTTCTGGAACCGCACCTAGTCCAGGCTGGGACACGGGGACAGGTACCTTGTCCCACCAAATATTGGCAAAGGCTACTAGCTGGTGTATGCCTTCTGGAAAGAGACCCAGGCGCAGGGTCAAGGAGAAAGTGGAAAGTGGGAAGGTGGGAAGGTGGCAAACTGGAAAGTTGGACAGGAGATGTGGCCACTGTTTGAGCTGCACTATAAGCTGGTAGATCAGGCTGCAGGTGTTCTAGCTTTTCATAGTATGCTACCTTAGCCTTGAGATACTGGATTTCCTGTTCATATTGTTTTTCCGAGGGGGTTCTTTCATCCTTGTATAAAATAGCATCCTATGTTCGCCCCGCAGTCTTTATTGGTTTGGTAGCAGTTGGGGGAAGGAGGCCTTTCTTTTTGAGTGCTGTCTCCCACCGGTTTGTGTAGTTTTTCGATGGCAGGCCATATTTACATGCTATTGCTCTTACACCCAGGGGACTACTATAGTAATCCTTAACAACATGCAGTTTGAATTCATCAGTGTACCTCTTCTTTCTAGTCATAAATACACCCCTCCCCTAAAGGATAGAGTAGCGCCCCCTTTTTGTCTACTCTTTGTCTGGGTCCTAGCTTTGATGCCGAGGTATGTCCCCTGGCCATGCTTTGACGCCGAAAAATGTCCCCAGAGACCACAAGGAATGATAAAACAAACTTAAAAATCATATCTATCTATTATAAAACCCTCTACTGTTGTTGACTAGCAGACCCGCCATATAGCAAATATACGGAAGCAAAAAAACGATATTGGAACTAAAGTGGTTGCAGTAGCTCTATCCGAAAACCGTGGGATACTGCACCTGGAGGAGATACTCAGCCTATAGCGGACAATGTGCCATTCTCCAAGCAAAGGATACAAGTTTCTTGCAGAAAGGTAACTATCAAATATATGTCTTAAATATGCTACCGGGATCTAGAAAAGTAACCACTATTGATGGATTCATTCAAAACTGGCCCGTCCTTACAGAAAAGACCTACTACGCCATGCATGTGGCTGATGCAGAGACAGTTGCCCACCAGCAAAACATTAGGGATTTGAGACAGGGGGAAAATGAATTATTGCACCAATTATCCTCACTAGGGGACTTTTCTAAGGCAGATTGAGATGCAATGGAGGTCCCCGGTAATGAAACCAGTAAAAAATAATTCCTAACCTTGAAATGATAGCAAATGATCTTGCTCATTTTAATTTAGGTCAGGAATCATCCCCAGGCTAGCTGGTTTTCAGAATAACAATCGGGGTCTGCTGATCATCATTACCAAAGGGGTTATCGATCAAACTTTTGATCAGGCCCCCCGTATCCACCCCACTGGAGGACGCCAGGACATCAACATTGCGTTTATCATTCACATCCACTATGACTGCTTCCGCACCTGTGGCTTCCTTTACTGCATCAACAACCTGCTGGGGATTTTTTGGGCCGAGAATGATATGTTTGTCAAAGGGGCACATTGTCCCTGCTACATCGTCAATCAGGGCCAGGTGACGCCCGGCCACCCGATAAAAGTCTCCCCTGCGCCCCAACAGCCGGCCGATAAAAGCAGCGGCGGCACCCAGCAGTATTTTCAGGGTCCCGGCTTCCACAATGGCCAACTGCATGGCCTGGGGGGTAGCCAGGCTGCCGTCTTTGCCTGGAAAACGGCACAGAAACCGGGCTAGAAAGCCCACCTTGACAATACCCGGCAATATTGCCCGCCCTTGGGCGATAGCCACCACGCTTTCAGCAACACTAATAATATCGCCTGGTTCAGCAATGTCCTCCGTATATTTTTTGACAACCTGAACAATATCATCATGCTCGGTGATTACATGTGTCCGAATGGGTATCCGTGCCTTAATCACGCTATTACCCCCTATTGTGGAATTTGTTCGGCAAGGAAGTTTTTCACGCCGTTAAAGATTCCCTCAGCCGCCTTCCTATGCACGGTAGGACTGCGCAGCAGTCCCTCCTCCACCCAGTTGGTAATTGTAACCACCTCAATTTCAACCAAAGGGACGGTCTTCATTGCGTTATAGGTTTTTATTATTTTACCGCCCCGATCTGCCAGTTTTAGCTTTCTTACTAGTTCTTCTTTAACTAACAGGGCCAACGCGGCGCTGATCGGACTTTCCCCGGCATAGTTTACTGCTACCCCACCTACCTTGCTGTCTTCGTCAGCATGGGTATGGATACTAAGGAAAAGGTCTGCTTCACAACGTCTTGCTACCTCCCACCTTTCCCTTTGCGTAACCATCCGGTCTTCCTGCCTGGTTAAAAAAACCTGGGCTCCCGCTTGCTTAAACAGTTCCTGCAGATCCCGGGCAATTGGCAATACCACATTTTTTTCCAGCAGGTTAACCGGACCACATGCACCGGTATCTGCACCACCATGTCCGGGGTCAATGACTATCTTTTTATCCTTGAAAAGGCTGCGGATCGAATCCCTTTCCAAACTGACAATAAATCTGACAGGAAGTTCCCCTGTGATTTCATATTTAACTTCTGCCGGGTGTTCATTATCTATAAGTATCTTTATTTTGTCATCAGCCACCTGGCTTAGGAATATGTTGGCAACCAATCCATCGTATACCTCCACTGCACCCACCGGCATGTTGGCCCCCACCCCGGACCCTTCCAGTACAATCTTCCCGCATTCTTCTCTCACTACTGTTGTAAAACGGCCGGTGGATTCAATAATTACCTGGGAGGACAGTTTCCCAGCCCCATTTTCTCTGACCCGAGACCAGATATTGGTTATCCTTGGCATTTTCATGAGACGATTTATCACCTCCGGTACCCTGCAAAGCCTTCTATGGAGGTGTCCACCATTGGGATTTACCTCCCCATTTTGAGGGCACTGTCACAAATACCTGCTAGCTACAGGTTATTCACCCGTATAACCAGTTGTTCCAATTCAAGCAGGGACTGTTTAGGCTTGAATTCCAAAAGATGGGAATGTGGGGACTGCCCCATGTTCCAGGTGGGTGGAACATGGGAATGGTGCAGGCGAGGATGAGTACCCATTCCCCTATCCTGGTAACCTATTTGGTCATACCTGCCAAGGTTAATTGCAACCCTTACATACCCCTTTCTCCCTATAGCCTTCAACCTTCCGATTTCCTCCAATCCCCCTGTTTCGTAACCCCATCCCGCATCTAAATATGAACGGCTACCCCCAATACATCCCCATCCTTAACGCCGAGTGTTTCCTTCATATGAACAGGGAAAATCATTTCAAATTTATCCCCAGGGTAGGTGGGAACAGCAGGGAAAACCACGGCCCCAGGTATACCTTGCACAGTAATTTTAAAACATTTGGCACTGCAAAAACCTTCTTGGCCCGGGGGAATAGTAATCCCAGGTAGTCCCCTTAGCCCTGCTACTAGCAACCGGGTTTCAGCATCCTCAAGCCTGATATTTAGGGTACCGGGATAGGGGTCAACACCCACCCGCCGGATAAACTCCTGACGTACCCACGGCAGGCGTGTAAAATCAGCCCCCTCACCTAGATCTGAAAATATTTTTCCCTTAACTATAATAGTCTTGCTGTCCTTAATCACCCTGCATCCCTTCCTTCACTGCGGGTTCCATAGAAAAACCCCCGCTTTGGTGTATGGTCTCAGTGACAATTCCATTATACCAATGCAGGGGTTTTTCTAGCTCCCCTATGTAGTTTTTCTTGCAGTATTGGGGTCCATCCCCCCGATGGGACCTGTCACCACCGTCAGCCGGATTTTGCCCCGGTATGACCTAGTGAGACATGGTTTTGATCCATGGTTCACACTAGTCGGAGAGGGCAACCTTTACCAATATTTGGTGGGACAAGGAACCTGACCCCCTGTCCCTCTAGGATTCCTCTAGAACTGACTGCACTGCACGGCCGATTTCGGCATAGCCGGTACAGCGGCACAGGTTGGATTGGAGCCACTCACGAATGGTAGCTTCATCTGCATCGGGGTGAATTTGGGATAACGCGTGGCCGTTAACTATAAAGCCGGAAGTACAGTAGCCACACTGAAAGGCAAATTCCCGTACAAAAGCCTGCTGCATCGGGGTACCGTGCAGGCCTTCGATGGTGGTAATTTCGTGGTCTACCGCCTCTACAGCCAGCATCAGGCAGGACTTGACCGGCCAACCGTCCAACAAAACGGTGCAGGCACCACAGTCGCCGTTTCTACAGCTGGGTTTGGCTCCCGTCAGGCCCAACTGGTCCCGCAACACTTCCAGTAGCGTATCGGCAGGCCGGGCCACCGCACTTCTTTCCTCACCATTCACCCTCAGATGAAGCAGCCCCTTGTCCAGAAACCTTGTCCCCTGGTAACCAGCGACGCCTTCAACATCTCTTACGGCAGTATCTAACAAACATATTCCACTCCTTCCAATTGGCCCAGGGCTTCTCTGACTGTGTTGCGGAATAGAAATTCCCGATAATCCCCGGACCCTTCCATATCGTTGACAATCTGCCCCGGTAGCAGCCCCATGATCCTATCCAGCCTTTCCCCCAGGGGCGCCCCCCGGTCACAGAGCACATTTTCCAGCTCAAAGGAGCGGAAAGGAAAGGCACATAGTCCGCTGAAGGCGGCCCTAACATGCCCATTATCCTTAACAAAGGCGCTGGAAATGAGAGGATAACCCACCCGGTCCTGGGGATAGGCCACCTTGCCGTCGGTAGTTCGTTTGCTACTATAAAAAGGCAAGTTGGTGTGTTGTTTATTTACGCTCACCTGCACCAACAAATCCCCGGGCTCCAGCTGCAGCGTCCTGTCAAACATTTTATCCAGTGGTTCTCTTTTGGTGCCGTCTTTTCCCTCTATCACCACCTGACAATCGGCTACCAGCAGGGCCAGAATAGCCTCCCGGTAAGGAATGCGGGCGCAGATGTTGCCCCCCAGGGTGATTTTATCCCGGATGGTATGATCAGCCACCCGTCCACCACACCAGCTAAGCAAGGGATAAAAATTTGACTCCTGGATTTGGCTCAAGGTCACTGCTGCCCCCATCACCAGAGTGTCCCCCTGATACTCCAATACCCGGCATTCCGGGATGTCCTTAACGTCAATCACTGCCTGGGGGTAAAGCTGGTGCAACCGGGAAAAACTGATGATTTCCGTACCGCCGCCGTAATAAAACGGGTTTTTCCCCTGGACTTGCAGGTCATGAAACAAATAAACTGCCTCCCCTGCTGAAGCGGGTTTATAATAAGCAAAATCAAAGGGAATCATGGTTGTCCCCCCTTTTGGTCTTCCAGATGGCTTCCGGTGTCAATGGTGTAAAGTCCAGATTTGTCTCGGCAGCCGCCGATAGGGCATTTGCCAGAGCTGCAGGCATGCCGAAAATGCCGTATTCACCAATACCCCGCATCCCATAGGGAGCATCAACCTGGGGAGTTTCCACAAAGTCAACAAGGTACTGGGGATTTTCACCAAAGCGAATCAGGTGGTAGGTACGCAGCTGGGGATTCATCCGGACCCCACCACTGTCACAAAGGTTAGCCTCCCGGCTGCCGTATCCCAGGCCCATGCACATACCGCCCATTGTTACCCCCGCAGCATTTTTCGGGTTTAACACCTTACCTACATCAAAAACAGAGGCCGCTTTAAGTATTTTATAATTATAGTCATTGGTGTCCAGCTCCACTTCTACTGCTTGAACACCTACCGCCCAGGCCGGCCCCAACCGGCCCCGGCCTGTTTCCGGGTCCAAAGGCAATAAATGATGCATGATAAAATTGCCCCGGCCGATGATTTCCCCGCCAATGGCGCTACCATCTGTGTATTCGTAGCCAAAGGCGATATTTTTGAAGTCCACGCTCATTTCCGGATCAGCCTTCATGTACACCTTGCCCCCGCCTACAGCCAGCACCTCGGGCGGGCAGCGCAGGGCTGTTGCAGCCACCTGGCGCAGCTGTTTAATCAAGTCTTCGGCTGCGTCGAGGACCGCATTCCCCACCATGAAATTTGTCATGCTGGCCACTGTTTTCCAATGGGTGGGGCTGGTTTCTGTGTTGACTTCCATAATCACGTTAATTTTGTCTATGTCCATTTGTAGCTTTTCCGCTAGAATCTGGGCCAGGGAGGTCTTGGTCCCCATGCCGATTTCCACTGCTCCCACATTTAAATTAAGGCTACCGTCCCGATTAAAGGTGATAATAGCCCCAGAAGAAGCAGTGGGTGGGCTGCTGGAGGTTTTCCACAGGCAGCTCAGACCTTTAGCCCGCACCTTGCCATCCTCCTCTATCCGCACCCCTTCTTCCCAGTTGAACAATTCTTTCATCCGTTCCAGGCAGGCGGGCAGGTTGCCCACATTGCTATAGTTCAGCCGCACAGCAGTAGGGGTATAGTGACCTGGGCGGATAGCATTGCGCAGCCGTACCTCCAGGGAATCCATCCCCAGAGCAAAAGCCAGCTTGTCCATCGCCCTCTCAATAGCAAAGGTATAGGAAATGCGGCCAAAACTACGGAAAGAAGTGGCATAGGTATGGTTTGTGTAAACACAGTAGGCGTCACAGTGCACATTGGGCACATGGTAGGGGCCGGTGCAGTCCCCAGCTATAGCCCGGGTCATTTTTGTGCCGTTATCAGTGTAGCCCCCTGTATCCACCAGGTAGGTTATTTCCATTGCCTTGATGTAACCAGCCTGGTCGGCCCCTATTTTAATTCGGGCCTGCAACCCCATCTGGCCAGGCGAAGAGGTAAAGTCCTGTTCCCGGGACTCAACCAGTTTTACTGGCCTGCCCTTGGCTGCACGGGTGGCCATGAGGGCAATAATTTCCAGCTGAGTGTTGGCCTTGCCGCCAAAGGCACCCCCTACCAGGGGCACATGGACAATTATCTGGCCCTCCTTGAGGTTAAAATAGTGCGCTAGCTCCTTCTTAACACTTTGTGGCCCCTGGGTAGATGTGTTAATGTAAATTTTTCCATCGGGCATGATGGCCGCCCGGGCGTTACGAGGTTCCATCGCTGCATGGACGGACTGGGGTAAATTAATCAGGCTTTCAATAATTACCTTGCTTTCCGCCCAACCTTTGGCCATGTCCCCCTTGCGGATTTTAATATGATTGGCAATATTACTGCCGGGTTCAGGGAATACCTCATCAGGTTTTAGCTTCCGATAGGTGCCCAGCCCCTCATGAAGCAGCGCCTTTTTGTCCTGAGCCTCTTGAATGGAATTTACCGTGGGAAGCGGTTCGTATTCTACTGTAACCAGCCCGGCCCCCTCTTTGGCCTTAGCCGGGCTATCAGCCACAACAATAGCAATGGGCTCGCCAAAATAACGCACCCGATCCATAGCCAGTGGTGGCCTGTCCTCAAGTGCCGGTCCTACCAGCTGTGGCAGGGCGTCTCCGGTAACCACCGCCAGAACACCAGGCAAGGCCATTGCTTTTGACTTGTCAACAGATTTAATCAGCGCATGCCCATAGAGGCTGGTAACCAACCAGGCATGCAGAAACCCAGATTCATTAAAATCTGTGTTATACCTGGCAGCCCCGGTTACCTTGTCCCAGGACTCCTTTTTAGGGATGCTGTGGCCTACGGCAATAGTGGTATCCAATAGCATTCACTCCCTGTATTCAAACTTCCTATCTTTTGATAACCCCGTCTGTGTTTTGGTTAAAATCATTTTTATGGACAAAGGTTTTACAGCATGTTTCCGGACATTTGGCCACCGGCGTAGGTGTGATTTGGCCGGCATTGGGCGCATCAATATTGGCGGATAAATTTTGTGACATTGTATCTGATGTTATCAAAATTTTGTCCGCCTGGCACAAATTACCCTGGCCATAATAATGGCAGTTGTTGACACTGCAAAAAATCTGCGGCACGAGCAAACACCTCCTCACCTGCTTATTATTTGTAGAATACCCACAGATATGTATTCAAGCGTGGGACGCGGGTGGGACGCGGGGACAGGCCCCCTTGTCCCACCAAATATTGGCAAAGGCTACTAGCCAGGGCAAGCCTCCTGGAAAGAGGCCCCAGCTAGGGGTCAATTGGAAGGTGGGAAAGCGGAAGGCTAAAAATAGATGTGGCCATTGTTTTAACTGTGCTGTAGGCCTTGCGAATATGCAAGAAATCAGGACAGAGGAACGGGGACACAGCCCTGTTTGGAGCCGGGCCTTGACGCTGGGTTATGTCCCCGGACTATGCTTTGTCGCCAGAGGTATGCCCCAATCATATTGATGTTGAAAAAGACAACATGGATAGGGCTAGGACACTATCCCCGGCATGAAGGTAGCAATCTGCGGAAAGAACATAAGGATCAACACGCAAACTATTATTGCCAGCAGAAAAGGCCATATTCCCTTAAATATTACCTCCAACGGAACATCAGGCGCTATACCCTTGATCACATAGACATTCATGCCCACCGGCGGCGTAATTACACCCATCGCCACCACCAAGACAATGATCACCCCAAACCAGATTGGATCATAACCCAGGGTTGTCACCGCCACCGGATAGAAAATGGGTATGGTCAACAAGACCAGGGCTAGTGCGTCAATCAAACAACCAAGTATAAAATAAATTAATAAAATGATAGCCATAATAGCATAAGCCGGCAGGTCAAGAGCACCGGCCCAGTTGGCCAGTTCAAAGGGCACCCTGCTCACGGCCATGAAGCGGCCGAAGATTACCGCCCCGGCAACCATGAACATAATCATGGCACTGGTACGCGTAGTATCATAAAGGGATTTCTTAAAATTCTCCCAGCTCAGACGTTTTTCCAGCAGGGATACCGCCAGCACACCCGCAGCACCTACCGCCCCCGCTTCCGTAGCTGTAAACCACCCGGCAAATAACCCACCGATGGAGAGGGCAAAAACAAACAACACCTCTCCCAGGCCCCCCCGCAGCGCCGTCAAACGCTCCTGCCAACTGGATTTCGGTCCGGCCGGTCCCAACTCCGGTTTGCGCAGAGTGAGAATATATATCGTAGCAATATAAAGGAGGGTCAGTAAAATACCAGGCAATATGCCGGCCATGAATAGCCTGCCTACGGACTGTTCTGTAGCCATACCGTAAACAATAAAAATCACACTGGGCGGAATAAGCACACCCAGGACACCTCCGGCAGCAACGCTGGCTGTGGACATGGAGATATCATACTGGTATTTCCTCATTTCCGGCAGGGTGATGGCACCCATGGTGACAGCCGTAGCCGTATTTGATCCACAGATGGCACCAAAAACAGCACAGGCGAGCTGCGTGGCAATGGCCAGGCCGCCGGGATAATGGCCGATCATTTTGTAGGCAAAAACATACAGGCTGGTGCCGATTCCTGAATAATAGGCCAAAAAACCCATCCAGACGAACATAGGGATTACACTTAGCGAATAGGATGAAAAATTGGCATAAAGTTCTTTGGCCACCATGTTGAAGGATGCCTCCGGGGAAACCATAAAGCTGAACCCGGCAAATCCGGCTAGAGCCATCGCGATGGAAATGGGCATCCGCAAGGCAACCAGCCCTAGAAAAAACAGTATGCCGATTAA
>JAAYRI010000196.1 GCA_012518875.1 Peptococcaceae bacterium
GGCTGGCAAAAGGATCGGGAGAAGCAATGGCAATTTTTAGCCCCCGCCAAATAAACAACAGGAAGAGCATAATTACCAGGGTAGCCCCAATAAAGCCCAGCTCCTCACCAATGATGGCAAAAATAAAATCGGTATGGTTTTCCGGTAGGTACAGGAACTTTTGTTTGCTCTGGCCCAGACCCAGGCCAAACAAGCCCCCCGAACCAATAGCGTACAAACCCTGGATGATGTGGAAACCCGTCTCCTGGGGGTCGGCCCAGGGGTCTAAAAAAGCCATCAACCTTTTAAGCCGGTATGGTTCCAGGGCTATTAGGGGAACCACGGCAGCAAATCCGGCAGCAACAACAGTGATCAGGTGTGAAGGTCTGGCACCGGCAGCAAAAACCATTACAATGACAATACCGGCCAGGGACAGGGCTGTGCCCAGGTCCGGCTGTAATAGTATCAGCAAAGCGGCCAGGCCCATTACAACCATGTAGGGCAGCACACCGGCAGTAAAACTTTTGATCCTCCCCCTGCTTCTGGATAGCCCGTAGGCCGTGAAAATTATAATACACAACTTTACCAGTTCGGCTGGGGCAAACTGAATAGGCCCGACACCAATCCACCTGGTAGCATCGTTAACCTCCACGCCCACGCCGGGAATTAGGACCAGCACCAGCAATATAAAGGCGATGGCCAAAATAGGGGTTATATACTGCCGCAAACGCTTGTAGTCAAAATTAATCATATAGAACATGCCGATTAACCCCAGCACCGACCACAATAGCTGTCTTTTAAAATAATAAAAGCTGTCGTTGTAATAAACAAGGGTCTTATATTCACTGGCGCTCAGAACCATCACCATACCGATGACCAAAAGGCACATGACAGTGATGAAAAGAACAAAGTCCGGTGATTTTCTTTTTGAAGACATCTTCTGCACCCCCCAAATTTACCAGCAGGTTTTTGGTCCAGTACCATGATGTCATTTGTCGTCAGAATGATTTTTCCAGGCTATATATGATCTCCTTGAAGAGCTCCCCCCGCTCCTCAAAGTTGTTAAACATGTCCCAACTGGCACAGGCAGGAGACAGCAACACAACCTCTCCCGGCCGCGCAGCCTGGTGGGCCAGCAAAACTGCCTCCGCAAAGTCTGCCGCCTTTTGAATGGCAGTGAAACCTTTAGCCCTGGCCGCCTGTTCAATCAGGTCGGCGCTTTGGCCCAGAACCACCAGTGTCTTGACCTTTTGTTTGATTATGGTGGCCAGGGAACCAAAGTCACTGCCCTTGTTTTTACCGCCGGCAATCAAAACCACGGGGCTAGAATAGGCCTCTAGGGCCCTAATGGCAGCAGCCGGGTTGGTACCCTTGGAGTCGTTTATGTACCTTACCCCGTTAATCTCGGCCACAAATTCCAGCCGGTGAGGAACCCCTTGAAATCCCTCCAGCACGCGGGCAATGGTATCCGCAGGGAGACCCATCACCTGGGCCACAGCTACTGCGGCCAGAGCATTCTCCAGGTTGTGGGCCCCTGGTAAGGCGATTTCTTCAGTACGGCAGATCACTTGCTCCTGGGTGCCGTCCCGGACCACTATTTTCCCGGATTCAACAAAAACCCCTGAGGGCAATTGCTGGTGACTGCTAAAAAAGATAACGCGCCCGGCAGTTTTCGCCGCCAACCCGGCAGTAAGGGGATCATCATAATTCAGCACTGTAAAATCCTCCTGGCCCTGGTTAGCAAATACCCTCGCTTTGGCTGTCGTATAGGCCTCCATGTGGCCATGCCTGTCCATGTGATCAGGGGTAATATTCAGTATCACTGCCACTTTTGGTCTAAACGAAATCACCGTTTCCAACTGAAAACTGGACACCTCCGCAATGATCAGATCGCCCGGGCCATAGTTCTCCACCGCAGTAACCAGGGGTAAACCGATATTGCCTCCCACCAGCACCTTGCGGCCGGATTCCTTGAATAGTTCACCAATTAAAGTAGTGGTAGTTGTTTTACCATTAGTGCCGGTAATGGCCACCATCGGTGCCCGGGCAAAGGCGTAGGCCAGCTCCAGTTCGCCGATGAGGGTGACGCCGTTAGCCAGGGCTTCCCGAGCCGGTTCCACTGTCAGTGGTACGCCGGGACTGATCACTACCAGGTCAAATGTTTGCCTGCCCACCGGGGGGTAGCCACCAAAGGCGGGCACCACCCCTTCTGCATGCAGCCTTGCCGCCTCACCATCAGGTAGGACAGGCACCTGGGCATCTGTGAGAACAGTAAAGGCCCCCTTGCCGGCCACAAAGTGGGCCACCGCCAGACCACTCTTGCCTGCCCCCACCACCAAAATTTTTTTCTCCCGTAACCCCATTACACTCTACCTTTCGATACAATAACCAATTTTTAATAAACTCCGTAATAGCCGGCCAAGCCAACAGCGGCAAAAACCAGTGTGGCCACCCAGAAGGTGAGCACGACGCGGTTTTCACTCCAGCCGCCCAGTTCAAAATGGTGATGCAGGGGGCTCATGCGAAAAAGTCTTTGGCCGGTTGTTTGAAAAGAGATCACCTGTATAATCACAGAAAGGGTTTCCAGCACAAAAATACCACCTATAATTAGGAAAAACAGCTCACTGCGGGTGATTATTGCTGCCGCGCCAAGCCCGCCGCCGATGGCCAGAGAACCGGTATCACCCATAAAAACCTTGGCCGGGTAGCGGTTAAAAAACAAAAAGCCCAGACAGCCTCCGGAAAGGGCGGCCATGCTCAGGGCCACGCCTTCCTTGTGCACCAGTGAAGCAATGACCATCAGGGCCAGGGCCACGATCATGCTCACACCGGCAGCCAGTCCATCCAATCCATCTGTAAGGTTAACGGCATTAGCGGCGCCGACCACAACAACCACAGTGAAAATCATAAAAGGCCAGAAGCCGATGTCCAACTGTATGCCACCGGGGGCAAAAAAACCGGAAAAGGGCACTACTATTTCTGTACCCCGTCCCATGTGGTGTACCACCCAGTAGGCCAGACCGGCAGCCAGGATAATCTGCCCCAGTAACTTTTCCCGCGCCCGCAGTCCCAGGGATCTTTTTAGCACCACCTTGAGATAATCATCAACAAAACCAATCAAACCAAAACCAACGATGATCACCAGCACTATCAGGCCTTCCGGCCGGCCGTGGGACAGCATTAAAACAGCTGCAACCGTGCCGGTTAAAAACATTAACCCACCCATTGTTGGTGTACCGGCCTTTTGCAGGTGTCTGGAAGGCCCGTCGCTGCGCACATTTTGCCCAAATTTTAGTCTTTTAAGCTGGGGTATCAGCAAGGGACCAAGCAGTGCGGTAATTATAAGGGAGATAAAAAAAACTTGCCAGAGATTGTTCATAATGTTTCCTACCATAATTTTTATAATTTTTTTGCATGTGAATTATTACTCCTGCATGCCGGCCTGGGATTTAACCAGGCTTTGGACGATGGATTCCATCTTCATGCCCCGGGATCCCTTAACCAACACGGTATCACCCGGCTGGAGAAGATTTTCCAGGATCTTGACCGCCTCCTGATTATCCTGACAGTGGAGGGCCCTTTCCTGATCCATGCCGGCTCTATGGGCACCCCGCTGTATGTTTTGGGCCAGCTCACCCACGGTGATCAGATAATCAATTTGCAGGCCGGTTGCTGCTGCCCCTACCTCCCGGTGGCCGGACAAGGCTCGCTGCCCTAGTTCCAGCATGTCACCCAGCACTGCTATTTTTCGCCCGCCGGCAGCAATATCTACCAGGGTTTGCAGAGCCGCCCTGGTGGAGGCCGGGCTGGCATTGTAGGAGTCGTTTATTATTTTTATGCCCCCGGCGCTCGTTATTTCCAGGCGCATCCCGGTCAAGTCCACTGCTTCCAGCCCCCGGGCAATTTCTGCCGTAGTCAGTCCCATTTCCC
>JAAYRI010000006.1 GCA_012518875.1 Peptococcaceae bacterium
AACCAGGGTGTATTTATACTTGTCATCAAATGTCTTCTATGATATACTAACCGTGGTTTTCAGCAAGGTAGATTTTAACTTCTTTCTAAGGAGTGGGTGGCGCCCACTCTTTCGTCTTATGTTGGAGATAAATCACCTGATGAGCGGAAAACATATGGCCATGGAGGTTATGTAGTTGTCCAAAAAAAGGACTGTGGAAATCGTTGAGGAGTTAATCAAACCCTGCGTCCTGGAGTCCGGCATGGAATTGGTTGATGTAGAGTTTGTTAAAGAGGGCACCGACTGGTTCCTAAGAGTTTTTATTGATCAGCCCGGAGGCATAGGGGTTGAGGATTGCGGGTATCTTTCCCGGAAGATCGATAGACTATTAGATGAAAGAGATCCAATACCCCAATCCTATCATCTTGAGGTTTCATCCCCTGGGCTTGAAAGGCCGCTAAAAAAACTAGCCGACTTCGGCCGTTTTGCCGGCCATATGGCTGTTGTGGCCACATTTGCTCCACAGGAGGGCAAAAGGAAAATTAGCGGGCGTATTGTAGCAGTCCGTGATGGCAATATAATCTTAGACTTAGAAGGTAAGGAGATAACGATAGATTATAATCAGGTGGCATCAGCACGGCTGAAGGCGGAATTTTGAGAGTGCGGGGAGGAGAAACCATGAATATCGATTTTTTAGAGGCTCTCAAGGATTTAGAGAAGGAAAAGGGCATCTCACTTGACATATTGTTGGAAGCAATAGAAGCGGCCTTATTGTCCGCTTATAAGAGGAATTTTGGTTCCCTGCAAAATGCCCGTGTCCATATAGATCGTGAGACGGGCGACTTCAAGGTGTTTACCCAACAAACAGTAAAAGAAATAGTAGAAGATGAACGTCAGGAGATTACACTGGAACAGGCCCAAAAAATAGACCCTAACTATGAGTTGGGGGATATTGTTGAGAGCGAAGTTACACCACGAAATTTCGGCCGGATTGCCGCACAGACAGCTAAACAAGTGGTAGTGCAGCGGATTCGTGAGGCCGAAAGGAATATAATATTTGAGGAGTTCGCCAACCGAGAAGGCGATATTGTCACCGGTATTGTCCAGCGTGTGGAACAACGAAATGTTTATATTGAATTGGGGAAGACAGAGGCCATTTTGGCCCAGTCGGAACAGATGCAGGGAGAAAATTACCGCCAGGGTGATCGGATCAAGGTTTATATTGTAGAAGTCAGGAAAACAACCAAGGGGCCGCAGATTCTTGTTTCCCGTACCCACCCCGGTTTATTAAAGCGTCTTTTTGAAATGGAGGTTCCTGAGCTTCTCGAAGGCGTCATCGAACTAAAGGGTGTGGCCAGGGAAGCCAGTGCCCGTTCCAAAATAGCGGTTTATTCCAAAGATGATAACGTAGACCCTGTTGGTGCCTGTGTTGGACCTAAGGGAATGCGGGTGCAAAATATTGTCAGCGAACTAAACGGCGAAAAGATAGATATAATCAAATGGAATACAGACCCATCCATGTTTGTGGCCAGTTCGTTAAGCCCGGCCAAGGTTGTGGCTGTAGAAATATGGGAAGAAGAAAAGGTGGCCAGAGTGATCGTGCCTGACTACCAGCTCTCATTGGCAATAGGCAAAGAAGGCCAAAATGCGCGTTTGGCGGCAAAACTCACCGGTTGGCGGATAGATATTAAGAGTGAATCCCAAATGAGAGAAATATACCCGGATGAATATAGTGAAATTTTTGAGAACGAGTACGAATAGGGGGAATTCAGGTGGCGAAAGTGAAAAAAATTCCCCAGCGCATGTGTGTTGGGTGTCAAGAGATGAAACCTAAAAAACAGCTAATTAGGATTGTCCGCACACCTGATGACTTGGTGGAAATAGATCCCACTGGAAAAAAATCCGGCCGGGGCGCTTACATATGCCCGGATTTAGTTTGCCTGAACAAGGCGTTACAGGGTAAACGCCTTGATAAAGCCCTACAGCGGAAGATTAGTCAGGAATTGATAGCAGACTTAAGAAAGGGGCTGGCGAGAAATGAATGATTTTTGCACGGATTTGTTAATACCGAAACAGTTCCGGAGGGGAGGGATGTGGAAATTAGATAAATAAAATTTTGGAGGTGATTGGATGGCGAAAAAACGTGTACATGAACTTGCCAGAGAACTTAAAATAGAGAGCAAGGAAGTCATTAATAGGTTGAATGATATGGGTGTAGCGATCAAATCCCATATGAGTACTGTGGAGGAAAACGATATCGAACGATTGCGCGAGGTTTATTTAAAAGATGCAGTAGGAGCCAAGAAATCTGATATTTCCGAGAAATTTACGGAAGCTGAACAATCTGTTTCATCTACAGGCCGGCAGGTAAGGAATGAAAAGAAGGGGGCATTGTCCGAACAAAGGCCCTTTCCCGGCAGAGATAAACAGTACAAAGAAGAGCCCGGGAGAGGGGGGCAGCGGGGACAACAGGGTGTCGTAGGCCGTGTACCTTCCCGGCCGCCTGATAGGCGCTTTCACGAAAGGCAGTCGACGGGGTCCTCAAAGCCAAAAAGCACCAAGAGGAGAGATCAGTTTTTTAAACCCATGTCCGATGGACAGCAGGAAAAAACACCAACCCGGCGTGATGTGCCCGCCCGTTTGAATCGGGTACAACAGGAGCCCCGGCGCCAGGATCCCAGCACAGCAAAGGTGTCTGATTCCCAGGCCCGGATACGTACCAGCCCGACAGGAACTGTTGAAGAGCCGGCTGCTCAAAAAAGGCAAGCTGCTCCCCAGACCAGGCCGGCACGGCGTGGGACGCCACAACCAGGTGGTACCCAGGATGCCAGAACTAAACAAGCCGACAGGCAGGATAGTATTATGGATACAATGAAGCTGAGTCCGGAGAGCCCCCGGATAGACGATCGGAGCCGCATGCCTGCTGAAAAGGCAAAAACTGCGGAAAAAACTAAACAAGCCAGGGCTAAAAAAACTGACTCCAGAAGTCGTTTTGAAAAGAAGGGTGCCACCGCACATCAGGCTGAACCAAAACCCCGTTCGGGTGCCCAGCGTAAAAGGGGACCTGCCAGGGCCCCAAAAAAGGTGCAAAGACCAGCCAAACCGGTGGAAAAAAAGCCCGTTGTTATTGGGCGGGAATCTGTCACTGTGCAGGAATTGTCTCTAAAAATGCACAAAAGTCCCGCGGAGCTAATCAAACGATTGATGCAGCTGGGTGTTCTGGCTACAATCAACCAGGAAATTGATATTGATACTGCTACTATTTTAGCCGGTGAATTCGGCTATGAGGTGGAAGTCAAGTTACCTGTAGATATGGAAGCGGTGCTGATGCAGGAGCCGGAAGACAGCCCCGAACTGATGGAGCAAAGGGCTAGTGTGGTCACAGTAATGGGACATGTCGATCACGGCAAGACTTCATTGTTGGATGCTATCCGGGAAAGCAACGTTATTGCTACCGAAGCCGGTGGTATTACCCAGCATATTGGTGCCTACCAGATTGAACACAAAGGGAAAAAAATAACCTTTATTGATACACCGGGCCACGAGGCCTTCACGGCCATGCGGGCGCGGGGTGCCCAGGTCACTGATATCGCTATTTTAGTGGTAGCGGCTGATGACGGAGTGATGCCCCAAACAGTAGAGGCAATTAACCATGCCAAGGATGCCGGAGTCCCTATTATTGTGGCTGTTAATAAAATTGACAAACCAGGAGCCAATCCGGACAAGGTGAGGCAAGAATTGACAGAGCATGGGCTTGTATCCGAAGAATGGGGCGGGGATACTATCTGTGTGAATGTTTCAGCTGCCAAAAAAGAGGGTATTGTAGGATTATTGGAAATGATCTTGCTTGTTGCGGAGGTAGAAGAGCTGAAAGCCAATGCCAACCGTCCGGCAAGAGGAACTGTAATTGAAGCTGAATTGGATCGAGGCCGTGGCCCTGTGGCATCAGTTTTGGTGCAAAACGGAACCTTAAATGTGGGTGATACCATTATTGCAGGGGCAGCTATAGGCCGGGTGAGAGCTATGATGGATGACAAAGGGCGCCGGATAAAAAAAGCAGGGCCGTCAACGCCGGTTGAGGTTATTGGTTTTTCCGAAGTTCCTGCTGCCGGGGACGTATTCATTGTCACGGAAGATGAAAAACTGGCCCGGAATATTGTGTCCAAAAGGCAATCCAGAAGGCGTGACGAGGAGCTCCGGACGAGCAGCAAGGTATCTTTGGAGGATCTTTTTAAACACATCCAGGAAGGCCAAATCAAAGAACTGGGCATTATCGTTAAAGCTGATGTGCAGGGTTCCGTAGAAGCCCTCCAGCAGGCGCTGGAAAGGTTGAATACAGGTGAGGTAAAGGTTAATATTATTCATGGTGGCGTGGGTGCTATTAGGGAAACGGATGTGATGTTTGCCTCCGCCTCCAACGCGATCATTATTGGTTTTAATGTGCGACCTGATGTTAATGCCCGAAAGGCAGCAGAAAGTGAAAAGGTAGATATAAGGCTTTATAGGGTGATTTATGACGCCATTGAGGACGTCAAAGCCGCCATGAGCGGCTTGCTTGACCCGGAGTATCGTGAGGTTGAGCTGGGCAGCGCAGAAATACGTAAGATATTCAAGGCCTCCAAGATTGGTACTATAGCCGGTTGTTATGTAGTAGAAGGTAAAATTGAAAGGGATGCCGGTGTAAGAGTAGTGCGTGATGGTATTGTGGTTTACGAGGGTAAACTCGAATCCCTTAAACGTTTTAAGGATGATGTCAAAGAGGTGCTGCAGGGATACGAATGCGGCTTGGCTATAGAAAAATATAATGAGATCGAGGAGGGTGACGTTATTGAGGCTTTCCGCATCGAAGCAATCAGACGTCAGCTGTCCTAGGTAATTATGTTTTTTTGATTGATGATTACAATGCGAGGTGCTCGGAATGTCCTTCCGTCCCGAAAGATTGGCTGAAGCCATTAAAAAGGAAATATCAGAATTGTTAAGAGAGGAATTGAAGGACCCAAGAATAGGGTTTGCTTCTATAACGTCTGTCGAAGTATCAAGAGACCTGCGCTATGCCAATGTATTTGTAAGTGTCCTGGGCGAATCAGAACAGCAAAAAATCACTGTAAAGACTTTGCAGGGGGCTCAAGGTTTTATTCGGGGGGAACTTGGTAAAAGGATTCGTCTACGTTATACCCCAGAAATAAATTTCAAGCTTGATCAGTCAATAAGTCATGGCTCCAGAATAATTGCTTTGATGGAAAAGGTCAGGGCCGAGGACGAAGGCGGCGATCATAATGAATAATTTGGCAGACATAGCCGCAGCTTTAAAGGACACTCGGAGCGTTCTTATTTGCGGTCATGTTATGCCTGATGGCGACTCCCTGGGCTCAGTATTGGCTCTGGGTTTAATCCTGGAAGGTATGGGCAAAAAGGTAACCATGGCCGGAGCGGACCCGCCTCCGGAAATTTATGATTTTCTGCCGGGGTTGGCCAAGTACCAGGTTGGTTTGCCCCCGGATGTGGAATTCGATACATTGGTTATTGTGGACTGCTCCGTACCGGAAAGACTGGGTCCGGGGTTTCAGGGACTATTAGCGGGGGATCGGGATATTATCATCCTGGATCATCATGCCGGTTCCTCCTGCCCCGGTAAATATAGATATATAGATCCCTCGGCAGCGGCTGTGGGAGAAATCATCTATGATCTGATTATGGAAATGGGCCTTAAAATTAGCCTGGAGGTAGGGATGTGCCTATATACGGCCATAGTTACCGATACAGGTTCCTTTCAGTATGACAGCACCACGCCGGATACACTGCGCCGTGTGGCTAACCTTATGGAAATCGGTGTACCGGCTGCACAAATTAATGTGCGCATTTATGAAGAGAAACCACAGGCATTTTTTCAGCTGCTGTGTTCTGCATTAAGTACACTTACCACTAGTAGATGCGGCAAAGTCTCCTGGATGATGGTTACACGAGAAATGCTGGAAAATGTTGGTGCCAAAGATGAGCATACGGAAGGCCTTGTGAATTATGCCAGATCAGTAAGAGGTGTTGAGGTGGCCATATTTTTTCGTGAAATTGAAAAAAGCAATTATAAAATCAGTTTTCGTTCCAAGGATGTTGTAGATGTAGACAAGCTGGCCCGGCAGTTCGGTGGTGGTGGACACCAACGTGCCTCGGGTTGTACCATAGAGGGAGAAATAGATAAAATAACAAGCCAGGTCGTTGCTGCGGCCAAGTTAGCAGTAAGGAACATTGGCTAGTGAATGGGTTTATTAATGTTCTCAAACCACCCGGAATGACCTCCCATGATGTTGTTGGTTTCCTGCGCCGTTTATTGGGCATAAAAAAAATTGGACACACCGGTACACTTGATCCGGGTGCAGCGGGGGTTATGTTCATCTGCCTGGGTAGTGCCACACGTCTGGCGAATTTCTTTATTGAAAAGGATAAGGAATATAGAGCCGAGATTATGTTCGGTATAGCAACATTATCGGGTGATGCATTTGGTGAGACAACCAGTGAAAAAGATGCCTCAGGCTTATCTGAGGACGATGTGCGTGCTATTCTGCCATATTTTCGTGGAAAAATAACGCAGATACCACCGATGACATCTGCGATTAAGATTAATGGAAAGAAATTATACCAACTGGCCAGGGCCGGTATGGAAATTGACCGGCCGGGGCGGATGGTTAACATAAAAACGCTGGAATTTATCAGCGGGTATGGATGGGGCACACCCCACCCACGAGCCTTAGTGCACTTGTCTTGTTCCAAAGGTACCTATGTACGAAGCCTTTGCCTCGACATCGGGTCCAGACTGTGCTGTGGGGCTCACATGTCTTTTTTGGTCAGGACAGCAGTAGGTCCCTATAAAATATCTGACTCGCTTACATTAGAGGAAATTACGATCATGAGCAAGGAAAACACCTTGCTGGAGAAGATCATCAGTATAGAGCAAGCACTCTGCGCCCTGCCGGCAGTTCGGGTTAAAAACGGGGCAGTACGGGCAGTGCTTTCGGGAGCCAAACTATATCCGCCTGGTGTAGCTGGGCTACCCGGTAGGTTAAACGAGGGTGACAAGGTCCGCCTGGTTGGGCCGCAAGGACTTCTGGCTATGGCGGAAACAACATGTGACAAGCAGGATGATATGATTCGTTTTATTTTTAAGCCTGTTTGGGTACTGCCAAGGTAATATAGGGGGTCAGCATATTGCATATATATAACAGCTGGGAAGGTCTTAAGAGTAAATATGATAATATTGTGGTTGGCCTTGGTAACTTCGATGGTGTTCACATCGGCCACCAGAAGTTAATTCATGAACTGGTAGTATTGGCCAAAAAGGTGCAAGGGACACCGGTTGTGTTTACCTTTCATCCGCATCCGCTGGCAGTATTGAAGCCTGAGAGTTGTCCACCGCATTTATTATCACAGGAATGCAAACAGGATATATTCACCAGGCTTGGTGTTGAGGTGCTTTTGACCATTCCTTTCAACCTGAAACTAGCCGGTCTATCCCCAGAGGATTTTGTTAGAAAGGTATTATGTGAAGAAATCGGGGTTCGCGGTGTGGTGGTAGGATATAATTACACATTTGGACATAAAGCCCAGGGAACACCGAAATTGCTAAATGATCTTTCCAAAACCTATGGTTTTGCCTTAAGGGTGATCCATCCGGTAACAGTTGATGGGCAAACTGTCAGCAGTACAGCGATCAGGAACCTGATTAAAATAGGGGATGTATCCGGGGCCGCAAAATTATTAGGGTATTACCCGTTTATGAGTGGTGAAGTGGTTAGCGGGGAAAAACGGGGTAGAAAACTTGGTTTTCCCACTGCTAATTTGGAAATTGATACAGAAATTTTGGTACCGGCAAATGGTGTGTATGCTGCAAAAATTGATCATCGTGACGATACATACCTGGGCCTGGTTAATATTGGGGTTAAACCAACCTTCCTGGGCAAGAAAAGGAACATTGAGGTCCATTTGTTGGATTTCTGCCAGGATCTTTATGGTGAACAAATTAAGGTTAATTTCACCAGACGGATCAGGGAGGAAAAAAAATTTGCTTCACCAACCGAACTGATTGAGCAAATTGAGGCGGACGTCCATGCAGCCAGGGTGGAATGGTTGAAAACCGGGGAATAAATGAGTCCCCGCCTAAATATATTTTTTAAGAGGCAACATTTACATGAACACCGGATTGTGCTACAATTAACGCGTTAACAGTCCTGACATGGCAAAAGGAGACGTTAACATTGGGCATTCCCAAACATGATTTTCCTGATGAAGAGATTAAAAAATGGATTAATCATATTTCTTTGATCTGTCTCAGTGAGGAGTTTCAGTCTCTTAAAAAGGAACTCGAAACTATTTATCTCCAGGCGAATATGAAGAATGTTCAGCTGGTAGCATTTCAGGATGCCCTTTATGCTTTTCTCAACCAGGGCAAGGATGAAAAGGCGCAGACGGTTCATGCTTAGAAGGTTAGGTTAAAATGAAGGTAATTATTACCGAGCATGCCAGGAAGCGGCTGAGGGATATGAGGCAGGAGAAAATTACAATTGGGGATATTGTTAGTGCTGCCAATGCTATTCCGGGTAAAATACCAACAGCTACTAGATTCCGTGGTTTTTTTGCTAAATCAGGTCGGATATTTGACCTGGTAGCCAAGGATATACCGGGTAGGCGTCTGGTAATAACTATAATTGGCAAGTAGATCTATGGGAACTGCAGGCTAGGGGATTCGTTCTCCGGCGGTTTTCTTGGCTTGCGGCGATTTTAAATTAAAGGAGGTGACGGCATGGCCTTGACCACTGAAAAGAAAAGTGAAGTTATCTCAAAGCACAAAATACACGAGAATGATACAGGGTCTCCTGAGGTTCAGGTAGCAATATTAACAACAAGGATTAATACACTCACTGAACATTTGAAACTACACAAGGGGGATCACCATTCACGTCGAGGTTTATTGAAAATGGTGGGTCGGAGAAGGGCTTTGCTCAATTATCTACGTGATCGTCATTTTGATCGATATCGTTCCTTAATTGAAAAACTTGGTTTAAGAAAGTAGACACACAAAAGCGGGTAATACCCGCTTCTTTATTGCAGTTGAACAATGTATTTTTTGTCATAAAAGAAGGAGATAATAGGGAATAGGAAGAAGATAATAGTGCAACAATTTTGTTTAATTTTTACAGGAGGATATCCCATATATGTTGGAAAAACCAATTTTAAAAAAAGAAATTATGATTGGCGGTCGGCCAATGATACTGGAAACCGGCAGATTGGCAGGACAAGCCGGTGGAGCGGTATATGTCCGTTATGGTGACACAGTAGTTTTGGTTACTGCCACCATGGCCAGATATATTAGGACAGGCATCGATTTTTTCCCTCTCACTGTGGATTATGAGGAGAGGTTTTATGCTGTGGGTAAAATCCCTGGTGGATTTATAAAAAGGGAGGGCCGGCCCAGTGAAAAGGCCGTCCTTTCAGCCAGGCTGATAGATAGACCCATTAGGCCCTTGTTTCCCCAGGATATGCGCAACGAGGTCCAGGTGATCGCCACCATATTGTCTGTGGATCAGGATCATGCCCCGGAAATAGCGGCAATGGTAGGTGCTTCGGCGGCGCTGCATATTTCTGAAATCCCCTTTAAACAGCCTATCGGTGGTGTGATAGTGGGCCGTGTGGATGGGCAGTTTGTGGTAAACCCAGTATTGTCCCAGGCGGAAAAGAGCGAAATGCACCTGGTGGTCGCCGGCACCGCAGATGCTGTGATGATGGTGGAAGCAGGGGCAAGGGAAATTCCAGAGGATATTATGCTTGAGGCTATATCTTATGGCCACGGGGTGGTAGGTGAAATTGTAGAATTTATAGAAAAATTTAGAGAAGAGGCCCTGGCTATGGGCCTGGCCAAAGAAAAATTTGTACCAGAAGTTGTTGAGCCCGAGAAAGAAATGCTGGAAGCAATTAGCGCCCTGGCTATGGACAGGCTGGAGCAGGGGATCCGTTTGTGTATTAAAGAAGGATTTTCAAAGCAGGACAGGGATAACTGCCTGGACGAAATAAAAACAGAAATACTGGATCAGTTCCTGGAAGAGTACCCCGAAGAAGAAAACGCAATCATGAAAATAATGGGCTCCATTGAGAAAAAAATAATTCGCAAGATTATGTCGGAGGAAAGAACACGTATTGACGGGCGCGCTATTACCGAGGTGCGACCAATTACTGTTGAAGTCGGCATATTGCCGCGGCCCCACGGGTCCGGACTTTTTACCCGCGGCCAAACGCAGATTCTGTCGGCAGTGACACTGGGTACCATTTCAGAAGAGCAGATTCTGGACGGACTGGGTGTTGAAGAATCCAAAAGATATATCCACCACTATAACTTTCCCCCTTACAGCGTTGGTGAAACACGGCCGATTAGAGGTGCCAGCCGACGTGAGATTGGGCACGGTGCTCTGGCCGAAAAGGCGCTTTTGCCTGTTATACCGGTAGAAGAGGATTTCCCATACACCATCCGGGTGGTATCGGATGCGTTGGAGTCAAACGGTTCTACATCTATGGGTAGTGTATGCGGAAGTTGTCTGGCTCTAATGGACGCCGGTGTTCCTATTGAAGCACCTGTGGCCGGCATTGCCATGGGACTAATCGCAGAAGATGACGTATTTACCATTCTAACAGATATACAGGGCTATGAGGATCATCTTGGTGATATGGATTTCAAGGTAGCTGGAACGGCAAAGGGTATCACCGCCTTGCAAATGGACATTAAGATAGCCGGTGTTACCAAAGCAGTGTTTGAGCAGGCACTGGCCCAGGCCTACGAGGGCAGAATGCACATTATGGGAAAAATGGCAGAGGTGCTGCCGGCCCCAAGACCTGAACTGTCACCCAATGCCCCAAGAATTATCCATACAACCATTGACCCTGATAAAATTAGGGAAGTTATTGGCCCAGGCGGCAAGATAATCAAAAAAATTGTCGAGGAAACAGGCGCCGATATTGATATTGAAGATGATGGTAAGGTGTTTATAGCCTCAATCGATCAGGAGAAAGGACAGCTGGCCCTGGAAATTATCGAGTCCATTACCAAAGAGGTGCTTGCCGGTGAAATATATAACGGCAAGGTGACTCGGGTTACTGATTTTGGTTGTTTTGTGGAGGTCGTCCCCGGCGTGATGGGCTTGCCGGGCAAGGAAGGCCTGGTGCATATCTCCCAGCTGGAGCACCACCGGGTGAACAGGGTGGAGGATGTGGTCAAAGAGGGAGAAATGATTATGGTTAAGGTGATTGGCTACGACAATCAAGGCCGGATGAAACTGTCCAAAAAAGATGCCATGCCGCCGCCACCCGGCCAGGAGAAGAAAGGCAGCCGTGGTGGCCGTTACAGACGCCGGAATAACACAGGAGAATAGTGTTATTTTTGCGATAGAAGACAAACAAAAAACCTCGTATATTGAGGTTTTTTTTGTTTTTAAAATAATTTCATCCTGCCCGGCATAATTTAGTTTTGAATAGCTTATGAGGGGGATGATCTATATTGCTTTATCTTAATCTGAGAAAAAGAGGGGTCAGGTCCGGTTTGTTGTTTTTAGTTTCCTTGCTGGTGATCGGTGTGATCATAACCAAAACATGGGGTGCCCCGGGAAAGGCTGTTATGGCTCCAATTTACCATGGCAGTGACAGTGAAAAAAAAATGGCACTGACATTTAATGTTGTCTGGGGGGAGGAGTTTATCCCGCAAATACTTGCCACCTTAAATGAAAATGACGTAAAATGCACCTTTTTCATGGGTGGACAGTGGGTAGATGATTTCCCGGAACTGGCTAATAAAATTGTAGATGATGGTCATGAGTTAGGCAACCATGGTTATTCCCACTTGCACCAGGAACAAATGTCCATACCAGCGAATATTGAGGAAATTAAAAAGGCTGAAACGGCGATTGACAATGTCACGGGGGTTAAAACAGTGTTATTTGCACCGCCATACGGGGAAAAAGGTGATGTGGTAGTAAAGTCAGCCGAGGAAGCCGGTTATACTACGATCTACTGGAGTATCGATACAATTGACTGGCAACGACCTGATCCCTCTGTCATTTTGGATCGGGTGCTGCCGAAGGCACATAATGGGGCTATCGTGCTCATGCATCCAACCGCACCCACAGTAAATGCCCTACCGGATATGGTCAAGGGGCTTAAGGAACAAGGTTACCAGCTAGTCAAGGTTTCATCTCTGTTGGAAGACCTGGATAAAGAAAAAAATAAGGAGGAAGAGGACACCGACAATAATAGTTAGTATAAACAAAATCCCCTAACGGATATTATGTTAGCGCATTAAAGCCTTTTGAAACAATTTTTTCAAAAGGCTTTAATTTTTTTTAGAGGGTCTCCATGCTATATTGGTTGTGAAAAAATTTTGCAAAAATTCCACTATGGTTAAATATTTATTTGCGGAACTGGGAAACCTTTGGTTGGGAAAAGAGGTGTTTTGAAATCAGCTACAGACTGGCTAGAACAAGCTTTTTTCTTTTTTGTGTTTCCATGGTGTTCCTTTGCAGTCCATATGTGGGGTCGGCAGAACATTTCTGTCCCGATGCGCCTCTGGTCACAGCACGGGCAGCAGTGCTATTGGATGCTAATAGCGGCCAGGTTCTTTTTGAGAAGAACGCCGGGCAAAGGATGCCTCCGGCCAGTACCACCAAGATTATGACGGCATTATTAGCTCTTGAAGGGGGGAATCTGCAATCCCTGGTAACTGTAAGCCCCTGGGCTGCTACAGTGGGTGAAGCCAGCCTTGATCTGCGGGCAGGTGAAAAGCTTACCCTGGAGGAACTGATCTTCGGGGCACTGCTGGAGTCAGGCAACGATGCCTGCGTAGCCATAGCAGAACACGTTGCCGGTACTGAAAAACATTTTGTTACGCTAATGAACCAGAAGGCGATGATGTTAGGTGCCATGGATACAAATTTTAAGAACACCAATGGCCTACCGGCACCGGGGCATTACACCACTGCCCGGGATCTGGCGGTGATTACCAGACATGCCTTGGGCAACCCGATTTTTAAAGAAATAGTAAGCACCCGGCAAAAAACAATTGGCGGCAACCGGGAAAGGCATTTGAATAACACCAACCGCATGCTATGGAGTTATAGCTGGGCAGATGGCGTCAAAACAGGAACCACAAATGAGGCCGGCCAGTGTCTGGTAGCATCAGGTACAATCGACGGCAGGCAGGTAATTAGTGTAGTACTGAACAGTGAAAACCGCTGGCGCGATTCAACCGTACTGTTAAATCATGGTCATGAACATTTTGAAAATCAGCGGGTATTTGATGCAAATGAAATATTTGCGACTATACCGGTGAAGGAAGGCGATGTCCGGGAAATCAAGGCCCTGGTCCCGGAAGAATACACAGTAGTAATACCGAAAGGCAGGCCGGATCTGATAGACTTGAGGTACAATATAAGGGAGGTTCTTTATGCACCGGTGACCAGGGGTGATTTTGTAGGAAATGTAACGGTATCTGTCAATGGCAGGTATGCCGGAAGTGTTGATCTGGTGTCCGATCGCCAGGTAACAAGGAAAAATGTGCTCCGGCTATTTCTAGAAAAAATTTTTAAACCGAGTGTAACAGGATATGGCCGGTAATACAACGAATACCTTTGGGATGGAACAGTAGGAGGTTTTTCGCTTAATGTATAATTTAGTGACCATGGACAACAACACGCAGATCATCACTGAGGCCATACCCCATGTTCGTTCGGTGTCCATAGGCTTTTTTGTGAGCACCGGATCTCGCTATGAGACACCCGACATAAACGGGGCCTCACACTTTATCGAACACCTGATGTTCAAGGGGACCAGTAGGCGGACCCCCCGGGATATAGCTGAAGAGCTGGATGCAGTGGGTGGCCAGTTAAACGCTTTTACTACCAAAGAATATACCTGTTATTATGCCCGGGTTCTGGACGAGCATTTTGATTTGGCGGCAGATCTGCTGGGGGATATGCTTTTTGAGTCGAAGTTTGCACCTGGGGATATAGATCGGGAAAGAAATGTGATTTTAGAGGAAATAAAAATGTATGAGGACGCCCCCGATGAGCTGGTGCATGATATTTTTGCTAGTTCTATCTGGCAGGGTCATTCCCTGGGGCAGCCCATTATTGGCACTGTGGATGTAGTAAACAGCCTTTCCCGGGATAGGCTTTATGACTACTACAAGGAACACTACAACCCCAGCAGAATGATCGTGGCCGTGGCCGGCAACATAAAACATGATCTGGTAATGGATAGGCTACGTCCAATTTTTGAAAAAAGGGCAGGCGGGGAATCCCCCAGGCAGATAAACAAACCAGCTAACCAACGGCAGATTACCTGCCGCAATAAAGATACCGAACAGGTTCATTTGATTGTTGGTGCACCGGGATTGAAACTGGGCCATGAAAAAATATATATTATGCAGCTGATCACCACAATCCTGGGTGGTGGTCTTAGTTCCAGGCTCTTTCAGGAAATTAGGGAGAAAAGGGGTTTGGTTTACTCGGTATATTCATATCATAGCTCTTACCAGGATGCCGGGCTTTTTGGTATGTATGCCGGGTTAAGCAAACAAAATGTAGACGAGGTTCTAGGGCTGATTTTTAAGGAGGTAAAGGATATCCAGGTTAACGGTGTGCAGGAAGAAGAATTGCATCGGGCTAAGGAGCAGCTAAAAGGCAACCTTTATCTAGGTCTGGAAAATGTAAATGCCCGCATGAGCAGGCTTGGTAAGTCCCAGATGTACCTGGGTAGGGTCGTTGCTCCGGAAGAGGTTATAGATAAGTTAAACATGGTTACCACAAATGATATACAAGAATTGGCGCAAGAAATGTTGGACCCTCAGGGTTTTTCTCTGGCCAGTGTCGGTCCATGGGATGACTGTGGTAATCTTAAAAAAGTAATCGGTCGCTTATTGTAAACAATATCATTGATTAAAGGTGAAGTTTGAGATGGATTTGTCAATAAATATCAAAGTTATGAAAATCCCCAAAATCGCCGGGGGGGATCCCCATCTTCCCCAGTATGCAACTGGGGGTGCGGCGGGAATGGATCTGGCGGCCTGCCTGGGTTCCCCACAGGTTATAGCACCTGGTTCCAGGGTTAAAATACCCACCGGTATTGCCATTGAAATGCCCCACAAATATATTGTCGGTTTAGTTTTCCCTAGAAGCGGATTGGCTACCAAACATGGCATTTCCCTGGCTAACGCCGTTGGTGTAATAGACAGCGACTACAAGGGTGAAATTATCGTTCCGGTAACCAACCAGGGTGAAAAAGAATATGTGATTAAACCGGGAGAGAGAATTGCTCAACTGGTGTTTGTGCCTGTTTTCAAGGCTACCATCGTAGAAACAAATGAATTAAAGGAAACTGACCGGGGGACAGGTGGATTTGGTTCTACCGGAAAATGACCTTGGCCAATTGGCTAAATAATTGTCCTAAAAAAGGGAAGTGACAAAACTGCTCTATCCAACAGAGCGGTTTTTCTATTTGCCATTCATATTTTAGGCCTGTCCATAATAAATTATCCTGAGGTGAAAAATATGGCCGGGGTAATAATTTTCAGTTTGCTGGTTCTACTGTTTGTAATCCTATCGTTGCGGGAGCGGGTACACCAGGGCTATTTGCGTGAAAAAGACTGGGAGTTTATTGGTGAAGCAAAGGCCAGCCGGGTATCCCAGGCCTTAACTAACCTAATCGGTGTTGCCGGGGGCATATACCTGGCACTGATGATTTTTGTCACCTTTTTAGAGCTACAGATACCGGAACGGATATCCTTTGGCCGAATTAGTTTGGAACCCCTGGCGGCCATATCCATTTTGATTTCATTAATCCAGCCCTATTTTTTAAAGGTTGTAAACGCCTGGAAGCGCCTTTAGAAAATAACATCATGGAGGTGAAGTACGTTGCGAATGGGTGACCTTGTCGGTAAAGAAATCATCAATATCAATAATGGCCGGCGCCTGGGTGTAGTGGGAGATTCGGACATGAATGTTGACATTGAATCCGGTGATATTCAGTCCATTATACTACCAAGAAGAAGTAACCTGATCAATCTGTGGATGGACAGGCAGCATCTAATTATACCGTGGGAGGCGGTCAAAAAAATTGGCACAGAGGTGATTATTGTAGAACTGGATCAAACCAGCCCTTTTTACCAACGTTTTCCCATATAAAAGGTTAGCTTTTTTATGCTATGCTCATTGGATTTGCAAGTAAATAAGAATTTTTGAGGCCTTAACTCCATGCCGGCATGGGGTTTTTTTTATCATCCCCTAAAACAGTGTTATTAAGTGTGCCTTTGATTGACATACTAAAACATGAAATATGAAAAATGGAGGCTCAATATGGCCCGACAACACAGGGTGGAAATAATAAGGGAAATAGGTAAACTGAGAGGATCCGCTGTAATTTGCTATGTTACCGGGGATCGTGATAATGTAAATACACGGATCGCCCCGGATGTGACCCAGGTTTTTTATCGGCATTTAGAAATGTACGGAGATAGCCGTCAGATAGATCTGGTGTTATACACACGTGGTGGTGATGTATTGACACCCTGGCGGCTGGTTCATTTGATCCGTGAATATACTAACCGGTTTTGTGTCCTGATACCTTTTAGATGCTATAGCGCAGGGACATTGTTGTGCCTTGGTGCAGATGAATTGGTCATGGGCAGGTTAGCCGAATTGGGTCCTATCGATCCCAGTGTAGTCAATGCCTTTAACCCTCAGGACCCGAATAACCCCAGCGCACGGATTCCGGTTAATATAGAGGATGTTTATTCATATTTGGCGCTGGCCGGAGAGAAGGCCGGTGTTTGTAGTAGTGACCAACAAATAAAGGCTTTTTCTATCCTTGTGGAAAAAATTCATCCCCTGGCCCTGGGTAATGTCCATCGCAATTATATGTTAATCCGCTCTATGGCCAAAAAAATGCTGGCCATGCACCAGCAGCCAATGGAAGAAGAACGTATCGAACACATTGTTGACAATCTGACAGAAAAGCTATATGCCCATAACCATATGATCTCCAGACGGGAAGCAGCGAATGAAATCACCCTGCCGGTGGCTGAAGAGGACGTCCAGTTGGAGTCGCTGCTGTGGTCCCTTTACCAGGACTATGCTGAGGAGCTGGCCTTGTCCGAACCCTTTAATCCGGCGGAACAACTCCAGGGGGTAAGTTGTAAGTTTGATGTGACCAGTGGTTTTGTAGAATCGATAAATGGTTCCGACGCTTTTGTCTTTTCTGGTGTCCTGAAAAGACAAGACTACCCTAAAGCAGGGGAAATTAAGGTAGACATTCTCAAACAGCGCTGGTTGACAATGTCCTAGGTTAGGTGAATTTGCCCTTTATTTAACCGGGAGGAGGATTGCACATGGGCAACCAAGAAAACCCTATAAGAAATGCTAATATAATTTTTAACTATCAGTCGGATGGAACAAAATATTACCTTTTGACCGGCGGTACGGGATACCCCCTTGCTGAATTTAGTGCTCACCTGACTCAGGAGATTATCAACAATGAAGCAGCTTTGGTGGTACCGGAAATGAGGGAAAATACAGCAAATACAACAGGTACACAATCTTAAATGAATAAAATGTTGACATATATTTTTTTATATATGAAAATAATCCTTGTATAAGTGATGCGGTGGATTTCTGTTTTTACAAGGGGGTACAGGGTTGATCGAGGTAATGGTTACCGGGGCATGCGGAAAAATGGGCCGGGAAGTGATCAAAACAGTATGGGATGCGGATGATATGGTATTGGCCGGCGCAGTTGACAGTCGGGGTGAAGGGGTGGATATTGGCCAGATCATCGAATGTGATCGGACAGGTATAAATGTAGAAAATGATCTGGAGGAGTTTTTGAAAGCAAAGCACCCGGATGTGGCGGTGGATTTTACTGGGCCCCAGTCCGTATACCATAATGCATTGAAGTATCTTGCCCATGGTGTAAGGCCAGTCATTGGCACAACAGGTCTTGATAACGGACAGATTAGGGAAATAATCGATCTTTCAGAAAAAAAAGGGGTCGGCGGCCTGATAGCGCCGAATTTTGCTATTGGCGCCATTCTAATGATGAGATGTGCTGCTGAAGCCGCTCGTTTTTTGCCTGATGTTGAGATAATTGAAATGCATCATGATAAAAAGATTGATGCTCCTTCAGGTACTGCTATAAAAACAGCGGAAATAATTTTAGAACAACGTGGGGAAGAGTATCAGCAGGGGCCGGCCACAGAAATTGAGAGCCTCTGCGGATCCCGGGGAGGCAAATATGTGGGTGGGATCCGCATTCATAGTGTACGGCTGCCGGGATTAGTCGCCCACCAGGAGGTAATTTTGGGTGGGTTAGGACAAACCCTGACCATCAGGCACGATTCTGTTACCAGGGAGTCATTTATGCCTGGTGTCCTATTAGGTGTACGCAGATCACTGTATCTGAACAAGATAGTGTACGGATTAGAAAAGCTACTATTTGACAACTAAATATAAAACAGGCACCTCTGTTTCCAGAAACTCATATAATGTTGTAACCGCGATACAAGGTCTCATAAGGAGTTTTGAGGGACGTGCAAATTAACCTGGAAGGGATGAGCATCGCTGTTTTGGGCGGTGATGAAAGATCATTGGTCATAATAGAAGAGCTGCTGGCATCCGGTGCTGTTGTCAACACTGCCGGGTTGCCTGCCGACCTTCTGCCGGCCGGGGTTAATTGCCTCAGCAAACCTGAGGCAGGACTGGCCGGTGTCGGTGGGGTGATCCTGCCTGTCCCAGGTGTAAATGAAAAGGGGCAGTTATATTGCCCCCTGATCCCCAAGCCCCTGGTTTTAACAAGGGAACTGGCGGCTTGTTTTCCGCCCGGCATTCCCATCTTTACCGGGGTGATCCGTCCATATCTGGCCAAAATAGCTGCAATAACCGGTCTACGTCTAATTGAATTGATGGAGCGAAACGAAGTGGCTATTTTGAACTCCATTCCCACTGCGGAAGGGGCCATCCAAATGGCGATGGAAATGCTGCCCATTACAATTCATGGTAGCTGTGCCATTGTTCTGGGATTTGGCCGGGTGGGAGCAACCCTAGCACGTCTTCTCGGTGTCATGGGGGCCAGGACCCGGGTGGTGGCCAGGAGACCTGAACATCTGGCCAGGATAACTGAGTTGAACCTTGTACCGGTGCCCTTTGCCGGGATGTCCCACTACTTGGAAGAGGCCGACGTGATTTTCAATACCATACCTGCTCTTGTTTTGACAGGTAAGGTACTGGAAAGAATACCTGCCGGCACGCTGATTCTTGATTTGGCCTCGGCGCCGGGGGGGGTCGACTTCCAGAAGGCGGCAAGTATTGGTATCAAAGCTGTGCTGGCACCGGGTATACCGGGCAAGGTGGCGCCAAAAACCGCCGGTAGGATTCTAGCAAAGGTAATCATTGATCTTTTGCAAGAAGAGACGTTCGGCAATTAGTTAGGCTATTGGTTACGGAGGTGCTTGATATTATGCGTTTGAAAGGGATTAGGGTGGGTTTTGCCCTGACCGGATCCCATTGTTGTCTTGATTTTGCATTACCCCAGGTAAATGAATTAGTGGCCGAAGGGGCAGAAATATTTCCCATTATTAGTGATTCTGTTGACACTACAGATACTAGATACGGCACTAGTGAAAAGTGGGAGAAGATGCTTTGTGACTTTAGCGGGCGGCAGATTTTAAAAACCATTACGGAGGTAGAGGACGTCGGTCCCAAGAAATTATTTGATATAATGGTGGTAGCACCATGTACTGGAAACACACTGGCTAAAGTAGTCAACGGCATCACCGATGGGGCGGTGTTAATGTCCGTTAAAGCACACCTGCGCAACCAGCGCCCGGTGGTACTGGCCATATCTACAAATGACGGTCTAGGTTTAAATGCCAAAAACATTGGGTTGTTGTTAAATGTAAAAAATATTTACATGGTGCCCTTCGGACAGGACAATCCCCTGGAAAAGCCGAATTCTTTAGTAGCCAAGTGGGATCTAATCACTGAAACAGTGCTCTACGCGTTAAATGGCAGGCAGTATCAACCTGTTTTAACCTCTTATTAAAATCAGTACTATTTGCCTGATTTTGAAATATACAAAAAAACTAATGTTGTTAATGGGGTGAATTGGACATGAAAAAATACAATGTAGCTATCGTTGGCGCCAGTGGCGCAGTGGGCCAGCAATTGATTAAAATCCTGGAAGAACGCAACTTCCCCGTGGGAGAGTTAAAAATGTGTGCCACCACCCGCTCTGCCGGTAAAGAGCTGTTCTTCCAGGGAAAACCTTATATTGTCGAGGTAACCACACCCGACTCTTTTACCGGGATGGACATTGCTCTTTTCGCCGGCGGGGTGGCCAGTAAAGAATTTGGCCACGCAGCAGTGGAAAAAGGGGCGGTGGTGATCGACAACAGTAGCAATTTTAGGATGGATCCCACAGTACCCCTCGTGGTACCGGAGGTCAATCCTGAGGATATAAAATGGCATCGGGGCATTATTGCTAATCCTAATTGTTCCACAATACAAATGGTGGTGGCCCTCAAGCCCATACATGATGCTGCAGTAATTAAGCGGGTAGTGGTAGCCACCTACCAGGCAGTATCGGGCGCCGGGCGGGAAGGAATATCCGAACTGATGTCCCAGACAAAAAGTGTTATGGAACAGGAAGAAATAAGATCAAAGGTATTCCAACACCAGATTGCCTTTAACTTAATACCCCACATTGATGTTTTTATGGATCTGGATTATACCAAGGAAGAATGGAAAATGGTGCGGGAAACACAAAAAATATTACATGATGATTCTATGGCTATTACGGCCACTACGGTGAGGGTACCTGTACCCCGGAGCCATTCGGAAGCAATTAATATTGAAACGGAGAAGAAGCTCACTGCTGCTGAAGCCAAAAAGTTATTTGCAGAATTCCCGGGCATCATAGTGATAGATGACCCGGCGGAAAATAAATATCCGATGCCCTTATTTGCTTCTCACCGTGATGAGGTTTTTGTGGGCCGCATTAGGGAAGACAATTCCATTGCCAACGGTTTGAATATTTGGGTGGTGGCGGATCAAATCCGCAAAGGCGCAGCCACAAACACCATCCAAATTGCCGAACTGTTAGTCAAGTACGGGTGCTTGCCGGGTAAATAGATTTGAACCTTTGGACCGGCAAACAGCCGAAGGGGGCCGGTCATGAAATTTATTATTCTTAAGTTTGGGGGCACATCCCTGGTAAATAATGATTTACGGGGGAAGGTGGTCTCGCGGGTGCTGGAAACACGGGAACAGGGATATGTACCCCTGGTAGTGGTTTCGGCTATTGGCCGTAAAGGGGAACCCTATGCCACAGATACCCTTCTTTCCTATGCCCAGGTAGAAGGCCAGGAACTTTCCCCCCGTGAATCTGATCTATTGATGCATTGTGGTGAAATTATCTCTGGTGTAATAATGGTTGCTACCCTGGAAAAAATGGGTTATCCGGCTGTCCTACTTACCGGTGCCCAGGCGGGCATCATTACCAGCGCCGAACATAATAATAGTAAAATCTTAAAAATTAACCCAGAAAATATATTTAAATATGTGCAGGATGGGAAGGTAGTTGTTGTCACCGGTTTTCAAGGTGTTACCGAAGAGGGGGAAATCACAACCCTTGGTCGGGGCGGGAGCGATACAACAGCGGTAGCCCTCGGGGTGGCACTAAATGCGGAAAGAGTGGACATCTATACTGATGTTGAGGGAATAATGACGGCAGATCCACGGATCGTGACCGACGCCCGGCTGTTGCAAATGGTTACCTATAATGAGATTTGCCAGCTGGCGCGGGAAGGGGCCAGGGTAATCCACCCCCGGGCAGTGGAAATAGCCAGGCAGAAAAATATTCCCTTGAGAATCAGGTGCACCTTTGGTGATGCCCCCGGTACCCTGGTGATCCATGAGAGACCCCACCCGGGTATTGATATCACCAGGGACCGGACAGTCACGGGAATCACTCATATTCAGGATATTACCCAGGTGAGGATTTCCACAGAGGATGTCGTTAACGTCCCGGATTTTCAGAAAAGCATTTTTCAGGCTCTGGCCCAGGCCCAGATTAGCATCGATTTTATCAATGTCTGTCCGCAGGCTGTTGTTTTTACGATAAAAAATTCTGTGGTTGCGGGGGTGCTGCAGGTTCTAGATAGCATGGGCATCTGTGCGGAAATTTTCCCTGATTGCGCCAAGGTAGCAGCGGTTGGAGCCGCTATGACCGGTGTACCCGGCGTGATGGCCGGGATTGTTGCAGCACTGGCTCGGGAAAAGGTGCAGATCCTGCAATCTGCAGACTCTTATACAACAATTTGGGTTTTAGTAAGAAACGAGGATATGGAAAAAAGCATCCGGGCCTTACACCGACAATTTGGCAATGAAATGTAGACCATCCCCGATAGGAGAATATAAAGAAGGTGAAAGACTTTGAACACTGATTTTGGACGGATACTGACAGCCATGGTAACGCCTTTCAAAAAGGATCTGTCTCTGGATTTTGATTTGGCCGGAAAATTGGCTAGGCACCTGGTGCAATCCGGATCAGATGGTTTAGTAATTGCGGGAACAACAGGAGAAAGTCCTACACTGACAAATGAGGAAAAGATTGATCTGTTTCAGGTTGTTGTCGAAGCGGTAGCCGGAAAGGCTCCCATTATTGCTAATACAGGCGGCAACTCAACAGCGGAAAGCATTGCTTTAACCCAGGCAGCGCAAAAAACAGGCGTGGATGGTGTTATGCTGGTAGCTCCGTACTACAATAAACCCTCCCAGGAGGGCATGTTCGAACATTTTAAGTCAGTGGCGGAAAACACTGACCTGCCCATAGTAATATATAATATCCCCGGTCGCACTTCTGTGAACCTGTTGCCTTCCACTATCACCAGGCTGGCTGAAATAAACAATATCGTAGCCCTAAAAGAATCAAGCGGCAGCATGGATCAGATTAGCGAACTAAGGCTATCACTGCCGGATAGTTTTTCTATATATAGTGGAGACGATTCGTTGACCCTGCCAATCCTGATGCTGGGGGGAAAAGGTGTGATTAGTGTGGCCTCACATCTGGTAGGGGAACATATGCAGGAAATGGTTAAGGCTTTTATCTCCTGTAAGGTAACACTAGCGAAAGACATTCACCTGGAGCTATACCCTTTCTTTAAAGGAATTTTTATTACTACCAACCCGGTCCCCATCAAATGCGCTCTTAATATGGCCGGCTGGCCGGTAGGGGCACCCAGGCTACCATTGGTTGCAGCTACTAAGGAGGAAAAAGAATCTATTCGGGGGCTGATGGAAGGCATGAAATTGCTGTAGAACATAACGATGGATAGTTCAGCCGCAGTTAAAAAGCTGCGGCTTGTTAACGTGAATGCCAAAAATGGTGAGACAGGAGGTGAAATTTTGACAAAAAGTAATAAGCTGTCCCTAATACCCCTGGGTGGACTGGGGGAAATCGGTAAAAACATGATGGTAGTAAAATACAGGGACAATATTTTAATCATTGACTGTGGCCTTATGTTTCCGGAAGAAGAAATGTTGGGTATTGATATCGTAATTCCGGATATCACCTATCTTTTGGAAAACAGGGATCTGGTAAAAGGAATTGTCCTCACCCATGGTCATGAAGATCATATCGGGTCTCTACCCTATGTGCTCAGACATCTCAAGGTACCCGTATATGGAACCAGGCTCACTTTGGGGCTGTTGAAGGGCAAATTAAGGGAACAGAATATCCTGGGTAATGTATCGCTAAATACTGTCAAACCGCGGGATATTGTTCAAATAGGGATATTTAAGGTAGAATTCATTAGAGTTTCCCATAGTATACCCGACGCCGTTGCCCTGGCTATACATACACCGATGGGTGTAGTAATGCATACCGGCGATTTTAAGTTTGATCTCACCCCCGTGGATGGGCAGGTAACAGATTTCTATCGCCTGGCCCATCTGGGGGAAAAAGGTGTGCTGGTTTTAATGTCTGACAGCACCAATGCGGAACGGCCGGGGTACACAGCATCCGAGCGGGTTGTAGGGAATACCTTTGACGAAAACTTCCGCGAGGCAACGGAACGAATTATCATTACTACATTTGCTTCCAATGTGCACCGGTTGCAACAGGCTATCCAGGCAGCGTACAAGCATGACCGTAAGGTTGCTGTTGTGGGCCGCAGTATGGTCAATGTAATTAGTGTAGCCAACGAACTTGGTTATATAGATATCCCGGAAGGAATATTAATTGAGCTGGATGAGGCCAACAAATTGGCCCGCAACAAGGTCGTTATCCTCACCACCGGAAGCCAGGGTGAACCGATGTCGGCCTTAACCAGAATGGCCCTGTCGGATCACCGTCAAGTAGACATTTACCCGGGGGATACGATAATTATTTCTGCGGCGCCAATACCGGGTAACGAAAAACTGGTAGCCCGGATTATCAACCAGCTGTTCAAACTGGGGGCCAAGGTTATTTATGAATTGGCCAATGATATCCACGTTTCCGGGCACCCCAACCAGGAAGAACTTAAATTGATGCTTAACCTTGTTCGGCCAAGGTTTTTTGTGCCGGTCCATGGTGAGTATAGAATGTTAATTAAACATGCCGAATTGGCGAAAGATGTGGGAGTGCTGCCGCAAAATATTATTGTGGCTGAAAATGGACAAGTACTAGAGTTTAGCCGACGTTCGGGACGGATCACCGGCCGGGTGGCAGCGGGAAAGGTCCTTGTCGACGGACTCGGTGTTGGTGATGTGGGTAATATCGTGCTAAAGGACCGCAAAATGCTTTCTGAGGATGGTATCCTGATCATTGTATTAACCATAGATCGGGAAAGCAAAAAGGTGGTCGCCGGTCCGGACATTGTCTCCAGGGGATTTGTCTATGTGCGGGAATCGGAGGGATTGTTGGAAGAAGCCAGGATCAGGGTGCAAAACACACTGGATAAGTGTCTGGAAAAGGGTATATTGGAATGGTCGGGTATCAAATCTCAAGTCAGGGATGCGATAGGCAAGTATCTCTATGAACAAACCAGGAGGCGCCCAATGATCCTGCCAATTATTATGGAAACCTAGCAAAAAAAGCCGCTTATTAATAAGCGGCTTTTTCCAGCAATAAAATTAGCTGATGTAGGTCACCTTAAATCCATTTTTCTCAAGGGCCTCAACCAGGGGTGCCGGATCCACAATACCGAGTCTGAGCACCACATCTGCCTTCTGGTTAGCCTTTTCTACTGTAACCACCGCCCGGATGATGATATCAAATTCCTTGACAATTTTGGTAATGTCGGCCAGCAGGCCTACCCTATCTTTGGCTTCGATAACCATTCTCACACCAGGTTTGCCGTAGCCAAACAGTTTGACCATAGCATCAAAAATATCACTATCTGTGATAATTCCCACCAGAGCATCATTTTCAACCACTGGGACACTATTGATTTTGTGTTCCCGCATTAATAGCGCAGTTTCCTCTATAGTCGTATCTGGGGTTACCGTCATCACATCTTTAACCATAGCATCTTTGACAGTTATTTTGGCTAGCAGGTAGTTCACTTCAAATATACTCAGGGATGTGGCTGGGGATGGTGATACATTCAGCAGATCCTTTTCTGTTACTAGCCCTATTAATTTTCCTCCTAAAACAACCGGCAGTTGTCGAATCTTGTTTTTTTTCATAATACTAAGCGCTTTTAGGACTGGAGTCTCTTGACTGATAGTAATAGGTGCCCGCGACATATAATCATGTATGAACACAGAAAATCCCCCCCTTTGTGTACATTGTAATCCATTAAATCCTAAGGATACAAGATATACTTCCCTAAAATTTCGCATTTTCCTTTTAATCAAAGACCTTTTATGACCCAAAAACTATATTTCCATTGCATTTCCCGTGAATTTCTGGTATCTTGAAAATAGGATAAAATTTAACAGAATAATAAATGCATGGGGAGCTGAATTGTTTCAGCTGAGAAAGAATACCTGTTCTGACCCAATGAACCTGATCTGGGTAATGCCAGCGAAGGGAATGCAGCCTTATTTAAGATAGGTTTATAATCTTTTGCCGGAGCAGGTAAAAGGTTATTTTATTTTCCGGGGAGGTGAAGGATACAGTTTTTAGCAAGAGCGGGGGTGCCTACTATGAAAAACGTATTAACAATTGCTGGTTCCGATTCATGTGGCGGTGCGGGTATACAAGCGGATTTAAAAACATTTAGTGCCCTGGGTACCTATGGTATGAGCGTAGTAACTGCCGTAACTGCCCAGAACACCAGGGGTGTGCTCAGTGTAAGGGAGTTGGATGTGGATATCATTAAGGATCAGATTGACTGCCTATTTGATGACATTAAAATAGATGCCGTCAAGGTAGGAATGGTGTCCGCTATAGAAATTATTAATGTAGTCGGCCGGTGTTTGCAAAGGAACGGTGCAGTTAATATTGTTGTTGATCCGGTGATGGTTTCTAAAAGCGGTTATCGTCTATTAAGAAAGGAAGCCGGGGATGAGCTGGTTAAGGTGTTATTTCCGCTAGCGGAACTGGTTACTCCCAATTTGTATGAAGCAGAGATTATTACAGGCGATAAAATAGAAACATTGGCCCAAATGAAAACTGCGGCAGTGAAAATATATAAACTAGGTGGGGCAAAGGTAGTTGTCAAGGGTGGCCATCTCACAGGTGACGCCGTAGATGTGGTTTTTGATGGCAAGGATTTTAGTTATTTGCCGGGGAAGCGGATAGAAACAAAAAACACCCATGGCACCGGCTGCACCTTTTCTTCAGCTATAGCAGCTATGCTGGCCCAGGGGTTTCCGATCCCAGAGGCGGCCAGGCAGGCAAAGGAATATATAAACGGTGCCATTGGGTGCTCCTTGCAGCTTGGACATGGTGTGGGACCGGTCAACCATTTTTACAATTTCTATAAAAAAGCGGACCAGGGTGAGAACACCTGCCGGTTTGCAAAACCATAATACCACCAGGCGCCACAACAACATATTCCTGAAAAGTAAAAAATCTGGTTTTAACCAGGGCATGGTCTCAGGCAGGTATGTGTTTCATTATATGAGTTTCACTAATGGAAAGGATGTGCTGTATTGCACTATACTACACAGATGGATGCTGCCCGGAAAGGCATTATTACGGCAGCTATGGAGACGGTCGCTAATGAAGAAATGATGGAGCCGGAAAAACTACGGGAACTGGTGGCAGGCGGCAAGGTTGTCATTCCGGCTAATAAAAATCATGGTGCACTGAAACCCTGTGGTATTGGAAAAAATCTGCGCACCAAGATCAATGTCAACCTTGGTGTATCCAAGGATTGTTGCCATATTGAAGCAGAATTGGAAAAGGCCCAGATGGCAGTGGAATTGAAGGCTGATGCTATTATGGACCTGAGCTGCTATGGCCGGACTGAAGACTTCAGGCGCAGGCTGATTGAGGTATCTCCGGCGGCAATTGGGACGGTGCCTGTCTATGATGCTGTGGGATTCTACGAAAAGGAACTTAAAAAAATTACAGTAGACGAATTTTTTGGGGTTGTAGAAAAACATGCCGCAGATGGTGTGGACTTTATGACCATCCATGCAGGTGTAAATGGAGAGACTGCCGCCAGGTTCAAAAAAAATCCCCGGCTAACCAACATTGTATCCCGGGGTGGTTCCCTATTGTTTGCCTGGATGGAAATGAATAATAGAGAAAACCCCTTTTTTGAACATTATGATCGGCTGCTGGACATCTGCCGCCATTATGATGTCACGATCAGTCTTGGGGATGCTTGCCGGCCAGGCAGCATCAAGGATGCCACTGATGCTGCTCAAATCCAGGAATTGATTATTCTGGGGGAGCTGACAAAGGAGGCCTGGGCAAAGGATGTCCAGGTGATGATCGAAGGCCCCGGACATATGGCTCTAAACGAGATAGTGCCCAATATACTTTTAGAAAAGAAATTATGCCATGATGCACCGTTTTATGTGTTAGGACCGGTGGTAACAGATATTGCCCCCGGCTACGATCATATTACCAGTGCTATCGGCGGGGCCATTGCTGCGGCTAATGGTGCCGACTTCCTCTGCTATGTGACACCGGCGGAACACCTACGGCTGCCCACACTAGAAGACATGAGGGAAGGCATCATGGCCACACGTATTGCCGCTCATGCAGCCGATATTGCCAAAAATGTCCCGGGAGCAGTACATTGGGACCATGAAATGAGTGCGGCCAGGCGTAACCTTGATTGGCCCAGAATGTTTGCACTAGCGTTGGATCCGGAAAAGGCCAGGTGCTATCGGGCTGAATCCATACCGGAAAAAGAGGAAACCTGCACCATGTGCGGCAAGATGTGTGCGATCCGCCATATGAACAAGGTTTTAGCAGGAGAATACCTGTGAACAATGAAGCTGCAAAAAGAGGGGGGCTAGTCTTTTTTGTTGATTTTGACGGAACAATAACCAGGCAGGATGTCTGCGCGGTGATGGTAGAAGCCTTTGCAACGGCCGGCTGGCGTGAAATAAATGCCAGTTGGGAAAGGAAGGAAATAACTACCGAACAATGTGCAAACATGACTTTTAACCTATTTAGGACGGATCCCAGTGATTTGAAAAGGCTGCTGGAAACAATGGAAATTGATCAATATTTCAAGGGGTTTCTGAGCTTGTGCCGGGAAAAAGGGCACATGGTTTATGTGCTGAGCGATGGATATGATTTTTGTATTGATACTGTTTTTGCCAAATATCAAATAGATGTACCCTATTACGCCAACAAAATGGTATATGACGGTAGTTTTAAAATAGAATGTCCGCACATAAATCAGCAATGTGGCGTTTGTGGCACCTGCAAAACCGAACTGATGGAAAAACTAAAGGGCCGGGGAAATACTGTGGTATACATTGGGGATGGATACTCCGACACCTGCCCTGTTACTAAAGCAGATATTGTTTTTGCCAAAAAAGATTTATATTGTTTCTGCCGGGAAAAGGGGATCAAGGCCAGGCATTATAGCAGTTTTAGGGACATAATTGCATACCTGGAATCCAGGCCATAGTATTTGTTGCCTGATAAATGCACAGGGTAAACCTGTGTATTTTTTTTATTATAAATACATACTAAGGATGTTGAACATAACAATTCATAAAATAACATATTGGAGTGAAATAAATGAAAGAACGAAATTTTGGATCTGAACCAAGTGTCTTTCCATTTATCCCCACCCAGCCACCTGGGCCGGCCATTGAGCCGGAACCGGGGCGACATGAGGACCCGGAGCGGGATAATGATTCCCACCCGGACCAGCAGCCCGGGCGCAGGATACCCGGCCAAACCAAAAGCACTCTGGAGGCCATGAAAGAGGTCGGGACAACGCCTACCCCGGAAATAAAAAGCAACATCCATTGCCTGACTATTATTGGCCAGATTGAGGGACATCTGGTTTTGCCGCCCCAGAACAAGACTACCAAGTATGAACACATGATCCCCCAGCTGGTGGCCCTGGAGCAAGCCCCCGAAATAGAAGGTATCTTGATCGTCCTGAATACTGTCGGTGGGGATGTAGAAGCAGGCCTGGCCATAGCAGAGATGATTGCCGGTATGTCTAAGCCCACTGTATCTGTTGTGCTCGGTGGCGGCCATTCTATAGGTGTGCCCATAGCGGTTGGTACCCAGTATTCCTACATTGCCAATACCGCCAGCATGACTATTCACCCTATTCGTCTGAACGGGCTGGTTATTGGTGTACCCCAGACATATGAATATCTGGACAAGATGCAGGACCGGGTGGTGCGTTTTACCACGGAACATTCCAGAATAAGTGGGGAAAAATATCGTGAATTGATGTTCCGCACCGGGGAGTTGGCCCGAGACATCGGCACTGTCCTCATCGGCCGGGAGGCTGTGGACGTGGGATTGATTGATGAGGTGGGTGGTATAGGCGATGCTGTCAAGAAGCTAAAGGATTTAATCGAGGAGGGGAAAAAGAAACAGAAAGAGGTGTTACCCCAGTGATTCTATATACACCGATGCAGTTGGAACTTGTACTGGAGGGATTTGATAAAACCAAATACCCCGAATACAAGGAAATTAAATACAAAGGTGTACCGGTATTGGTAGAAAAAACAGATTCCGGTGAACAAAAAATAGTGAAACTTCTCAGTACTGATCCTGCTGACTACCTTAAACAGGAAATGTTACCGGGCAATTTAATTGAAACATAAGGGCGTAAAAAGGGTATTATC
>JAAYRI010000197.1 GCA_012518875.1 Peptococcaceae bacterium
AGATTTAATAGGGAAAATTATCATTGCTATAGCTATTATTACCTCGGGGCTTCTAATTTCTAATGCATTAAATTCAGGTGCTAATAATATTTCTTCTGGAATTACTCAAGCAGGGGTACTTATTAGGGATGGTTTGCTTCAGGTGCCTACCCCGTAAAACCTAATATAACTATAGAATCTAGGCATTTTCAAATCCGGGAGAAGCCCATCAAGCTATGGGTTTGAAAGAAATAACAAAGGAATTGCCTAAATTTGTATCAAGGTATAAAATAAAGTCGAGCATTTCTGTTCCTTGAACCAATGATCGAAGGGGCTCTGAAACCCCCAATTCAAGCCATATACAGATCATTAAAATTGCTCTGCGTGAATGTCCACGATTCTATATAAATAAGGAGCTCTTTATCTTGTAAAGTCCACGCTTAGACTTGTCATAAATTAAATCCAACGCCACCGGTAGCACATCATAAAAGCCGGCGTAAGCAAAATAATGCTCCAAGCTAAAATGTGGGAAATAAAGAACAATGGTTTGCAAAGCTGGTTTACATTCTGGTGAGGGAACCTTTTAAGTTCATTTTTCAACTAACTGCAACAGGGGGGGACAGGCAGTGGCAAAAAAGAATGCAGATCCGATGAATTCCGCGGATAAGGTTCGTTATTTTTCACCCAGACTACGAAAAAAACTGGAGGGCGTGTTAAAGGCACCGGTAACCGTGGTGGAGGCCCCCTCGGGATATGGCAAAACGACGGCGTTGCGCGGTTACCTGAAGGACAATCTGCCCCATGGTATGTCGGTACACTGGTGGAGTGCCGGTGATGAGGCCCCGGAAGCGGCCTGGATCAGGTTGTGCGGTGAATTGGCCTGTATTGACTCCCGGGTGGGAAAAGAATTAAGCTCTATGGGTTTTCCCAGGGTTACCACGGCCTGGGAGATTGCCGAAATGGTCAGCGGCATTCACTGCATCAAGCCTACGGTGCTGGTATTGGACGACTTCCAGTGTATGCAGGGGGAGCTGCCCCGCAGCGTTATGTCGGCATTGTTATCTTATACTGGGGCAAATCTACACCTGGTTATAGTTACCCAAACCACCCGCCCCTACCGGCGTTCCTATTTTGAAAAAAAAGGTGTCTATTATATCCGCATGGATGATCTGCGCTGGCAGGTGGGAGACGTATTCCGCTATTTTCAATTGTGCGGTATATCGGTTTCCCGATCCACAGCCGAACAACTGTACCTTTACACCGAGGGCTGGATCGCCGCACTTTATCTGATTATGCTGCAAATGCAGCGGGGGGAAGGGTACTCCCCGGGGTTGGGTATTATTCGGCTGATGGAAAGCATCGTGTGGGCCGGTATGGATGATGAAAATAAAAATGCGCTTTTGCATTTGGTTTTATTTCCCGGCGTAACCATTGAACAAATGTGTTTTTTGCTCCAGGCTGAACCTCTGCCGGAGCATGTATTTGACCTATTGGAGGAAACCCCCTTTATCAGTTACGAGGCCCAACAGCGGCGCTATGTGCCCCACGCTATACTGCGGGAAATGCTTTTGAGAAGGCTTGGGGCGGCGGACAGTCAAACCAAAATCGATTGCTATAGCCGGGCCGGCGATTGGTATGCCCGCATGGGTGAAATCCAGCAGGCCCTGGCCTGTTATTTTAGGGTGCAGGACTATGCGGCGGTGCTGTCCCTGCCCTTAACCTGTATGACAATGGCCCGCATCGAGGGTCAACCATTCACTCATTTGGCGGCCAAATTACTGGCGGATTGTCCTTTGGAAATAAAACACCGGTACCCTATTTCCCTACTGCGTATCGCCTATGCTTTTATAGGAGCTAATCAAACTCGGCAGGCAGATGCGTTGATGGAAGAAATCAAAACTATCATTGGGGAGGTGCAAGATGGGACGGAGCGCAAGGCATTACTGGGTGAATGGATGCTGGTGGCGGCCTTTAGGGAATTGCCCGATATCGTAAAAATGGAACCAATCATCAAACAGGCAGTGGAGTTTATTGGTGGTAGGTGCCGTACCATTACCCCTGACGAACCCTTTGCCTTTGGGCTTCCGTTGATGATCTTTTTTAGCAAAAGGCCCGGTGGGATGCAGGCGGAGCTTCGCGCTATGGCCAATGTAGTGCAACACCTAACTACCCTTACCGGGGTATATAGCGGTGCCGATGTGTTATTTAAAGCCGAATGGGCTATTTATCGGGGGAAACTGGCGGAGGCGGAACCCCTTTGCCACCAGGCCTTCTATTTGGCTGATGGGACTAATCAGTGGTCCGTCCGGGCAGGGGCCGTGAATCAGTTGGCCCAGATCGCCTTCAAACGGGGCAGCAATAAGGACTTAACATACTATATCAAGGCATTGGAAGAATCTGTTGGCCATGATCCCCTGAGCCCCTTGGTGAGTCAAATGCTTCAGGCGGACTATTATTCCTGGCGGGGTCTTTTTCAATTGACTGTCCCCTGGATTAACGCCGGTAAAATTCCTTTTCCTGATGCCCCTGTCTGGGTAAGGGCTTATCTGCGCTATGCCCATTTGGCGGTTTTATTGCAAAAGGAAGAATATTCCCGTTTCCTGGGGGTAGCGGAGGTGGCCCTGGCTGAAAGTCAAAAGTCTGGTTATTTAGTTATGAAGATATATTTATATCTCCTAGCAGCAATTGGTTATTTAAAAATGGGACGCAGGGATCAAGCCTTTGACTATGTGCAAAAAGCTCTGGCCGATGCACGGCCGGATCAAATCTTTTTGCCTATTATGGAGTTAAAGGGTAATCTGGATGATTTGGTGGAAAAGGCATTTTACACCAGGGGGGAAGAAATGCCGGAGGAAGTGGTAACCGAGGGGCAAGTGATCGATGATAACTGGAAGGTATTGATACGATATGCTTCAGAAAGCAATAACTCCCCCTATAATTTGACGGAGCGGGAAACAGAAGTGGCCACCTTAGCCGCCAAAGGCCTGAGCAACAAGGAGATAGGTCTACAGTTGTTTATCTCGGAATCCACTGTCAAATACCACCTGCGCACTGTGTTCTCCAAGCTGGGCATCGACCGCCGTAGCAAATTACCTGGTTTGTTGGCTGATTAATTGTAAAACCTATCCTTTCGGGCGGGGCGGGAAAATAGATTCTGTCTTATGATTGTATAAGGCAGAAATTTTTTTGCCTAAAAACGTAAAGGAAGTGCTTTGGTGACTCATATTCATGCAGTTACTCCTTTGTCGGGGCACCGCCTGTTGATGGAATTTGATAACGGTAGCAGTATCACAGTGGATTTGTCCCCTAAATTAAACACTATCCGTTTTGCGGAACTAGCCGATGAAACAGTGTTCAAAAATGTGCGGTTACACCAGGAAACGGTAGTCTGGGGGGACGGGGTACTAAAAATACCTCTGTTTGAGTTAATTGACGTGGCCGTGGGCGGGGTTTATTTGGCGGATTAACTTTTGAGGTAGAAAATATTATGGGCTTTGGTTTAAGTGTTGGGGATATCGGTACCGTTGATGAAGTTATCACAATAGTGGATCACTGAGATGCCATGACCATGGCCATAGACCACCGCAGCAAATTGCCTGGTTTGCCGGCTGATTAATGATTAAAACCTATACTTTCGGACGGGGCGGGATAGTAACAACTGCCTTATAATCATATAAGGCATTATTTTTTTGTCAAAAAAATGCAAAAGGGGGTGACCTGATGACACACATTCATGGGGCTATTCCCCGGATGGGCTGCCGGCTATGGTGGAATTTAATGCTGGCAGCAGTTATCACCATTTTGAGGGTTGGCCATAGAGAGGACAGGCATGCCGGATTTTAAAAGTGGGGAAAAAGGTTGTCTGGCGATAGAAAATGGGGGTGGAAAATGTCCATCAAAAGAGAAGTAAAAGATAAGGTTAAGACCAGGTGGGGTTTTGTCGTTGTGTTTTTCTGCCTGGCCTTAATTTTTGTTATGGCGTCACGGCCCATGCCGACCTATGCCGATAGTGGTGCCCCTGGGGATACCGTGTTGGAGGTGATGGTTTCCCGGGGCCTGGTAAATATAAATGAACCCTTCCAGTTGACCATTATCGCTAAAGATGGGAACGGCAATATAGTGGAGAATTATACCGGCAAGGTGTGCTTCACCTCCACTGACAGCGAGGCTGTGCTGCCAGGGGATTACACCTTTACAACGGTAGACCAAGGCCAAAAAACCTTTGACGTTATCCTGAAAACAGTGGGCAACCACAATATTACCGTAACAGATAATAATCATCTGATTGGCTATTGGGATTGTAACGAAGGCAGCGGCACGGTGGCGTATGATTCATCGGGAAGCAGCAATGATGCCGTCTTTTCTGGAACCGGTGGTTGGAGCACAGTTGTGCCACCCGGTTCATTATTTGCAAACGGGCATAGCCTGGATTTAAACGGCGCCGACAAGACCTTTGTCGCCAATCCTCCTACTATGAAGGTTGATAACCTGACCATGACCGCCTGGTTTTATCCGCGGGAAGCGTGCACTACAGGAGGGAAATGTATCATATATAACGGCGATTCCAGCTATACGGGTTACGGGCTCCTTATTGAGGAAGGCAAATTGGTCTTTATGTGCGGCGGGAAGAGTCTTATATCTATTAACTCCGCACAATTGACTCAAAACCAGTGGCACCATGTTGCCCTGGTAAGATCAAATGGAACCTGGTCTGTCTATCATAACGGGGAACGCCAAGGGCTTGATTCATCGCTGGCGCCCAACCCACTTGATAAGGAAGGGTATCCGCCAAAGTTTTTCAGCATGGCCATGAACGCCCTCATTGATGACGTGCGTTTCTATGACCGCCCTCTTTCGGAGGAGGAAGTAGGGCTGTTGGCCTCGGGAAACCACCTTTTAAAAACAGCAACCACAGGGGATATCCGGGTTAAACAAAGGACGGGTACGGGTGCGGAGGTAGATCCCTATCTTATCCTTACCGCCGGGGATCTGGATGATGTCCGCTATAATATGTCCGCATATTACAAACAGATGGAGGATATCGAGCTGGCCGGCCAGGGCGATTGGGAACCCATAGGGGACGAAAGCAATCCCTTTCAGGGCCATTACGATGGCAATGGCCAAACTATTTACGGTCTACAAATTAATGACGATTCCCTGGTGGATGTGGGGCTTTTTGGATATGTGGGTTCTACCGGGGAATTGAAAAATATAAGGTTAGTGGGCATAGACATTAATTCAACTAAACCGGGAGTTCATGCCGGCGGATTGGTCGGTACCAACCGGGGAACCATTGATAATTGCCAAAGCGCAGGGAAGGTGGAGGCCAATGTCGATAATCAGGAAGTGGCTTATGCCGGCCTATTGGTGGGGCGAAACGGCCCTGAAGGGACCATCACCGCTTCAAGCAGCAACAGCGGCAGCGTGGAAACCAACAGAGCTGCCGGCGCCGCCGGAGGCCTGGCGGGCATCTCTCAAGGAACTATTGAGCGCAGTAGCAACGCAGCCCAGGTGCTTGATGGTAAATACAGCGGCGGCCTGGTGGGTTGCGCATCCGGCGGGGGTACTATAGATGGGGGTATGACAATTGATGACTGTGACAATGCAGGCAATATCAGCGGCCTTTACGGCGGTGGTCTTATCGGTTACATTGAATCCGGCCCGGGCAAAATCACTGCTGGGCGCAACATGGGGGTTATCAATGGGACCACTGCTGCCGGGGGTGTTTGCGGGTATGATGCCACCGGAAAAATTATCATTGAAAACAGCAGTAATACCGGGAATATCGGTAGCACCACCTATGCCGGTGGTCTGCTTGGTTACATCGGCGAGTCAGAAGAATTAAATATTAGTAATTGCTTTAATCAAGGGGTTGTATCCTGCCCCGGCACCGGCGGGGGTGGCGGCTATGCGGGCGGCCTGGTTGGCTATGCTGGTGCCGTTTCCATAAACAAGGGTTTTAATACCGGCCCTGTTAGTGGACGTTTGGCAGGTGGACTGCTGGCCTGTACCGATAACAATAATGATAAAAGGACAACAATCAGCCAAAGTTATAACACTGGTGGGGTGACCGGTTCCTTTGGGTTTGGCGGTTTGGTAGCTTTTGATTTAGGCCCGCTGGACATCATTAATTGTTATAACCGTGGAGCAACAACCCAGGCCTATGCCGGCGGTGCAGAATTCTATGAAGGCGGCCTGGTTGCCCGTTTGTGGAATGCTTCCAGTATCACCAATAGTTACAGTGCCGCCAAATTGGAAAGACCTTTTTACACCAGTTTTGGTGGTCTGGTTGGTGATATAAATCCTCAAGCAACTACCACTGGTTGCTATTTTAATAATGATCTGGCCGGCATCTCACGTCACAATGGCGCCGGAACACTATCAAACACGGCGGCCATGCAGGCAAAGGCCACTTATACCAGTTGGGATTTTGAAGATGTGTGGAAAATCATGGATGGAGTGACCTATCCCATCTTCCAATGGCAGCCCTGGTCAGATGGGGAAAAAATGCTGGCCGACCAGCGGGCCTTGACCTGGCAGATGATCAAGGGGGAAAACCTAACTGAAAATAATGTTACAACAAATCTTCTCCTGCCAGGCACAGGTGCAGAAGGTTCGGACATCACCTGGTCGGTGGAACCGACTGAGTATGCCCAGTATATTGACGTTGCCACGGGAGCAATCATGGCAAAGCCTGATAATGATGTCAACATAACCTTAAAGGCTGCTATAAAGAGTGGAGCGGCCGGACCCATATATAAAGAATTCTTACTTACCTTAAAGTCTAAAACGCCAAAATATGTCTTAACCTACGATGCTAATGGCGGAACCGGGGATCCACCCCCACCAGCGCAATATACGGCGGGTGAAAGCCTTACAGTGGCCCAGTGTGGCCTAACTAATCCTTATAAAGTTTTTAAAGAGTGGAACACAAAGGCGGATGGCCGGGGCGAGAGCTACCAGGAGGGTGCAGGTATAATCATGCCTCCTTATGATCTAACCCTCTACGCCATATGGAATGTGCATTGGGAAAACGGCGACGGCAGCAAAGAGAACCCTTATCTGATCGAAAATGCCGAACACATTCGGGCCATACCCGATTTGATGGCAGGAGAGGGTATTGCCTATTTTAAGCAGGTCGGGGATATTGATCTGTCCGCATATCCGAACTGGGCACCTATCGGCAGCGCAGATAACCCTTTTTTAGATGTTTATAATGGTGACGGCAAAACCATTGCTAACCTGACAATAAATACTAACAATGTGGCTGATGTGGGTTTATTTGGCTGCCTGGGCGACACCGGAAGGCTTGAAAATATAAAACTGCAAGCCGTGAATATAAACGCCCAGGGAGCGGATGTACATGCAGGGGGCCTTGTCGGCAGGAATAAAGGAACCGTAACCGGATGCAGCAGCGGGGGTAATGTAATTGCCAATGGGAATAATACCCAGGCGGCCCATGCAGGTATTTTGGCGGGCTTTAATGATACCGAGGGGGAAATCAGCCATTGCAGCAGCAGCGGCAGCGTAAAAAGCAACAGAACCGCAGGCGCTGCCGGCGGTCTGGCGGGTACAGGTAACGGAACCATTGAGAATAGTGATAATACAGCCGGAGTTGAAGGCAGGTTTGCCGGGGGTCTAGTGGGGCGTGTTTTGGACTCCGGGCAACTGGTGGTTAAGACAAGTCATAATGCAGGTCAAATAAGCGGGACTAACGCCGGTGGATTGGTGGGATATACTAATACCGGGCCGCTGACCATCAATGAGGGATACAATTTAGGCCCAATAGACGGACAATTCGCGGGTGGTCTGGTAGGCTACATCTATGGGGCCAGGGTTGAGGTAGCCGCCAGTTATAACAATGAAAAGGTGACGGCAACTTCCCTGGGTGGCGGCTTAATCGGTCATTGTTTTGATGATGGGACGCTCAATATTTCCAAAAGCTATAATCAGGGGGAGATAAGCAGTGCAAGTTATGGCGGTGGCCTGGCGGGATACATGCCCAAGGGTGAAATAGAAAACAGTTACAATACCGGTAGTGTATCCGGTGCCAGCTACGCCGGAGGCTTAGTCGGCATGATGCTTAACGGGGAAATCAGCTACAGTCACAATATAGGGCAGGTGATCGGCGGCAGCAGCGGAAAAGGTGGGCTTGTTGGCACAAAATCAGACGGTGCGGTTAACGCAAGCTACTATGACGCGGAAAAATCCGGTCAAAATGATACCGGTAAGGGGGAGCCTTTAACCACTGCGGCCATGAAGGAAAAGGATAGCTTCAGCGGATGGGACTTTAATGAGGTATGGATGATGGTGGAGAACCAATCCTGTCCCCTTTTACAGAACCAACTGGTTATGGTGTTCTATGAACTCACTCGATGGGACGCTATTAAGGGGGGCAATTATGCACCTGACAATATCACGGTAGACCTTAACCTGGTGCAACAAATAACTGAAACCTTCACCATTGCCTGGAGCGTCGATCCTGAACAAGGAAATCTAATTAATACAGGTACGGGGAAAATTACCAGGCCGACAAAAGATACAGAGATAAGGCTTGCAGCCACCCTAATGCGAGATGGTCAGGTCTGTACCGGCGTGGGACCAGTGGAACACACCCTGGTCATAAAATCAGGTGATGCCCTATATACCGTAACTTTTGATGGCAACGGGGCGGAAGAGGAACCCCTGGTGAAGCAATTTGCCCCTGATGTTGAGATTATTCTACCTGAGCAAGGTGCATTTACCTTTCAATATATGAAAATCAAAGAGTGGAACACCAGGCTGGATGGGAGCGGTGATACCTTAACGACCGCATACAAAATGCCCCCACATGATCTTGTTTTCTATGCTATTTGGGAGCCGGACTGGCAGGGAGAAGGCAGCGAAGAGAATCCTTACCAGGTAGAATCGGCTGCCCATCTGGACGATCTGAGACAAAAGATGGCGGGACAGGAAGGTATTGTTCACTTTATTCAAGTGGCGGACATTGATCTTGGGTCCTATGAAAACTGGGCGCCCATAGGGGACAGTGGAAATCCCTTTAACGGGGTCTTCAATGGAAATAACAAAACCATATCCAATTTGAAGATCAGGAATGCCGCTACAGACTACGCAGGCTTGTTTGGATATGTTGGTACCACTGGGGAATTAAAAGATATTACCTTAAACAATATTGACATTGATGTAAATAGGGCTAATGCACGCGTAGGCGGCTTGGCCGGAGCAAGCCTCGGGACCATCAGCGGCTGCAGCATCGCGGGTACTATAAAAGGCAGCGGCGCCGGCGGCATCGCCGGGGGCCTGGCAGGCGTATGTGCCGGAACGATCACGAACAGCAGCAATGCTGCTAATGTGACTGCCGTAAATTACGTGGGTGGGCTGACAGGTCATGTAGACACTGAGGAAATCAGCATCATCGGCAGCCATAACACCGGCATGGTTAAGGGCACCGGCACCGCGGGATCCTGCGGGGGCGGCTTGGTGGGCTATACAGGTTCCGCCTCTGTCACCATGACCGACTGCTATAATGGGGGCAGCGTTACCCAAGTCAGATATTGCGGCGGTTTGAGTGGTTATCTGGCCGGTGGCTCCATCAATATTGCAGGCAGTTATAATAGAGGAGCTGTGAGCAGCGCCGTTACCGGTAGTTATTCCGGTGGTCTGGTGGGCTTCGTAAATTCCGGCACCGTGGCTATAACCGATTGCGGCAATGAAAGCGAAGTGGTGGGCCTAAACGTTGCCGGGGGCCTGATCGGATACAACGTCACCGGTTCCCTTACCATCAGCGGTAGTTATAACTGGGGCAACGCCTTTAGTAACATTTATACCGGTGGTCTACTGGGTTATATTAAGGGAACTGGGACTGCCGGCATCACCAATAGCTACAATACAGGTGAGGTAGAGGCCAAAGACACCGGTGGAGGCTTGGTAGGGTATACCGTAAGCAACAATTCAATTACTATTAGCCAATGTTATAACACTGCTGCCGTGATTGGTACTAATTATGCGGGTGGCTTGACCGGCTGTCTGCGTGGCGGCGATCAGATAACAGACAGCTACAATACCGGCAGGGTAACAGGCGCCAATACCGGTGGGCTGGTGGGTAAAAAAGAGGGCGGCGCTGTAAGCGGCAGCTACTATGACCGGGAAACCTCCGGGCAAGGCGATGAAAATAAAGGAATACCTTTGACTACCGCCCAGATGAAGCAACAGGAGAGCTTTGCGGGCTGGGATTTTAACAATACCTGGCGAATCATTGAAGGCGGGACTTATCCCAAACTAACATGGCAGGTTTTGCAAGATGAGGATTTCATCGACGCGTTTTATGCGCTGACTAGTTGGAAAAACATCAAGCGTGACAATTATGCCCTTAATAATATCACGGGAGACCTTAACCTGGCGCAAAAAATAACTGAAACCTTCACCATTGCCTGGGGCATCGATCCTGAACAAGGAAATCTAATTAATACAGGTACAGGGGAAATTACCAAACCGGGAGAGGATACAGAAATAAGGCTTACAGCCACCCTAATGCGGGATGGTCAGGTCTGTGCCGACGTGGAACCAGTGGAACACACCCTGGTCATAAAATCGGGTAATGCTCTATATACCGTAACCTTTGATGGCAACGGGGCGGCAGAGGAACCCCTGGAGAAGCAATTTGCCCCGGGTGACGACATCATAGTGCCCGGCCCCAGCGAATTTACCTTCCAACATCTGGTGATCAAGGAGTGGAACACCGGGTTGGATGGCAGCGGTGATACCTTAACGGACGCATGCAAAATGCCTGCACACGACATTGTTTTTTACGCCATTTGGGAGCCGGACTGGCAGGGTGACGGCAGTGAAAATAATCCTTATCAGGTGGCATCGGTTGCTCATCTGGATGATTTAAGACAAAAAATGAACGAGGATGAAGGCGTTCTATATTTTGCTCAGACAGAGGACATTGATCTAGACGCCTGTGAAAGTTGGCTACCCATTGGGGATGCAGCCAATCCTTTCAAGGGGGTCTATCGTGGTAACGACAAGAGTATTACCGGCCTGACCATTAATGACAGTGCCCTGGCCGACATAGG
>JAAYRI010000031.1 GCA_012518875.1 Peptococcaceae bacterium
CCGGTGGAGAATCAGTGCCCTAAAGGCTAAGTTATTTCCATGCATAATATGAGCCCTCTTCCTGTTATTAGGATGTTTAGCGGGGCCGAATAAAAAAACGGAAGTTACTTACCGGATTCAAGTTTAACCTAGATGTCTGTCTATACAATTCTTTATCTGGTTATATTTAGCCTGCAAAATTCGCTACTGTTTTTCATAATTCGACAAGAAAATTTCCCAATTGGCACCAACAGCAATCTATATGTGGTTCTGTCCTTGACAAAGGTTTCTCAACTCCGCTATACTATAACGTGTCCCAAATTAAGATTTGTCAACAGGCGCCCGTAGCTCAGGTGGATAGAGCAGCGGTTTCCTAAACCGCGTGTCGGGAGTTCGAGTCTTCCCGGGCGCGCCAGAAAAACGACAGGCTTCACAAGGTTTTGAGCAGCCTGTTTTTTTTATACAAAAAATTATGTATTTAAATAAGGGTTCGGAGCAATATGAATGGGTTGATAGGTGAATGGATGATCCCTTATAATGTAGGCGTGTAAAAAAATGCGCGGGTAAGCATGGTCAGGACGCCCGGCCGGTATTTCAAACTGTTTTAGCAGAGGAGGGATATATTTGGCTAAATGTTTGGTTCTAAAGGCAGAAGATATTTGTGACAATAATGGTTGTGTTCAGTCCAGGTTGATATCATATTATAAGCATTATGCCTTATTTAATGAGAACTTTTTTCGTGAAACAGAGCCCCAAACAGCCGCTGTTTCCCTGGACGCCTGCCGGGATCTAGCAGTGTTTCCAGGCATTTATGAATTGGTTTTTGCAGGAAAAGAGGGTGAACAGCAGGAACTGGTAACTATTAAATTTGTTAAACCCGTTGATATGTGGGAAATCGAGGAAGCGGGAGATGGTACCGTTACCAAAGGCTGTTCCTGCTCTCATGAATAGTGCCGATCTAACTGGGATGAACCTCATCGTATGACAAGGTGGTTACCCGGGTAAAATTCCCTTTCCCCTTTTCTTTTTTGCCGGCACTTTTTTCTAATACACCTTTGATCCCAGGTGCCAATGTGGGTTCCTTGGGGCTAGACTTATTTGTTTTTTTCATGTAAGAAACCTCCACCGGGAAATATATTTTATTGACTCCATATAGTGTGTGCAAAATAAAAATATTTCTTAAGGAAAAACATGGAACCTTGGGTCCGGCGGGGTTATAGCCCCGGCTAGATCTTGCTTGACACACCTTGAGGCGGTATACTAGTTTAAGAATGCGCCTAGCATAGTTACTAAAATATGCTAAAAACCAGGTGCTAAGTTATTTCTGAAGGGGTAGGCCCTGTGGATCATGCCAAATATATGCGTGAAGCCCTGGTGGAGGCTGAAAAGGCATACACCCTGGACGAGGTGCCTGTCGGCGCCGTGATGGTGCTGGACGGGAAAATAATCGGACGAGGGCACAATTTACGTGAGACCTTAAAGGATAGTTCCGCTCATGCTGAATTGCTGGCCCTGAGGGAGGCTGCCGGGTATTTGGGAGACTGGCGGCTGAACGGCGGGATCCTGTACTCAACCCTGGAACCATGTCCTATGTGTGCCGGGGCACTGGTACAGTTTAGGGTCACAACACTGGTTTATGGGGCCGCTGATCCAAAAGCCGGTGCCATAGATTCAGTGATCGACGTGGTCAGGCAACCTCGCTTTAACCATCAGGTTCAGGTGATTGCCGGGGTATTGGAAGATGAATGCCGCAGTATTTTGCAAAGGTTTTTCCGGGAACTTAGAAAAAAGAAAATAATTGGAGAGATGGCCGAGTTGGACGAAGGCGCTCGACTCGAAATCGAGTAGGCTGTGATGAGCGGTCTCCAGGGTTCGAATCCCTGTCTCTCCGCCAGAGAACAATATGTTTGTACAAAGGTAATGGGCTATATGTACAAACATTTATGCAAATATAACTCAACCCGTAGGTGCAAATCCTGCGGGTTGTTTTTGTTAATTGCTAATAGCTGATCAGATATAGATATTTCATCTCATCTAGTGTATGCTGATAAGGTGAATAAGCGCCCGGCAGTTGATTAACTGCTTGTATGGATTTATAATTTAGTGGTATTGGCAATGTTTTATTAAGAATTTTTATGATGGTAGAACGGGAGGAGAAAAAATGCCGATTACGGAAATTTTATCGCGCAATGCCAAGTTGTATGGTTCTGAACTGTGTCTGACAGAAATCAACATGGATC
>JAAYRI010000032.1 GCA_012518875.1 Peptococcaceae bacterium
ATTGGTGCCAAGTTTCGCAACGATAAATAGGTGGTGTCCCCGGATTGCAATGGGCCCAGGCAGGAGGCAAATTCCTGTCTGACGCCGTTGATATAAACCTGGTTGTATTTCTTAAGGGATTGCAAATCCTGCCCCGTGCTGACAATTTGTACATTAGTGCCAATGGGTACATGTTCATAAAGCCAGAGAATATCTTCGTTGTGCATTCTAATGCAGCCTGAAGAGGCATAGGTGCCGATGGAATAGGGACTATTGTTACCATGTATGCCGTAGCTACTGCCGGCGGTGCCCAGAGCATTTAGTCCCAGCCAGCGGGGACCAAGGGGGTTTGCCGGTATCCCTCCTGGTATGAGTGCTCCTCCACCGGGAGGCCGCCAGGCGGGATAAACCAGCTTGCTGACCACCTGCCAGTTTCCTTCCGGTGTATAGTGGGGCAGGCGGCCGGTGGCCACGGGAAATACATCAATGAGTAGATCGTCTATATAAAACGCTAGTTGATTTGTGCCCTTATTGATCAAAATTTTATGTTCAGTAAAGGCTGTTTGCGGGCAAGCAAGCATAATTAATAAAGATAGCGCTAATGCGGCCATGTTTGCTCTGAGCAGAAAAATACAGACCACCCCCGGGGCTTTATTCCTCTGCACATACTATGAAAATCCGGGGGATATTAGAATTCTAAATGATAAAAAGGAGTGAGGCTTGTATAGACAATATATTTTGTTGTATACTTATGTATGGTTTTGTGTTTGGCAAAAAATAAAAGAGCTCCCAGGGGGGAACCCCAGGCAATTGTCTTTTAGGTATATGCCGATGTGGCTCAGGGGTAGAGCAGTGCACTCGTAATGCACAGGTCGTCGGTTCGAATCCGACCATCGGCTCCATTTTTTCCTAAGATTTGAATATCCAACGGTCTACCCAAAAAAATATGGTTCCACCAATTAAATTGGCTATTGCTGCGGCTTTCCACTCGCCCAGATAAGCCAGCCACGCTATCACCATAGCCAGTATTGGTGTGCTCAGTTGCCAACGCAACAAATACAGGACAAATCTTTTCATGTGCTGAACACCTGTGGAGTTAGTGCACAGCACCACAGGCAGTCCCATATCCCAGAAATGCCCCGGTTATCCCAATTGGTGCCGTGCATTGAATATATTCCTTTAGCAGCCATTGTTACAACCCACCTTTTATCTGGCAACCCTGTGTCATTAATTTACGTCATGTTATACTCATTATTTATCCCTTTCGTGTGTATTATCCGATCGGGGGTGGCTGCAGTAGTATTCATCCCGGGTATGAGGATGTTTTTGTTCCTGTCCCATATGAGATCGGCATGCTGTTTGGCATAGTTTTGCACCTATTACTAGTTTAAACTTGCACTATTATGCCAAAAATAATACGGAGACAATCCACTAGATATGAAAGCCCTTATTAACTGGTAGTGTGAACACATCTATGGTAAAATTACGCTAAGGTTGGGTAGGTGGAACAGCCTAAAACCAGCCATAATACTGGTGTTGAAGGTGGTAGTTTCGGTAAATTACCCGGGCATCCCAGCATTTCAATGTGGGGGTGTTTGATAAGTGGGGTGTTAGTATGAAAATTACTGTAAATATAGACGGGGGTAGCCGGGGCAATCCCGGTCCGTCTGCTGCGGCAATGGTTATTACCGATGAAGAAGGCCAGATAATGGCCACAAAAAGCAAATTTCTCGGACCGTCATTTACCAATAATTTTGCTGAATGGAGCGCCCTGGAGGGGGCAGTAAATGCCCTGGTTTATCTGGCAGGTGAACATGAGAGTCTGACTGCCGAAGTGCTGGCCGATAGTGAATTGGTTGTCCGCC
>JAAYRI010000033.1 GCA_012518875.1 Peptococcaceae bacterium
GCCAGTGGGGTTTGAGCCAACCCTTCCAGACACAGGGAAACGTGCCCTTTATCCACTTCCAGCAGGACCTCACGAAAGGCCTTTGTCGTCAATTGTTCTAAATAGGCATCTTCTACCCGGCATATTTCACTAAGCCTCAGCAGTGCGGGTATAAGCCCCGGGTTATATTCCCTTTCCAGTACCGGCATCAGTTTTAAGCGGATTTTGTTTCTCGTATATACAGGCTTTAAATTGGATGCGTCTTGTCTGAAGGCCAGGTCCGTCTCACCGCAGAAGTTTTCAATTTCTGCACGCCTGATCTGTAGGAGGGGCCGAATATAAAACCCTTCACGGACAGGTAGAATTCCTTTTAGCCCCCCCATACCTGTCCCTCGCAAAAAATTAATCATTAGCGTCTCCGCCTGATCATCTGCCTGGTGGGCCAGAGCCACCCTGGATGCCCCCACCTGGGCCGCACAACTAAGGAAAAACCTGTAACGCACCTCCCGGGCTGCTACCTGCTTTGATAAACGACGCCGTCTCCGGTACAGCTCCACATTAAAGGATTCCACCGTCACAGGCAGGCTGTAATGCCGGGCTCTTTCGGCCACAAAAACGGCATCCGCCTCAGATTCTTCTCCACGAAACATGTGATTTAGGTGAGCCACGTGCAGGGATATCTCCAGTTCATTTTTAAGGAGATATAAAAGATGCAGTAGTGCTATTGAATCCGGTCCACCGGATACAGCTACCAAAACCTTGTCACCTGATGTGACCATGTGGTGACGCAGTATGTAATCCCTGACCCTTTGGATCAGGCTTATCTTTCCCATAATTAACACCTCGTTATTCCACACTAGCGGGGGCTTTTCCTGCTATACATCACCATTGTATCAACAAAATTAGCCAGGTTCTACAAAATTTCCAGTGCTATGGTGATCACAGGTTTCTGCCCAAAAAGCAAAATTGAGGATACACCTCTGTTTGGAATTTTTCCTAAAGCAGAGGTGTACCCCCGACTAGCCCGGGCAGGCAGTCACCAGGAGTATGTCAATATTTCAGGTATCTCTGCTTTCCCACCCGCGCAACCAGGACAGTCATATCATCGGGAGCCCTGCCGACTCCCCCCGCTCCAGTCTGGGCCAGCTTCAAAAAAAGTTCCGCTACCTCCTGGGGCCGCATGTCCGTAACATCCGACAAAATACCTGCCAGCCACTCCTCCCGGTCATCCTCTCCCTTGTAGGAGTCCAAAACACCATCGGTAACCATTACCAATAAGTCTCCCGGTTCTAAAACCCTGCTCACTGTGGAGACCTCAATATCATCTACGATACCAACCGGCAGGGAGCTGGCTTTAATTAGCTCCACCTGCCCGCCACGCACAAAAAATGTGGCCACTGCGCCAATTTTAACAAAATCAACCTGGCCATCATAGAGATTTATCACAGCCATATCCACTGTAGCAAAACTTTCCCCAGGCGAGCGTAAAACCAGCACGGAGTTAATTGTTTTTATCGCCAGATCTTGGCCAAAGCCTGATTCCAGCAGATAACGCAGCAAAGATAAGGTTGTGCCGCTTTCCATAGCCGCCCGCGGACCACTGCCCATACCATCACTCAAGGCCATGACAAAGCGCCCCCCCTTGAGATGAATAAAGGAGTAGCTATCCCCGGAAACAATGCTCCCATTTTTGCCGATACCGGCCACCCCCAGGGTGAGCCGGTAATTTAGTTCCGGGTAAAACCGTAGGTGGCAGGAAACATCACCCACCCTGGCGGTACATATGGAAGCAGCGGCATAGAGGGGTTGTTCAAGGGCCTTGGCCAGCACCGGCATAATAATATCCTTGCAGCACATGCCGCCGCCGCATAACTGCTTGGTAATAGATACTTCAATTCCTTTGCCGTTCAGGCGATATATTAACAGGTTGTCCACCGGCACGCCTTCTTCTTTCAATTTCTTACGCAGGCCAGGCTCTAAATCCCCGGTCACAACCTCAAACTCCAGCTCCGCCGGCAAGCTGCCAATTACCTCAGAGATGCCTTTGAGCTGTTCTGATACTATCTGCCTGCTTTCCAGCAAGCGATGGGACCAGTACCTGTTTACATTGTAGGTCTCGTACAGGCAACTGACCGTAATGGCCAGTTCCTTGGTCCGTGTACAGCGTCTTTTGATTTCTTCCGGTAAACCGTCAGGCGTGACCACTCCAAATAGCTCTAGTTGGGTCAGCAAATCAATCAAACCTTGATAGGTCTTGTAAAATTCCTTTTCCCAACAGGTACTGTAAAAGGTACAGTTGCTGCAAACCTTTTCACTGACCAGATTGAGCATCTTTTGCAGGTTTTGTTCTTCCCAGCTTTGACCGGCAGTAGACGACACCTGCTCAAAAGTCCTGGAAAGCTCATTGAATACCTTGGTCCAGCCGGTAATCCGTTCCCTAAATATTTCTTTATAGTAAGCCTCTGCCGAATATTTATCAGATTGATCCTTTTCCAGGCCCAGGGTGGATCTGAAATCGACAATAAAAAACATGGGCACCAGCATAAATAGCAGGGTAGCAATACCGGTTTCCAGCAGGATGGCCATCATATTACCGTAGTTATTAATATAGATAGTAAGAATAATATTCCCCAGCAGAAATCCTGTAGCCACACCTATCTTGCCAAAATTTTTGCACACCCCACCCAACAAACCGGCAAAGGCATAAGCACCTACCATCACTGGTCCCGTCACATAGGCCAGGCCGGGTATGGTCCCCATAATCGCCCCGGCCGCAGCCCCGGCACCAGCGCCGCCAATAACCGCCACCAGTAGAATAGTAAGTTTGCTCAGGATCCCCTTGAGGCTTACTACCCCGTAGCCAATCTCACCTGTGCCGGCGATGATGCCGCCGAATATAAGCAGTATGCAAAATATTTCTTCTCCTGATAAAGGGTGCAAACAGTCCGGCCGGCGTTTAACGGCCTCAATGCCATGCATCATTACCGGCGTTAACATAGCGGCCAACACGGCTTCAAATAATATACTAAAATAATCATAAGAAGAAGGTGTATTGAAGGTAATAAATGATGTTTTTATCACCACAGTTAAGGCCAGCACCACCAGGGGCAGCACCAGCCAGGGTCTTTTAATATCGGCCGGTATGGCTCTAATCAAAAACCAAAGACAAAAAACAGTGGTCACGGCAGCCACCAAAGGCATCCCCCGGCTTACGGTAACCAGGCCCAGAACCACTGCCGGCACCACCAAATATCCCCTGGAGCCACAAACCCTAATCGCCGCTACCACCAGCGCCGTGCCAAAAGGCGACAGTTCACCCAGCAAAACTGCCCGCCCCAAGAAAAAACCAACACCGGCCAGGGCCACTGCTTCTGGGGTTATAACACCTGAAACCTTCTCTTTTACCCCGGGAATATATGTTTTAGCCTTGTTGATAAAAGTCCAACGCCGCCTTTTCTTTTTTCCCTCTGTCCGGTGATACGGATAAATTTCCGGGTTGTCAAACAAAGGATCACCCACCTATATTATTTCTACAATATCATTATAGTATAGGCAGGTGGTAATTTTTGTCAGTTCTAGTAGCCGAATAATTACTTTCTTTCGATTTCTTCCAACGCCAAACCATAAAGAATGTCGCATTCACTAACCAGCATGTCCGACAAGCCGAGATTTTCCATGATCATCCCGGCAATCTGCACACCAGCTACAATTATATCTGCCCGTGGGGGTGGCAGCCCCTTTACCTTTTTGCGCTCCTCAATCCCCATGTTGCTCAGTATGCTTAGAATTCGCTGCACACTACGCCGGGTTAATCTGTAGCCATGTACCCGCTCCGGATCATAGGGGCTCAGTTGCTGATCAACAGCGGCCAGGGTTGTTATCGTCCCCCCTACCCCTATCAGGGAACGAGGCGCCTGCTGCTTCAGTCTGATCAGCACCGGCTCCAGTACCTCATACATGGCTGCTGTACCGGCTTTAGCTGCCGTAAACCTAACTGCTCCGGCGTTTACACTAGCCAGACTAAGCCGCTTGCCCTGCATCCGGATAAATTCTGTGCTGCCGCCACCAATGTCTATCACCAGGGTGGACCCCGGTTCCACCGGCAAGCCTGAAATGACACCCCGCCAACTCAAGGCCGCCTCTTCCGCACCGCTAAGCACCCTGACCGTTAAACCGGTCTTCCTTTTAACTAATTCTAGAAAATCACCACTATTAGAGGCATCCCGCACAGCGCTAGTGGCTGCAGCTATTATAGCCTTCGCCCCTAGATCTAGGGCCTTTTGATAAAACCTTCCTATGGCCTCGGCAGTGTGTCTCATTGTTTCCGGCAATAACCTGCCGGCACCCATGCCCCGGCCAAGACGGGTGGTGGCTAGATCTGTTTCTATCCTATTTAAATGTTTGTCTCTATATTCAGCCACCAGCAACCTGGTTGAATTTGTCCCTATATCTATAGAAGCAACACGCCGCATATCATTTTCACCCTATGAAAAAACAAAAGCAATTCCACACCAGAATTGCCTTTCATTATTCTAAACTATTTTTTGTTTCCTAGCCTCTACCGCCACGCTTTGATTCCGTTTTCCTTCGTAAAACCTGTTGCCGTTCTTCGCTTTCTTTCATAAACTTGGCCAGTCTTTCCTCAAAGGAGGGTTGAAATCTTTTCCTCGGGGCACGCGTTTGCTGCGTCGAAGGGCTTGCCTGCTTCATGGAAAGCCCAATTTTGCCTTTTGGATCTATCGAAATCACTTTAACCCTAACCTTGTCGTTAGTTTTAACAAAGTCGTTAACATCCCTGACGTATACCTCAGCTATTTCAGAAATGTGTACCAAACCTGTTACCCCACCGGGCAACTCAATAAAGGCACCGAAATTTGTAATCCCGGCTACAACACCATATAAAACGCTCCCCAACTCGATCGGCATAACTAAAAGAAATCCCCCTTAAAAACTTACACACCTGATATGATTATATGCGAACCAACAAGACAGTGTCAAGATTCAACCGGGTTTTCCTTTAATCTGCTACAAACCCCTGCTCAGTGGGCACCTCTACTTCAATTGATCCATCAGCCGGTACTGCCGTAACAATCCTGGTCTCCCCCGGCTTGATCAGGCCAATTTTCTCTCTGGCGTTCTTTTCAATGTAAGCATCACTTTGCGCCAGGCGTAGTTCTTCACGCAGTACTGCATTTTTTTGCTGCACTTCCTGGACCTGTTGTTGGATATCACGTACATCCCTCTGCATGCTGGTAAGTTTGCCAAACTGGCAGCAAAAAGATATTACCAGATAAACTAGAAGGATGGACAATACCACAGCCGGCAACCTGCTCCGGGAAATATTAAAGGCCTTCCTGGACCTGGCCCTTCTAGCCGGCTCCTCTTTTTTCTGATAGTAATAAAAGTCATCTTCACTCCGTAGCGGTTGGCTCAACTTGGCTAAACCTCCTCATCCTCTTCCATGTCAAACAGCGCCAGGTTTTGGCCCGGTATTATGATCACGACCTGGTAGCCTTTGGTCCTGGCGCGGCTATATAAGGTTGATACTGTGCTGGGACTGACACCCAACTGTTTGGCAATCCGGTCTGTTGAATAACCCATTTCTTTCAGTGACACCACCTGTCGTTCACGAAAACTCAACCTCTCAGCGCCCCTGATCTCGATTTTCATAACTGCCGGATCCTATCCTTTATTGATTTCATTACATTATGACTACAAAATAGCTACAAATAGTGTACAAGATATTAACAATTCTTCTACATTGAAAAAATAAATCCTGCCGGCAAATAAAATATTTTTCAGCAGGTAATACTATAACTAGTTAGCATTGAAAAAGAATTGGGGAGTGTGAAGATGAAAAAAAGAATGGCCCTGACAACAGCAGCCGGCATTATACTACTAGCCATTGCCGTGCCAGTATTAGGCCCCGGCTGCCGGCATCAGGAAGCAGTATACCCCAACTGCAGCTTAATCAGACTGCATGTTGTTTCTAACAGCGATAGCGCTTCGGATCAAAATTTAAAGAGAAAAATTAGGGATGAGATAGTTGCTGCCGTTAGCCCTACCTTTATGGAAACAGACAATATCGAAGAAGCCAGACTGGTTGCTGGGGCTAGCCTGGAGCACATCCATGATATTGCTGCCGATAAAATTAAGGCTGAGGGGAAAAATTATCCAGTCAAGGTAGAACTCGATTGTTTTCCTTTCCCCACCAAACACTATGGTTCTTTTATTCTTCCTGCCGGTGACTATGAGGCTGTGCGGGTAACCATTGGTAGGGGAGCAGGAGCCAACTGGTGGTGTGTTCTCTTTCCACCACTATGTTTTGTGGATATGACCAGAATGGCAGCAGTCGACCTACAGTTGGACAGCAGCAAAAAAGAGCAAAAAAACAAGGCGTTGGATCAAGGGAACTGCAGCCAAACGCCCCATACAGCAGTTTTACAGACAACTGTCGCCAACAGTAAAGGGGATACCCCTCTACCTGAGGATCGGGTAGCTGTAGAATACCGCTTTAAAATTTTAGATTTTTTGCAGCATTTTTTTAGTGACTAAACCTGTTATTCATCTTTTATAACCTGATCCGCGGGTTTATTCACTGGCTGGATCAGCTTCTCTTTTTCTTTTATGGCATCCGCATATATGATTATGTTTGCACCAACAACCAGCAGCCTCACCTCTAACCGATAGTCGGCACCTTCGAATTCGATTGTTCGTTGATCGATGACTTTCTGAATCAGTAAATAGTTAAGTTTTTCTACCTCTTCCCCCTTGATTGGCTCCATCCAGAAGCGTATCTGTTTTTCTATGGCCAGGATGGCATTTTTTTCTTCCAGTTGGGCCATATCCTCATCCAAAATTGTAATGTGAAGCTCGATGCTGGATACTATCTTTTTTCCCCTTTCTCCCATGCTCTTCTTTAATTGATCCAACTCATCCTCACATAATCCTAATTGCTGGCTGAGGAATTGATTTTTGTGTGTTATTTCATCTAGTTGACCGCCAAGATGCACTGTCACCAAAACCCCCCCTGCCACCATACCCAGAGAAAAGATGGCCAGCAGGCGGATAATTATATTCTTCATTTTCCTTCTCCTGCTATAGCCAGGACAATTAAGTAGCCTAAATGGGTTCCCGCCATAGCACTAAAAATAAAAAACAATTGCTTCAGCACTGCTGTTATCTCACCCTTTAAAATACCTGACTCCAATATCTCTATTGTAGAAAAGGTACCGCCAATAGCTGCCACCACAGCCCATATTTTCATTTCCCGCGCCAACCTGAGCATGGTACCCAGGGGGGGTTCCCGTGCTATCAAAGCAGCCAGGGAACCAACCAGTGCGGCACCAAGTAATACCCCCATGGCAGTAAAGAAAATAAGAATTAGGTTTTTCCCAAAAGTCACCCCGGCTCCTCCCTCCCGATTCGGGTCGTTCAATAATCCCACCCCAACAAGAGGATACTATGATCATATTTACCAGGCATTATTACTATTACCTATTTTATACAACCGGCTCTGGGCAAAAGCAGGTGTTTAAACTAAAACAAAAAAACCGACCTCCTCAATCATGAAGGTCAGCATTTTTGGCATCAATAATAGTGAACCTGGAAGGTGGCTTTAATAATCTATCTTATTACTATTTGAGCACCACATTTTTAACCTTGTCCTTTACCAGCCTGCCATCTTCAACCAGTTCCTCTGTGACAAAAATAAAGGTGATCACATCTTCTATGCCCGCTTTTTCCATTACGGCTTCAATGCTCTCGGCGTCACCCAATTCCTTTACCGCCTGGTAAACAGATTCCTTCTTTTCATCAATAAACCGGCCTGTCTCCAGCAGAAATTTATTAGTCCGGCATATGGTACCGTCGATTTTTTTAAAATAGCCTTTGTCCATTAGTTCATTCAGGTTTTCGTCACCCTCACCGGCAAACATCAGTACCTTGAAGAATGATTCATCCATCTGCTACCCCCCCTATCATCATCCAATTCGTCATAAAACAATATCTTTCCTGCCGTTGGGAACATTCCTGCCTATTAAAAAGTGGGGATTTTTGTTTTATTGTTTTGGTTTCCGCCGGAAGACACGGGATATTTTTTGTTTTACAGCAGCAGCACAGTGTTTAACAGGTTCGATGAAAAGCTTTTTGCCTATTCCCCTTAGTTTACGTCCCAGTTTTATAAATAGCAGACGGCAATATTGAAATGGATAACTAACCAGCATGATCACCAAACGAAAAGGCGCCAGAACGGCCTTCCATATGTATGAAATCACCAACACAAAATACCGCCATAACCTATACAAAATGTAAAACTTTATCCAAATTAGGCGACTAACAGGCTTGCTGAACAAACAAAAATATAATAGTACCCCCAAACCCAGTCCTAAAAAAACATACAGCCGCATTTCACCCCAGTTAGCCAGAATTAACAGTATAAACACGATCACTGTGGTAACCAACCAGAAGATTATATCGCCCAGAAAAAAGCCGGCCTTTTTCAACCTAAAGGCACGTCTCACTGCACGATAATAGTCAAATCCTACGGCAGCTATTATTCCGATGGCAATAATCATAAAAAAAGCACGCGCCTGGCTTAGCAGCGATTCCAAAAAAGGTCCCCCCTGTTCCTCCTGCTAAAAAAAGCGCGTTAACGCGCTCCCCGTCCTATAGGTTTTGTTATTTAAACATTCTTTTCAATATGCTTTTTCCCACACCTTTTGTCTTTCTTTCCACATACTGAAAGGAATCAAAGGTCCCTTCTGCCGTTAGGCCGCCGGTGTCCTTACTCAGTTGGGTGATATGCAACCCGGCACCTTTTAGAATTAATGTACCCATATTGGTTTCCAGGACTATCTCGGTCTCATCAAAGCTATCTACCTGGATGACTCCTTCCATAACCAACTGTCTACGTCCATAAACGGCCAGACTATGCCGCTGCTTCTCCTCCATTTCTATCACTCCACTTCCCCCGGTGATCAGTCCTAAATTAATTCATCATATGCTGAAAAAGCTAAAATATGACAGTTGGAAGGCCGGACAAACCATGCCCGACAAAAAAAATATTAACCATAAGAAAACGGCCCCCAAATGGGGCCGCCTCCACTACATTACTTCCATTGTTTTTCTATGGCAATATCCTTGAAATAGAAATCAATGATATCTTCCGGGGATTTACCTTGTTCCGCCATCAGCCGGGCTCCCCACTGGCACATCCCCACACCATGGCCAAAGCCTTTGCCGGTCAAGACCAGCTGTCCCCCTTCCACTTTGATGTCGGAAAGAAGCATTGACCGTACCTTTTCACTGTCCAGAGCCAGTCTCAAGGAGGGGCCACTCAATGTCGCCTGACCAATTTTTATTTGTTCCGCCCGACCGGAGGGGCCTTTTTTTACAATGGCCGCTGTTGTAATGGGGCCGGTATCCTGCCCGGCCTTCTCTTTCACGGCTGCCCGAACCTGATCTACAGGGATTCTAGCTTCCCATGCTTTGTTTTTGGGTTCAGTTATTGATAGGCAGCCATCCTTGACCCCTCCCTTGATGTAGGGGGTAGGTTCCTTGGTAAAATCCAGACCCTCTTCTGCTGTTGCCGAAACACCACCGTCACAGGCAGAAAACCAGGCGCGAATATAGTTGCCTCTATGGGTAACAACTTCGCCCCTTGTTGCTTCTACCGCTTTGCGCACATTGTCATTAATTTTATCCGGGTTGTATGCCTGGGATTCTTCTACACTGGTGGACACATCGGTGCCGTGGAGCTGTTTTACCCGGCCCGATTTAACGTTTTCCATAGTAAAGGTCCGCGCCAAAATAGCCTGCGCCGCCAGAGCGTTAACCGGCCATTTTGTGTCCATTTCAGCCGCCACAACACCTTGTACATACTCCTCAATTTTCAAATCCTTCTTCTGGCCTGTTTTGTTATCAAATAAGGAAATGGTCGGTTCCTGCTGCATCTGTGGTGCGATTTTCTTCGCTGGTTTTTTCCCACAGCCCGCAATGCACAAAAGTGAGGCCAGACAGAGCAAAACGATTACTGCTATTGTTCGCCGTAACACAAAAACCCCTCCTGCCTTTTCTTTTATTTTTATCAGGAGGGGTGTTTATTATGTAGCTATATCTTCTATCATTCGGTATAGCTCGGCAGCTAACTTGGCTGGAACACTATCTTTCACTGCTACTACCTCCAGCTTTATTCTTCTACTGCCAAAGTTAACACCGATAATATCACCCGGTTTAATATCTGTACCTGCCTTGGCTGCTCTTCCATTTACCTCTACCTGTCTGCGGTCACAAATCTCTTTTGCCAGGGTCCTTCTCTTAATCACCCGTGACACCTTTAAAAACTTGTCCAGCCGCAAATCAGATGCCACCATCCTTTGCCCCAAAAAACATCTCGCCTGGCCTACCGGCCGGGGCGTGCTCCATTGGTTACTTAGCTACTACTTCTCTAAGTGTTTTGCCGGCCTTAAAGACAGGAACCCTGGCTGCGGCAATATCAATTTCTTCACCTGTTTGAGGATTTCTTCCCTTGCGTGCTGCCCTCTCCCTGATCTCAAAGGTACCAAAACCTACCAGCTGAACCCTCTCACCTTGTCCTAGAGCTCTACCAATAGTATCTAAAACAGCGTTAACAGCTTTTTCAGAATCCTTTTTGGATAATTCAGCTTGTTCGGCAACACTGGAAATCAACTCTGCCTTATTCATACGACCCCTCCTTTGAAAAGAAATGCTGATCCCAAATATTCGCGAAAGTTCCTGTAGATCCTTCCCGCATGAAAATGTTTCCTATTTTTTTATTGTTTTTTTGCCTCTTCCCACCATCTATCCAGCTCTGACAGGCTAAATGAAGATATATCCCGGCCCGATGCCCCAGCCATCTTTTCTACATAGTTAAAACGCCTGATAAATTTTAAACAGGTACCGATCAAAGCGGATTCCGGATCAACAGCAAGGTGCCTGGCCAAATTTACCATGGAAAATAGTACATCCCCCAGCTCTTCTTCTATTCTAACCGAATCAGCGGTAATAATTACATCTACCAGTTCACTAAACTCCTCATGGACCTTTTCCAGGGTATTCCGGTAGTCAGGCCAGTCGAAGCCGACACCGGCAGCCTTCTCTTGCAATTTTGCCGCCCTGAGGAGCGCAGGGAGATGCCGGGGCACTCCTGTTAAGACACCAACCGGCGCACCCGACTTTTCCTCTTTTTTGATTTTTTCCCAGTTGACCAGGACCTCATTGCTGTCCTGCACCCTAATGTTACCAAAAACATGGGGATGGCGGCGGATCATTTTTTCGCATATTCCAGCCACAACATTATTCACATCAAAATCGCCATTTTCAGTGGCTATCTGGGCATGAAATACAATTTGTAGTAATAAGTCTCCCAATTCCTCACATATTTTATACCTGTCCCCATCCGCTATTGCTTCCAAAACCTCGTATGTTTCCTCAATTAGATACCGCCTCAGGCTACACTGGTCTTGCTCCCGATCCCAGGGACAACCGTCCTTGCCCCGTAGGCGCCTGATGATATTAACCAACTGATCCAGGGGATAGCAACATTCCTGATCCCCACCTTCAACACTCGGGTGGGGAATGCTTTTTTTATCCCCATCAGCCAGTGCCGGCACATAAATGCTAGTCAAATGATCAAACCAGGATAGCCTGTCCAATTCAAAAAGGGGTATGGTTTCCATTTTTTCTCTATCCGGTACACCAGCAGCAGATACCACTGTAACCTGATGCTCCGGTGGATAAACATCAAGCAGGGATATTTTTATATCTGAAGCCGCCAACCGGCTATAAACCTGTGTAATTACGGCAGGTAGGCCCACAAGAAGCCGTTTTCGATCAAGCCTCAGGCCGTCAACCACCTGTAAACCGGCAGCCGGATCAATTTGCAGGGTTGTAAAAAATGAATCTAGAAAACTCATTGCCGGTAGAATTTCAATGCTGGTGTTATTTTTCTCCGCCATGGCAATGATCAGGCGCACAGACTCCTCCGCCACCAGAGGGTGCCCGGGCACGGCATAAAGAACCTCGCCTTTTTGTGATTCTGACAATACTTCAGTAGCAATTTTATTATAAACCTTCTGAAAGTCAGGCTCCTCCTCATAGATATAATCATAGGTAGCAAAATTGATCCCAGCCTGTTGGAGCCATTCTACCACCGGGTGGATGCCGGTGCGCAACAAAATGCGGGGGGAATGCTTCAAGGATTCCCAGACGCCAAGGGTGATACCCCCGGGTGACCCGGGGCCCAGACCGGCAATGGTTATTCTAGCATGGGCGGGCATACTGCATCTCCTTTCGTATTCACAGCAAAATATGGATTATGTTACATATTATCATATAGCAAGAAAAAAAGCGGCCCATAAAGGCCACTGTTAGATCTATTGCTCCATTTGTTTGGCCAAAAAACCTGCTGCGGTCTCAGCCAATTTAAGCTCCATTTCGCCCATTTCCATCTCCGGTTCTTTTGATGCCAGTATTACCGCCCCGATTGGATCACCCTCAGAAATAATCGGGGCTATCACCTCGCAAGAAAATTTACATGCACCTTCCTCAATAAACAGACAATCCCAACAGGATGCATTTTCCCCTGGGTTATTGATAATTATAGCCTTGCGGTCCTCCATAACTTTTTCTATAGCATTTCCTACCGGCTTGTTTAAAAATTCTTTTTTAGGCGCGCCAGAAACAGCGATAATATTGTCCCGGTCCGCTATACAGGAGATGTGGCCCAAGGCCTCATATAATGAATCGGCGTATTCTTTGGCAAACTCCCCCAACTCGCCGATGGGTGAATACTTTTTTAGGATTACCTCCCCTTCTCTATCCACAAAGATTTCTAAGGGATCTCCTTCACGGATTCTAAGCGTTCTCCTAATCTCCTTAGGAATAACAACCCTACCGAGATCATCAATACGGCGTACTATGCCCGTGGCTTTCATTAATTTACTCTTCCCTCCTTCTGGCTGATTTCAGAAAACATTTCTATTGATAGTATATATCTAGGAGGAAACAGTTATTCATTTTTTTCCAATCGGGCTAAAAAAACTTGCCCCCAACCCGTTCAATCTGGTTATTACTCTTCATTTCCCTGTTTTTCATCAATTAGCTTATTTACAATCACAGCTTCCCTAGTAGCTTCCTGCATGAACCTGTTAAATTCCTTTTGTTTGGCTTGATCCCATAGTTCCGCCGCCAGATGTTCCTTAACTTCGGCAAAAGGTTGCAATCCAACCGGTGTGGTTCCCTCCAGTTTAATCACATGGTAACCGTAATCAGTTTTTACCGGCTCCATAGTGTATTTTCCTACTGACAAACCAGAGGCAGCAGTATAAAATTCAGCTACCGTACTAGATTTTGTGGCTGTATAAAGTCCACCGTTCTCCTTCGTACCCACATCTTCCGATTTTTCCCTGGCCAGCTCAGCAAAATCCTGGCCCTCATTCAGTTGGGCAATGACATCTTCAGCCATTTGTCTGGCTTCATCATCAGTATGCCGGGCCGGCATATCCTTTGTGCCATCATCAACAAAAAACAGTATATGACGCACCTCTAGCTGTTCCGGAGTGGTAAACTGATCCGGGTTATCCTCATAGTACCTCCTTGTGTCTTCTTCACTAACTGGTGGCACATCCCTTGTTACCTCATCCTGTAGGAATAGAATGTATGCTATTTCCTCTTTATTCATTTTAAGCTGTTTTAAAAAGTTTTCGAAATCATCCTCAGTGGGAAACTGTTCCATTAGTGGCTGGAGTTTTTCCTGAATATCTCCTGGTTCCAATGTTGTTCTTTTTTTAGCTTCCTGTAGCATAATTTTTTTATCTATCAAACCCGCCAGGACATCCTTTTGCAATGAATCCAACATTACCTGGCCATTTTCACCGCTGAAATCCATACCCTGATTCTCATACATCTCTTTTAATTCGTTAACCTGCCGGTTCAACTCATCCATGGTAATTTTCTCTCCGTTAACTTCAGCGGCTACATTTTCTTCTCCACAGCCGGCAATAATGAAGGCTGATAGAGCCAACAAAATGATCATTACCAGGCATTTTTTAAAGTTCACAAATTCATCCCCTTTTTAATAAACATAAACACATTATAAGTTAGCATGTTTACCTGTGACAACCCCACCGATTTTATTTGTTTTATTCTCAGTGCCCGGTGTTGCCTCACTGTGGTTGTTTGCCAGCAGGCCTAAAAAACGCTCTAACTGGCGGATTAAAGATTTGGTGTTCTGGCGATTCCCACTAAAACGGAATTTGATTTCAAATTCATCCTCATTGTTCACAAATTTAATCCTGTTCTGATATTGTTTACCAGCAGCTACCAGGTCTTCCCCGGTTAGGGGATGGCTGGGATCAAATAGTAAGCGGAACTGTCCCGCCAGCAGGCTGATTGCTTTTATCTTCAGGCTGCTGGCCTTTATCCTCACCCTAGCCACAGCCAACAGGTTTAGCACCGGCGGAGGTGGATCACCGAAACGATCAACAAGTTCATCTGCTAACTCCGACAGGTCTGCTGCCGAACCCAGGCCCGCTAACCTTTTATATATTTCTACCTTTTGGTTAGTGTCCGAAATATAATGATCCGGTATATAAGCTTCTACCGGTAGCTCGATAGAGGTCTCAACCGGTTGGTCGGCCTCTTCACCTTTTGCTTCCTTGACTGCCTCTTCTAAAAGCCTGCTATAAAGGTCAAAGCCAACTGCTGCAATATGCCCATGTTGTTCAGCCCCCAGTATGCTCCCGGCGCCGCGGATCTCCAAATCCCGCATAGCAATTTTAAAACCCGAGCCCAATTCAGTAAACTCCCGGATCGCTGTCAGCCTTTTTTCTGCCGATTCACCCAATGCCCTATCTTTGCTGAACGTAAAATAAGCGTGAGCCAAACGGTTGGAGCGGCCCACCCGGCCCCTTAGTTGGTAAAGCTGCGCCAGACCCATCATGCCTGATTCCTTGACGATCAATGTATTGACATTGGGCAAGTCCAGGCCATTTTCGATAATTGTAGTGCAGACCAGCACATCATATTCTTTGTTCATGAAGTCAAGCATGGCCTGCTCCAGTTCCTCTTCCCTCATCTGGCCGTGGGCCATGACAATCCTCGCCTCCGGTACCAGGGCATGTACCCAGGCAGCCACCCGATCCAGATCAGCTACCCGATTGTGAACGAAAAACACCTGACCGGACCGGCTCATTTCCCGGTGGATCGCCTCCCTGATCAGAACCGGATCCTCTTCCAGAACAAAGGTCTGCACCGGGTAGCGGTCCTCCGGTGGGGTCTCTAAAATGCTGGTATCCCTGATGCCTACCAACGACATGTGCAGTGTACGGGGGATCGGTGTCGCGGAAAGAGTGAGCACATCTACCCCCTGACGCAGCATTTTTAGCTGCTCCTTGTGGGCGACACCAAAACGCTGCTCTTCATCCACAATAAGCAGGCCCAGATCCTTGAACTGTACATCACCCTGCAGCAGACGATGGGTGCCAATAACTATATCAACTGTCCCCCGGGCTAGCCCCTGTAGTACCAAACGTTGTTCCCTGGGCACGCGGAAACGGCTGAGCACCTCTATTTTAACCGGGTAATCAGCCATTCTTTCTAGACATGTAGTATAGTGTTGCTGGGCCAGGATGGTCGTCGGCGCTAGTATAGCTACCTGCTTCCCATCATTAACAGCCTTAAAGGCCGCCCGCAGCGCCACCTCCGTTTTCCCATAGCCCACATCACCGCATAGAAGGCGATCCATGGGCTTGGGCTGTTCCATGTCTGATTTGATTTCTTCTATGGCACGGAGTTGATCCGGGGTTTCTTCATAGGAAAAGGCTTCCTCAAACTGTTTCTGCCATACTGTATCCTTACTGAATTGATGGCCAATCATGGTCTCTCTAGCCGCATACAGGGCTAACAGATCATCGGCCATCTCCCGCAGGGCCTCCTGGACCTTTCCCTTCGCCCTGGCCCATTCCGTACCACCCATGCGTGACAACCTGGGGGCTTCACCCTCACCACCCAAATATTTCTGGATTAACCCCACTTGATCCACAGGAACATACAGTTTATCTTCCCCGGCATACTTGACCAGCAGGTACTCTTTTTGAATGTTGTCTATGGCCAGTGGTACTATACCAAGATAACGGCCGATACCATGATTAATATGGACTACATAGTCGCCAATCTTTATATCCACGAATGGAGCCAGACGGTCAGCATGTTTCCAGGTTTTCCTGGCCCGCCTGCGCCGGCCATAAATATCATTTTCTGTTACCACGACCATTTTGCAAGCCGGAAACTCAAACCCGCCTGCCAGGCTTCCAGGGATTATTACCACATTCCCTTGACGTAGATGCCCCTCCACAGAGGCGGCATAAAAGGCATCAATTCCTTCATCACGTAGTGCTGAAATTAACTGTTGGGGCCTTTGGTTGCCGGATACTAAAAGCGCTACCACATAACCGGCCCTGCGCCAACGCTTGATTTCCTGGGCCAACAACCCAATATTACCCATAAAACTGGGCATCGTTTTCCCAGGAAAGCTAACAATGTTCTTAGGCTGCATAAACTCCAACTGACGGGGAAGTAGGGAGGTATAAATTACCCGTCTTCCGGCTAAAGCCTTGCTAATGTGGTCCCAGGCGGCGTGAGTCCGGCACTGGGAAGGTAGAAGCCTCCCCTGCTCCAATAAATCTGTGCAGATTTCAGCTCTTTCCCGCTGTGCAGTATCTATGATTTCCCTGACCCGTGCCGGTTCACTTAAAAACACCGGGCTTTCCTCCGGCAGGTAATCAATAATAGTTACTATTTTTTTGAAAAAAAATGGCAGATAATGCTCTATGCCGCTAAAGTAATCTGTAAAATCTTCAATAACCTCACTAAAAACTTCCTGCAGCCGGAGCAGTGGCTCAGAGCTATCCTGTTTTTCCAATTTGGCAGCCTGCCCATTATATTCTTTTTTCAAAGCCTGCCGGGCTTCTTTGCGGTGCTGATCCCCGACCACCAGTTCCTGGGCTGGGTAAAAGGTAAAGGAACGGATATTTTCCTCCGATCTCTGTGTTGTTGAACTAAAATAGCGCATGGAATCCAATTCATCATCAAAAAATTCCAGCCGGACAGGCCGGTGGGCCGTCATCGGGTAAACATCAAGAATGCCACCGCGCAAGGCAAACTGACCCCGCTCCTCAACCAGCTCAACCCTTTCGTATCCCATTGCCAGCAGTCTACACAATAGCGTAGTAAGATCAACCCGGTCACCGATAGCTAGCTTGCATACCGGTGAGAGGAAATCTTCTACCGGGATCAGCCGCCGCAAAAGTGCCTCCGCAGGAGCTATAACCACTGCCCTCTCCCCCTGAAGAAGTCCCTCCAATACCTGTAACCTCTGGGCAGCAATTTCTTTGCTGTGCGCTATTATTTGATAGGGTGGTAGCTGCCATACCGGAAAGATCCGCACCGTTAGCCCAGGCAGAAAAAAGGCCAGTTCATCCGCCAGGTCGTGGGCCTCCCCTTCACCTGGTGTGACAATCAAAACAGGGTGCGGGTTGACTGTTTCCACCAGGGCGGCAAAAAGATAGCTGAGTCTGGGACCGGAAAGCCCATAAACGAGTTGTTGTTTATATTTTTTGGCCAGTCCCCGCTCCAATCCGGCATATTCGGGGGTTAGACTCAGCGGCTTTAGAAGACCGCGCATAGGGGTACCTCCCTCCTGCAGAAAATTTATGCTACCACAAAAAGAGCTTTAACAGCACAAGGCTAAAGCTCGGTGTTTTTCGATGTTCTCTATTGATAAATATCTATAGGTGAACACAAGGGGTTACTACTATTGAAAAGCTATTTTCTATTATACTCGTTCATAGCCTTTTCTACCCCTACATCGATTACGGAATAGATGGCCTCCACCGCCAGGTTGACTGACTGAGTATATGTTTTTATATCTTCTTCACCCAGGCGGCTTAAAACATAACCAGCACCATCAAAATTAGGGTCCATGGGCTTACCCACCCCTATTCGCAGCCGGGCAAAACCCTCAGTCCCCAGAGAAATGATAATGGACTCCATCCCCTTATGACCACCTGAGCCGCCGCCTGGCCGAATCCGCAGTTTCCCGGGGGGAAGGTCCATATCATCAAAAACAACTATCAGATCCGCGGGCCCTAGCTTGTGCCAGCGCAAAAGCGCTGAAACTGCCTGCCCGGAAAGATTCATGTAGGTCTGCGGTTTGGCCAGCAACACCTTTTTAGAACCAATTTGTGCCTGGCCAAACAAAGCCTTAAATTTTTTTCTCCCTACCTTAATACCAAGTTTATGGGCTAGACGATCGATAACCATAAAGCCAATGTTGTGCCTGGTTCCGGCATATTCCCTGCCTGGATTGCCCAGACCGACAATCAATTTCATAAAATGGCGCCTCCATTAGACTTGTTCCATGTCTATTCTACCCCAGCAGAGAAACAAATCCAACAAACACCAATTCCACTTAATCGTTTTCAGGTTCTGATTCCGTAGCGGTCCCTTCCTCGTCCATTTCCTCCTCAGCAACGTGGTCTTCCTCTTCCTCTTCTTCCTCAGGCCTATCAGCGACAGTTACGGCAACCACAGCCACATCAGGTTCCGCCAAAATTTTAACCTCCGGCGCTGTAGATAATTCACCGATGGTCATAATGTCTCCTATTTCCAGTTCGGAGATGTCAATTTCTATTAACTCCGGAATTTCGGTAGCCAGACATTCTACCTCGATCTGGCGCATCGGTGTAGTCAAAATGCCACCGGCAGCAACACCGGGGGAGGTACCAACCAGATGTATGGGTACTGTGGCATGGACCTTGTCTTTCAAGGAAATCTGGTGAAAATCCACATGTATTAAATCGCGGCGTACAGGATCATATTGCAACTCCTTCACCAACGCCTTGTATGTTTTTGTTTCACCGTTCTCTTTAATTTTCATGTTTATTAAGGCATTCTGACCCCATTTGGCCAGGGTTTTTCGCAGAGCTTTTAACTCAATAGCGATGGCCTCACTGCCCACATTTTTCCCATAAATAACAGCGGGGATCATACCGCTTTTTCTTAATTCACGTCTACTCGCTTTGCTTCTTTCTGTTCTTATTGTTCCTTCCAATTCGGCTTCTGCCATTATAAAACCTCCTCTTATAATTAATTATTCCCTTTATTTGTCATAAACATGCAGCAGCAGGAATATGAATTAGCTAAAGATATTTATGGATTTAAGGGGGCAAGAAGATGCGGAAAAGCAAACGGTTTGCTTCCATGCCTGTATTTAGCCTGGAGGAAGGCCTGCATATCGGCAGCGTTAAGGAGATTGTTATCAGCCCTAACGATAAAAGGGTAGCCGCACTTATAATTGAACAAAAGGGCTGGTTTAGGGAACAAAAATTTATCCCTTATCATAAAGTCTATAGTGTAGGAGACGATGCCATCACTATTGAAAAAACCAGCGGTGTGCAAAGGGCTACCGGCCTTCCTGATATAGTTAAGCTTTTAAAGGACAAAATAAAAATTATCGGCGCTAAGATAGTAACTGAGAATGGCAACTTACTCGGTTTCATTGATGAGTATTATGTAGAAGTAGAAACCGGTAACATTACCGGGTTGGAATTCTCGGGCAACCTGATTAATAATGTGATTAAAGGTCGTGCCTTTCTTGACATCTCCTTTGTTCGGACCATCGGCCGAGAGATAGTCATTGTTAACAATGACGCCCCAGAAAATGTATTTAAGCTTGACGGTGGGCTGCAGGAAACCTTTAAAAACATGCGTGAAACCACCGGCCATCTCTGGGAAAATACCCGGCAAAAAACCAGGGACTTCAGCACCAGTGTTAACAGGTCCATCGAAAAGGTAAAAAAAGAAATAAGAAAAATAGAAGACGACGAAAAGGATTTTGCAGCCGGCGAAGACCCCAGGGATAGCATATCAGCTGGACCTTTCCCCGTCAATAAGCATGATTACTGCGATGAAAGGGAAGGATCAGGGCAGGGATCCCCCCCCACACAACATGGTCCCTAATGTATCCCAAATAACAGGTTAGGGAGCACCACCTGCTGCAAAAACCATCAATAGCACCGGTAAAATGCCCAAGATAATTTAGTTTCCTGGGCATTTTTTTGTTTCTACCACCCCCTGTTATTATCATTCTTCCAGCCGATAGTATCGCAAATTTCATAGTATAGGAATTATTTACTAACAATTTGTCCATAATTTAACTAGGAAAGATGGCCATAACAAATATTACCTGGACTGAAAGGAAAAAACATTGATGACTAAATATATTAACAAGGTTTTCCCCACAATACTTGCTATAACACTAGTTGTATCCTGTATAGTTGCGCCGCCTGCGGAATGCTCCACCAATCATGGCGGTGCCCAGCTTAGAAATCCTATTTTGACTTATAAGGTACATAAAGGTGACACCTTATATGATATAGCTCTGGAACATCAGGTAAAACTATCTGCATTGCTGCAGGCCAATAACTTGACCGGCAGCCTAATCAAACCGGGAGATATACTGACCTTGCCCCCCAGGGAGGGGAACAAATTATCAGAAAGCATATCGCCGGAGGAAATAACACTGCTGGCCAGGCTAATTTATGCGGAAGCCCGTGGCGAAAGTTTTTTGGGACAGGTAGCTGTAGGAGCGGTGACATTGAACAGGCTCGTTAGTCAGGAATTCCCTAATACACTGACAAAGGTGATCTACCAGAAAACCAACAATGTATATCAATTTTCGCCAATAGGAGATGGCTCCATCAATATGGAGCCGGATGATCAAGCCATGTTTGCTGCTCTGCGGGCTCTATCCGGGGAGGATCCCACCGGCGGGGCATTGTTTTTCTACAACCCCGACATTAGTAAAGACGAGTGGATCCGCACCCTGCCGGTAATAAACAGAATCGGCAACCACGTTTTTGCCACCGGCGCTTAAACTAGCCCCAGGAGATTGCAATAGCGCTTCAGATTAAGAAAATACATTTCCAAAACCCCGGTTGGTATCACCTTCAATAGTGAAACAGGCACAGATCTGTGCCTGTTGGTTTTTTTAATCTATCAGACTCAACAATTCTTATCCTGATCAATCCCCTGTTTCAATCGAACAATTTGCTGACTGAAAGATCCTGATGGATCCGAATGATCGCTTCACCAAGAAGTGGCGCCACAGTAAGGACTTTTATTTTATCACTCATTTTATCTTTTGGTACCGGGACAGTGTTAGTCATAATTACCTCTTTAATTGGCGCTTCTTCCAGCCGTTGGACAGCCGGCCCGGATAGGACAGCGTGGGTGCAACACACATAAATCTCCTTAGCACCCCACTTTTTCAGCGCTTCTGCACCTTTTGTAATGGTTCCTGCGGTATCAATGATGTCATCGATAATCACAACATTTTTACCATTTATGCGCCCAATGAGTCCGGCAACCTCAGCTACATTCGGTTCCGGACGACGTTTGTCGATAATCGCTATGGTTGCCCCGATACGTTCGGCCAAGTCCCTGGCCCTGGTAACCCCACCCAGGTCAGGTGAGACAACCACCACATCATCGAGCCCCCTCTGTAGGATATATTCCGCCAGTATGGGAACACCGGGCAAATGGTCTACCGGAATATCGAAAAAACCCTGGATTTGACCAGCATGGAGATCCATACAGAGAACCCTTCTGGCGCCTGCTGCTGTTACCAGGTTGGCTACCAGTTTAGCCGTAATGGGATCCCGGGCTCTAGTTTTGCGGTCTTGACGGGCATAACCGTAGTAGGGCATAACAGCAGTAATACGCCTGGCTGAGGCACGCCGCAAGGCATCGATCATAATCAGGAGTTCCATGATGTGTTCGTTTATCGGCGTACAGGTGGGCTGCACAATAAAGACATCTGCCCCTCTAACGCTTTCATTAATAGTAACCTGGATCTCACCATCACTAAAATGGGTTACCTTTGCCTCTCCTACTGAAACGCCAAGGTATCCCGCTATCTCCTCAGCCAGTTCAGGGTTGGAATTACCTGCAAAGATCCTGAGCCTGTTGCGAGATGACATCTAAAGCCTACCTCCAAATCTAAAATAATGGTCAAGCAAACCTCTCAACTATACCTTTTCTAACCCTTCTCCGACCTATCCCGTTCGTTCCAGCCCAGGATAACCTTTTGCTTGGATCTTTCTACTGCTAGAGACCCTGCCGGAACATCTTTGGTAATTGTGGAACCGGCACCTGTGATCGCACCGGCACCTATTTTCACAGGTGCCACCAGATTGGTATTGCTACCCGTTAATACACCATCATCAATCCTGGTGGGCCACTTGTTATGCCCATCATAATTGCAAGTAATGGTTCCGGCCCCGATATTCACGTTTTTACCTAAATAGGCATCCCCCACATAGCTCAAATGAGACACCTTGCTGTTGTCCCCGACAACAGATTTTTTAACCTCGGAAAAGTTTCCTATCTTAACCCGACGCCCAAGGCTGTTTCCGGGGCGCAGATGTGAATAGGGCCCAATAGAACAACCATCCCCTATCCTACTTTCCTCAATAAAAGAATGTTGGATGGACACACCATTACCTACTACCGTGTCAGTTAAATGAGCCCCGGGTCCAATAACACAATCTTCACCAATAACTGTAACGCCTTCAATAAAGGTACAGGGATGAATTATTGTATCCTGCCCCACTCGGACTTTTTTATCAATGAAGGTACTCTGTGGATCCGTTATTGTTACACCGGAAAACATCAGTTCCGACAAAATATTGCGGCGCATATAACACTCCGCTTCAGCAAGCTGCACCCGGTCGTTAATACCTTTTACCTCCAGCGGGTTGGCCAATGCTACTGCCTCCACCCGCCTGCCCCGTTCCACATTTTTTTCAATAATATCGGTGAGGTAGTATTCACCCTGGGCATTGTCAGTGGAAAGATTACCTAAATCAGCAAAGAGACCAGCAGATTTAAAACAATATATCCCTGTGTTAACCTCACAAATCTGTAATTCTTCCGGGGCAGCATCTCTTTGTTCCACTATTTTAGCAATGCCGCCTTGACGATTTCTCACCACCCGACCGTACCCGGTGGGGTTTTCCAGAATTGTGGTTAAAACGGTTGCTACCGCATTAGTTGACTTGTGGCTACGGATTAGCCCGGTTAATGTTCCCGCTTTTATTAACGGGGTGTCTCCACACAGTACCAGCACATGACCGCTAAAATTATTCAAAAAGGGACCGGCCTGTAGCAAAGCATGAGCAGTCCCCAGCTGTTCCGGCTGATGAACAATTTGTGCCCGTCCGGCAACCTCACGAACAACCTGATCGCCACCGTACCCAACCACAACTATTATTTTACTAATACCCGCTTCATGGGCTGCATCCAGGACATAGGACAACATTGTTTGGCCACAAACATTGTGCAGCACCTTGGGCAATTTTGATTTCATTCTTGTGCCTTTGCCGGCAGCAAGAACAACTGTCGCCAGATCCATCCGGCGACCCCCCTTGCATAATGAATTATACCAGTATAAAAACGCTTACCATTATACCCAACGTTTTAAATTTATTCAACAAGTAATGCCCATTTCCTCTAATTTTAAAACAAAAAGAGAGCTTGCGCTCTCTCATTCAATTAAAATTAAAGGTTGTTTACATTTTCGTATGCATTTAATACAGCGCTTTGGATTACCTCCCGGGCCGAGGAAGTAATCGGGTGTGCTATGTCGCGGAACTCGCCGTCCGGGGTTTTTCTGCTTGGCATTGCAACAAACAAGCCATTATGGCCCTCGACCACCTTAACATCATGAATAACAAAGGCATCATCAAAAGTAACAGATACAATAGCCTTCATTCTACCCTCGCTTAGTACCTTCCTTACCCGCACGTCAGTAACTTGTATAAAGATTCACCACCTTCCACGCTGGTACCCCGACAAATGTTATCTTCTGCATTAGCTACCATAATCCTTCTTATTTCCAATTATTTAAGAAATATTTCCCTATATTATGAAATTACAGTCGGTGTATAGTCGTGGTGTGCAAGCAGTAGCACTATTTCATCAATGTGTTTCTTATCCCTGGTTTCCAAAACTAGTTCAACTTCAGCCTGTTTTAAAGGAATATTGGGTTTGATACGATCATGTAAAACCGAAATGACATTAGTGCGGGTAGAGGCCAGCAGAGTGAGAAGTTTACCCAAATTACCCGGTTGGTCCTTAATTAGAGCGCGCATGCGTACATAACGCCCTGTTTTAGCCAGTCCACGTTCGATGATCATGGATAGAATATTGACATCGATATTACCGCCGCTGAGCAGGGCTACCGTCCTAATATCCGCTAGAGAAACCTTCCGATAAAGCAGGGCTGCTAATCCGGCAGCCCCTGCCCCTTCAGCCACTATTTTGGATCTTTCCAACAACATTAAAATAGCACCCGCTATTTCTTCATCATCAACAGTCACAATTTCATCCACATATTCTTGTATAATCGGAAAGGTCAGGGTACCTGGTCTTCTTACGGCGATACCGTCCGCAAATGTACAGGTGGCTTCAGTCTCTACTAAGAGGGGTTTTTTAGCAGAAAGGTAGACTGCTGGGGCACCAGCAGCCTGCACGCCGATCACACGTATGCCGGGCCGGAGATGCTTCAAGGCATAGGAAACCCCAGCGATCAGCCCCCCACCACCAATTGGAATTACAACCGCCTCGATATCTGGAATATCCTTTAGCAATTCCAGGGCTATGGTTGCCTGGCCTGCCATCACCTCCAGGTCGTTAAAACTGTGCACAAGGGTGGCACCGTTTTTTTCCTGTAGTTCCACAGCATGATTATAAGCGTCATCATAACCACCGGCAGCTAAAACCACCCTGGCACCATAACTTTGCGTGGCTACAATCTTGGAAATAGGGGCACCGGAGGGCATCACTATGGTGCAGGGTAAACCGGCTCTGGCAGCGGCATAGGCTACACCCTGGGCATGGTTCCCGGCGGAAGCAGCAATTACACCATGACAACCGACCCCAACCAAACTCATTACCTTATTGTACGCCCCCCGAATTTTAAAAGAGCCTGTTTTTTGCATGTTTTCAAGTTTTATGTAAACCCTTGCCCCGCTCATCTTGCTAAAACTATTGGAATAGTACAGTGGGGTGTGATAAGCAATCCCGTCGAGATGCCTGGCGGCATCATTGATTTTTTCCATAGTTAGTACCCTATTGACCAAGGTGGATCATACTCCTTAATAACCCTTCCCTACCGAAAATAGTATTAAACCCACCCTGTTTTTTTATTCCGGATTTAATGTCCGCACCCGGTAAACCTTGTACAAAAAAACGGCCTAATAGGCCGATTTCAATGGAAAGGGAACTGATCCCCCTTCATGACACTTATACATGTTTAGAAAAGCTTTTCAGTTTGGTTATGGATTCAATCCCTTTTGATAGCCTTTAATACCAGCTCATAATCACCTGGTTTGTCCACATCCACACCTACTTCCGGATATCTGGAGACTACCACTACCCCTTTAATGCCACCAAGTAGCCGGCAAACCTTTTCTTCAGCTTCCTTCAATGTAAGCAGGTGCATCAAAAATTTTATAACGAATCTTACACCCAGCATACGACAGAGCGCCAGAGGACTTTTGCGCAGGCTGATGATTTTGCCGCCATTTTCCATACATTTTTTATACACGGTGGGGTTAAGCAAAAAGAGGTTCCCGCCGGTAAATACCCCCTCCTTTAATTTTACATATGTACGGCGGGCAGCGGGGAATTTCTCTTCTACTACCATCTTCTCAATAACCGGGAAATATAGATCGCCACCCATATCCTCACATAGTTCAAGAAAATCATCAACTGCCTGTGGTGTTAGCAAGGGTATGTCTGAGGTGACCAGGAGGATCCTTTTCGCATCTGACAAAATATTTAGCCCGACCCCAATATTTTCTAGAATGCCACCCTGGGAGGGAGCTGTAGATGTCCGTTGATCAAAAGGCAGACCGGCAAGATCCTCAGTCGGGCCGATAATCAAAACCCGCCCCACCTGCCGTGCCCGCAACAGTGCATCTACCACATACTCAACCATTGTTTTGGCGCCAAGGGGGATTAGGGCCTCATGGCTAACCGTACTGCATTCCCTTAGGGGGCCGTTGTTGGGGCTACCGGCCAGGACAACGGCATCTACCATTAGCCTTCTTCCTCCCTAATGGCGTTTATTAGGTTTTGTTCAGCGTTTTCCATGTGTTCACTGGCCAATTTATTTGCCAGATCAACATCGCGTTCGCAAATCGCCTCAATAATTTTCTTATGCTCATCTACAGCTATTTTAAGTCTTCCCGGGACGGATAAGGATGTCAATCGGAAACGGTTAATCTGTTCTGAGAGATTTTTTATTATTTGAGTCAGCCTGCGGTTACGTGAGGCTGTGTATATTAACTCATGGAATTCATTGTCTTTTTTAACAACAGTCAAGACATCCTCCTCCCCGCTAATCTGATAAATGACCTTCTCCAGTTCTTCCATTTCCTCCTCAGTAATTCTTTCTGCAGCCAGGCCTGCGGCCAGCCCTTCCAGGGCTGATCGAACTTCGAAAACGTCCGCAATGTCTTTAACGGAGACACCGGCCACATAGGCCCCCCTGCGGGGGACCATTACTACAAAGCCATCCAGTTCCAGTTTGCGGATAGCCTCCCGCACAGGAGTACGGCTAACTCCCATTTCTTCAGCCAGTTGAATTTCCATCAAGCGTTCACCGGGCCTAAGTTTACCGTGAATAATCGCTTTCCGGAGGGAGTCAAAAACCAATTCCCTGAGGGGTTTATAATCATTCAACTTGATCGGTACCAATCTTGGCTGTTGCATACTCTTCCCCCCTGTTTAATATATACAGTATACTAGATTATTTTAACCCCCAGCGCACTTTACTGCAAGTGTCAACCCTTTAGCCGTCAATAGTTGCAGTAACAAACACCTGATCACCATCATTTTTATAACAGCTGGCAATAGCTCGGGCTGTTTCCATGTCCTTAGCCAGCCCAAAAACAGTTGGCCCGCTTCCGGACATAAGCGCACCAAGAGCGCCCGCCCTGATTAACTTTTCTTTGATCCTTGCAACCTCCGGATGCATTTTAATTGTTACTGATTCCAGGGCATTAGCCAGGTTTTGTGCTATACCACCAATATTTTTGTTTTTAATGGCATCCGCCATTGCCCTGTTGTTAGGCCTATTTACCGCCGGACCCGGGGTATAACCCTGGTAAACGCAAGCTGTAGAAACACTGAATTGAGGCTTTACGAGTACCAGTCCCAGGTAGGGACAGGCCGGTAGCCTCTCCAACTGTTCGCCCCTGCCTTTGGCAAGAGCAGTGCCGCCTAAAAGGCAAAAAGGTACATCAGAACCCAATTGTTCACCAAGAAACATCAGCTCCGATAAGGATAACCCAATTCCCCACAGTTTATTTAGCGCCAAAAGTGTTGCTGCCGCGTCGCTGGATCCTCCCCCCAAGCCGGCAGCAACCGGTATGGCCTTTGCCAGTCTAATTTTTACACCAGCCCTAATTTTTCCCCGCCTACGTATTAGTTCAGCCGCCCGCCGGACAAGGTTATCTGGGCCGGGGTTCAGATTAGCTCCTTCAATTGTTAGTGTAATATCCCGGCTGGAAAGGACGAACTCAAGAACATCGTGCAGCTCAATTGTCTGCATTACCATTTCGACCTCATGATACCCATCCGGCCTTTTACCAAGGACATCCAGGGTCAAATTTATTTTTGCCCTGGCCACAGTGGTAAGGGTCACTAGCGGTCCCCCCTCCAATAATCAGTTAGCCGTAAGGACAAAATAATCCTCTTTTTAACAATAAAAAACATTTAATACAGAACACTAACATACTATATTATAAGCATTTATCTGCAAAGGGGGATTAACCTATGGTCCGCACACGCAGTTGGCAAATCACAATCAATTTGGCCCACCGCCGTCTATCCCATTATGAAGGCAACAGGCTGAACAAGACCTACCCGGTTGGTGTAGGGAAATCTACCACACCAACACCCACGGGCAGCTATAGCATAGTCACCAAGGTAGTACAGCCCGGCGGTATGCTGGGTACCAGATGGATGGGCCTGTCTATCCCCACAGGTAATTACGGCATCCACGGCACCAACAATCCACCGTCCATCGGAGGCTATGTTTCCAATGGATGCATAAGGATGTACAATCATGATGTTGAGGAACTGTTTCCACGTGTAGCAATCGGCACACCGGTAGAAATTATTTCCGGTACAGGCGGGGGGCAAGAGATAGTTACATCGGCTGCCCCAGAAGGTGGAGGTACTATTCATACTGTTCAACCCGGTGAAAGTTTATGGGGCATCGCCCGGAAATATGGAAAAGATTTGGCCCTTATTATCCAGGTCAACAATATCGCTGATCCAGATGTGATTTTCCCCGGACAAAATATTATAATACCATGACCCTGCTGTTATCACACAACCGCCATAGCCAGTTTATACCCGGCCCGGGGATGTTGCCCCGGCGTTTATTTTTTGAGGACCAACCAGGCCCCCCCGGCCATTAGTAAAACACCCAGGACCTTGTAATAATTAAAGGGAATTTTTTTTAAACCGAAGAGCCCAAAATGGTCTATTAGTCCTGCTGTAAACACCTGCCCCAGGATAATAGCGGTTGTGGCCGGAGCAACCCCTACCTTTGGAATGGCCAGGACAACACTATATATAATGATAACCCCCAGCACACCACCGAAATAAGAGTACCAGGGGGCTTTTTGTATCTCTAGCAGGTTGCCGTCCCCCAACTTAAAAATGAAAAGTAATAATAATACCAGCAAAAGACCTACCAGGTGGACAATAAAGGTGGATTCCAACAATCCAACCACCTTTCCCAGAGCGGAGTTAATACTCCCTTGCACAGCCATGGCCACGCCAGAAAAAGCTGCCACCAATAAGGGTAATATTTCTAAGGGCATGAGCAAACCTCCTTCCCCTTATTTATTTCCCCTTTTTTTGCTACTATTCTTCTGGGATCCAAGAGGCTGAATGGCTATACAATTGATCCTTATGCGAAACCCATATTGCAACATAAAATAACGGGATCGGCGAAAACCTACTGCCCCAACAGAACCATTAAACTATGACGAAATAATCGTCTCAAAAAAGACTCCCCTGGCACCGGCTGTTTAGCCGGCACCAAAAAAACTTCACCAGCGTAAAAAGAAAGCTGTTATATTCAACAGCTTTCTTTACCAGCAGGTTAAGAAATATAGTTTTTTTATAGGTTTGACAGGGGCACACATTCCAATACCACATCATCTATCTTGGCAGTGTTTGTGTTGCCTGCCGCTGGAACAAAGGAAAAACGGACCATGGCACTGGCTACATTAGCATCCGTCACAGGTGTCGTGAGCTGTACCTGGGTATAAGCCCCATCTGGAATTGAAGCGCTGGAAAGTGTTTGTGAACCAATTCCTACCTGAACACCGCTCTGATCAAAGAATACTACCTCAGCATTCAAACTAAAGTTGCCGTTTTGGCCAAGGACATCCTCTGCTACCCAGAAAGTCAGGCGGTACTGGCGGCCGCCCACAATCCCATGGCTAACCATTTGGAAAAGGGATCCCGGTAAAACTGGATTTAGCGCCCCTAGTTCAGCGGCGAATGAACCTGAATGAGTAAATGTTGTTTGCTGAACGTTACTGCTTCCCCAGAACACCGGATGGAAGGGATCAGCCCAGTGCTCCAGGCCACCATCCCGCAGACGATTGCCTGGCGGGCAAACCTTGGGGCTGGGACAGGTCTGTACATAAATCTGCTGATCCTCCACCAGTTTGGCGGTAAGCTGGATCACAGCAGTCTGATGTAGACGGCAGGCACGCTGCAGCTCCCAGTTTACATCTACATCAATATTGTGAAACTGAATAAAAACATCGCTCCTGTTTTTTACCTTCTTCATTTCTCTTAGTTCCTGCATCTTGGAAAAACGTACATCCTCAGAAAAGTGTCTGACCTCATTATGCTTATTTACATAAAAAATTTGCTTGTGGATAACGCCGCTAATAATGACCTTTTTGGCCCACACTTCTCTTTCCGTGCTTTTTGTGGGCACCAAAACGATGTCTCCGGAGGAAAGCTGATCAACAAATACAGGGGTACCCTTTAGGTCACGCACAGATGCAGTGATGTGATCTATTTTTATTGCCAGTTCGGGTAGGGTAACAGTGCTGTCCACCACCTGCTCTATGTCGACCGCCTCAATTACCACGGGCACCTTAATTTCAAGGCATTTAACCGCAGTGGGCTCCGTATATAAAAATTGCGAAGGAACGGACATTCTTTAAAACCTCCTTTTAATTTTATTAACCTAAAGCAGGACAGGGTATTAATATTTCCTGGCCGACCTCCAAAACATCCGGGTTTGTAATTTGGGGGTTAATGTCCAGGATCATTTGGATAGTTACCCCATGGGCTTTGGCAATTTTGTGTAAGGTGTCGCCTTTCCTGACTGTGTAAGGTGTGGGTGGACAAGGAGTAGCAGTGGGGGCCACAGTAGGTACCGGCGGCAGCTCCACCGGCATATAAACCATGGGCTGCGACATTTCCCAAACTGTGGCAGTAACCCGCAGCACCATTTCGGTGTGCAGATGTATGCCATGTTGATCTACATTAACATATTCCGAATCTACCCTTACCTTTACCCTCATCCCCGGCTCTGCACCTTCTACAACCACAAAGGTGCGAAAACCAAGACGTTGGTGCATGGCGTGAACAGCCTGATCAGGCTTCATGCTTTCATAGATAATTTCCACATCCGCATGACCTCTAACCAGCACCTTACCACTGAGAATTTTGGTTTCGGTAACCTCTATTTTCTCTACCCTTACATCTAGGACTCTACTAATATCAGGTTTTTCTAGGGGTGCCTTTGTTGATTCACGCAAAACCAACTGGGTATCTCCAAAACCAATTTCCTGTTCTACCTTGAGGCGAATTCTTTCAAAGCCTTCTTCGAATTCTAATTCGGTGGGAACATTGCGTAGGGTTCTTGTTTCCGTTACAAATACTGTGAGCTGGATGATAGCATCGGCAAGTAGAGTAGGGCATTTATCCAGCCCCACATCACTGCTTTCAACCACAGCAAACACCTGGACGTTCATACCTGGTTCAGCATCAAACACCTCTACAAAATCGCTAAATCTGATCTTGTGATGCAGAGTATGCACTGTTTGTGTCGGTTTTAAGGCCACATATATTACCTGGAGCCAGACTATGCCATCCACGAGCACCTTGTTGGCAATTATCCTTCTTTCCTTAATAACAACCTTTGCATCTGTGCGTAAAATCTTTTCTACATCCGGTTTTTCTTCCGGCACATTAAATTCGTCACTAACAATTATCTGTTTGGTAGCTTTTTCACCGATTAGATGCTCAACAGTAATATCCTGTTCTTCCAGGGCGATATTACCTTCAGGGGTTTCAGTAAGTATTTCAATCTCTTCTATATCAGTAACTTTGGCGAAAACAAGCAACACTGCCGCGATATTAAATTTGCAGGGATTCCGGTGATCACGTGTCAGGCTCACATCTTCTACTGTAAATTCAACAAAAACGTCATCACCCGGCCTGGCACCAGGGACATCAACGAAGCTGGTGAAGTTTATACTGTCATGGAAGAAGTTTACGGATTGATCCGGCTTAAAGGCAACATAGGTAACTTGCACATCGAGGGTGCCGTTCACAATTACCTTATCAGGGACGACAGTAACGTCCCTTATTTTGGCCTTTGCTTCTTTAGTAAGAATTTTATCTACAGCCGGTTTGGCTTCCGGTACTCTGATATGTCCCTTGACCACAGTCTGGACAGTATTTTCACCCATGACTAGATGAACCTTAAGCCTTTCGGTTTCAGCCATACTAATCCTCCTTTCAAAACTTTTCTATACTAATATATGAGTGTGATTCGAAAAAGTACCAAAAAGTGTGACCGGTCACTTAAAAAAACAAAAAAAGGGGAGCTATGTCCCCTTGCTGTGATCATTCATCTTCCCCAATGTCGATTTTTCCCTTATTAGGCTTCTTTGTGGGTTTTTATATTATTTTATATAGTATGGTTTGGTTACATCACCTTAGCCGGTAAATAATTGCACGAACATTTTTCCATAGGGCCCGCCGCTAACAACGCCAATCCCCACCTTTGTAAAGTTGCCATTAAGAATATTGGCGCGGTGGCCGGGGGAATTCATTAGGTTGGTGTGGGCAGCAGGGGAACTGGAGGCCCCAGCCAGGTTCTCACCTGCATAACTGTACTGCACCCCATATGTTTTCATCATCTCAAATGGGGAACCATAGGTGGGTGAGGTGTGGCTGAAATACCCCTTAGCAATCATATCCTGCGCCTTTAGTCGGGCCAATTTGACCAGGTTATTATCACTTTGCAGAGCCTTTAGCCCCGCTTTCGATCGTTCGCTGTTAACCAGCTCCAGCATAACTTGCTCATCTGCACTGAGAACACTGTTATCCTGCTCGGACTCAGGCTCCCCAGTTTGTGCAGGATCCTCCTGCTGTATAGGGTCCTCAGTTTGTGGGGGTTCCTCCAGGTATCCGGAATCTTCTGTTTGTGCCGGATCCCTGGGCAGTGCAGGTTCCTCCGGCGCTTTCGGGTCCTCCGGTGAATTCTGTATCGGCGTGGCCGGCTTAATAAACAACTGAACAAACATTTTACCATAGGGGCCACCGCTTACAATGCCAATTCCCACCTTTGTGTAGCCGGCATTGAGGATATTGATGCGATTGCCGGGGGAATTCATTAAACCGATATGGGCTCCCTGTACGGCATGGGCCCCAACCAGGTTTTCCCCGGCTCTGCTATATTGCACACCGTATGCTTTCATCATCTCAAATGGGGAACCATAGGTAGGTGAGGTGTGGCTGAAATAGCCCTTGGCAATCATCTCCTGCGCCTTTAGCCGGGCCAATTTGACCAGGTTATTATCACTTTGCAAGGCCTCCAGCCCCGCTTTTGCCCTTTCCTGGTTGACTAACTCCAACATAACCTGCTCATCTGCATCAAGAATACTGGCATCCGGAGCCGGTTCAGAAGGCGGCGGGGATACGACAACTGTTTTTTGGCCACCTGTGAAAATCTGGATCACTACCTTATGATAACCCTGGGTCATGACACCAACACCGATACGTTCAAAATTTGTATTAAGCACGTTGGATCGGTGACCACCCGTAGCCATTAGCGAGTTAAAAGCGGCATTAATTGATGTGGCCCTGGCCAGATTTTCTCCCGCATAACGGTATTTGATTCCCGCCTGGCCAAGCATATCAAAAACTGAACCATATGTAGGAGAGATACTATGCAAATAGTTATTTGAGACCATATCCTGGGCCCTAATTTTTGCCAGATTGGCCAGTGTGGTATCACACTCAAGGGCCGGCAACCCAGCATCTTGGCGAGTCTGGTTAACCAGGTCTATTATCTGCTGTTCATCTGCACCGGGGGCAGCTGCCAGGGCAGTAACCGGTGTGAATGCGATCACAGATAGTAGAAACACCAGAGATAATAATGAGGCAACAAAAACTGATTTCATCCATTTTTTATTAGGCTTCACCTTTTTTCCTCCTTCTTTTGGAACCTATAAGATTGGTTTACTATTGGTGACCATGGCCATATTGAATTTATCCCAGGAGAAAAAATTCAAAGGGCTTGTACCAAGAAAAAATTGTACAAGCCCAATATATAAGAAAATGCCGCTTGATGGCAAAGCCGGTATTTTAAGCATATCCAGCATAATGCTAGCAGAAATAGCAAACGTCAACGAGATATTTATTATTGCTCTCAATTGTTTAATTATGTTAGAGATTAACAATAACAATCTAAAGTTTTGCTCCCAGTTTAGTTACTGTCACATCTGTTTTAATCTGTTTTAGTAACTCCTTTACCTCCCTGGTAGCATAGCCGCTGGGAACTAGTTTTGCCTGGCCTTGTAAAATTAGTTTTTGTAGAATTCGCCAAACAAAATCCTCTGGTTCCTGGCTGGGTTTCGTATTTTCCTCACCCATTCCCAACGCAGCTAGAAAGCCATTGTTATAACCAAGTGCACCCCCTTCTGTGTACCCTTTCTCGTAACCGGATTCAAAGCCAAGGTTGTATCCCAGGTGATAGCCCATATTTTTCCCTACCCGATAGGCTTCCTCCTCAGTCTTCTTCCCCGGCTTCCCTCTTGCACTACAGGTATAGTCATGACTGAATCCTCCGGTAAAATTTTCGCCCATGGTCACCGCCCTTTCCTTTACTAGTTGCTTCCGCATGCCAAGAAGGAATAACCAACCGGCTGCTCATATCCTATGACCACCTTTTAATATAGTGTACGGGGCATATAACACAGCCCCCAGGCCTTCGGTTAAGACAAGGCATTCCAGCTCACCCGCCTTTTCTACAAAGCAGGTGAGGATAAACATCTTTTTTTTTAAGCCCTTGGAAAACCTTTTTAGAAATAGTTCATCAATATTGAATGGTTTTTCTCTTAACTTTTGAAAGCCTTCTACGGTAATTGAATAAAGGCCGTCATGCTGTCTTTTAATTTCTATTGCCACCGGTTTTTCACAGGATACACCTGTTTTCCTGGCTAAACAAGCCAGATATTGCCTGGCTTTTTTTATGGCTTCTTCCCTATTTTCAAATCTAGGACCGATTACCGGAATATTTTCACATAAAAACGTCAGGGCCATATTCCCCGAACGATAAGCCATATACATCCCTCCTCGCTAAAACGTGATTGCCAGGTGCTCTATTACATTGGTTATTTGGTTAAATACAGTCAGCTTTTCCGAGCCTGCAAACAACAGACCCACTACATCCCGGTTTTCTTTTAGGACCAGGGAGCCACTGTCTCCAGGTTGGGAGGGCAGATCTGCTACTACCTGATCCGAAAACCAGAATTTTTCGCCTTCTCTCATTTCAACCTGTAGAATGGTGCCCACTGATTTTACCTTACCCCTGGTTAGGGCTGTGGTTCTACCACTTTTTTGCACATTGTCACCGGGTTTAGCCACAGAAATTATTCCTACATCACCTATATCCATGATATATGATTCCACTACATCAACCGAATCAACCTTCGCTAAAGCACAATCAACTATGTTTCCAGTCTTAAAACGTTTGTATATGCGCACCTCATAATCGTTGCGTACTATATTCAACAACCAGTTTGCTACCCCGGACAAGGCTACTGCCACAGGGCAGTCTGATTCGGCAGTCCCTTTAACCAGTGGGACAAAGCGATACAATGTACCGATACGATCGTCCAGTTTTCCCCCATCATATGGCCCGGGCTGCAGGATTGGTTCACCCACACTGGCCCTGACCTCCTGTATACTGGAACCATTGGCCAAAATATGATTATTAGACAAAATCATTAATTGGTTTGTGCTTTTATCCTTTACAACTGCCCCCAGGGTGCCGGCTGTTGACTTGTAATGGGCTACACTTACTCCCGGCCGGCACGGTCTGATCCTGGAGGTGCGGATATCCAGCATCTTTACTCGCCCTATTTCTATAACATCTGTTTCTAATCCCTCTACCTGGGGGGGGATCATATGCCGCTTGAGTATGCCCCTGGGCGGCAACTTCTTTTCAACATACACTATCAATGCCGGTTTTTGGGTTTCTTCATTTTTTCTACATTTATAACCCACGCCCAGGCCAACTACATTTTTTTTCCTCAGTATTTTACTACGATTCTTTTTTAGAACCTTGAAATAACGCTCCATCTGCAAGTCCCCCTCTTTTGGCACCCTACAACATCATATGCGGGTCACCAAAAAGAGGTACATAGCCTAATAAGGCGATTTGGGCACCCCAAATCTGTATTTTCCCCGTGTCTCCATCCCACCGATTCCTTTAAAACCAGTTATTGTACCGGTAATAATCTCTTTAATCGAAATTGGATCGTATATCGAGGTGTAAGCAATTTTCTCCACCACAAAAACAGGATCATAAGCATGAATCATCACTCGCTGAGGAGAGCTTGCAAAATTAGCCCCTGCCTTTAAAATTGCCTCATAGTGGGACTGACAGGCACCAGCGAAAATAACCAGATCATCCCTGCTTTTTTCATATTGCCGAGCTGCCTTTACAGTGTCCACAAAAAATTGTGAGGAATAGTAGTTTTTGATATCGGAAAAGTCATTTTTACCCTTAATAAAACCATCATGACCAGTGATGACCAGCAAGTCGGGATTGTGCCTTTTTAGCAGATCCCCGGCCACCTGGGATTGCTGCCTTTCTTCAATGTTGTATCCATCAGCCGGGATGCTTAGTTGCCTGTATGTTGTGAGACAGAGATCAAGGTAGTCGCTATCACCGTCTATATGGAGAACAGTGCCGGGGACATCAAAACCATTAACCCCATTTCCATTAACAACCTTATTTTTGACTCCATATTGTGCTGCCCGGCCCAGGACCAGTTTTTTGTCTCTTTCCCGCCTGGCAAAAATGCGTTGCATATGCTCGCTACTTTTTATTGTATGTTCACGTAGGCGCTGGGCAAGTTCACCCGGCCCAACCTTGACCAAATCCTCTAGCGGGGAATCTGCAAACAGTCTGTAGTAAATACCTTTTAGGCTACAATATTTTTTTTTATTTTCTTCTTCATAAATTTCAACTATCTTAAAGAGAATGTCCTTATTGTATGATCTGCGTGCAACCACGTCACCCTCTTTTATTTTTCCCACTACAAAGACCCCTTTTTCTTTTATCATATGAAAGGGGAAATAGGGTTTGTGTATCAACCAAGCAACATTTTGGTTTATTCTTCATATCATGGGTAGAAATGGATAGTAGAGGGGAGGTTGCCTATGATTGCAGCGGTGATCCCTGTTAAGGATGAAGAAAGGCGCCTAAAAAAAACAATAGGAACACTTTTGTCAATTCCCCTGGATATAATCATTCCCGTTGTCAACGGCAGTAGTGATGGCTCTTGCAGTATTATCAACCGGGTCCATTCAAAGCGGATCCAACCCCTTTATTTTATAGAGTCCCTGGGCATAGATGTACCCCGGGCTATCGGGGCCAAGGTCGCACTTGATTTAGGAGCAACCGTTACACTATTTTTAGACGGAGACATGGATGGAAACATCGCCAATAACCTGGTGGATCTAATCATGGCAGTTTTTAAAAAAGGTGCTGATATGGTTTTAACCAATTGCTATCCCAAAGGTCCCCAAGGCTATTTTGCCTGGATCCCAAAACTGGCAGCGGCAGTGTTGGAGGCCCGTTGCAGGCTGAACCGGGAAATAAGCCTGGAGGAAACAATAGGAGCAGCTTCTCCCAGTCATGGCCCCCATGCCGTGTCCCGCCGTTTTCTTCTCTCCATACCACTTCGTGAGATCGCTATACCCCCTGTTTCTCTGGCCCTGGCTGCTAGAGAAGCCCTGCAGGTTTGTGTTGGCACGGAAATAGCCCATGATAAACTGGGTTCACCCTGGAAAGATTCTGTCCATGCGGATCTAATCGCAGAAACAATTATAGGTGACTGTATAGAAGCAGGGCATGTCTACCGGGGAACAAAGCGTGAGCGGCTATTGGACACTGTAGAATATCTCGGCTATCATCCCAGGAGGCGGTGGGATCTTTTAGATGAATTCCTGGCTCAATCATGACAAAATAAAAATAACCCTGGCCGAGAACCGGGGGTTATTTTTATTGCACCTTATTTGGTGTGTTTATCCGCCACTGTAGAGGCGCCATAAGCCTCTGGTTTTATTTTTGCCCTAAAGCCGCTACCGGTAACCATGCCTACCACCTCACGGATCAAATCTTTTGTGTCACCATGAACACTAACATCTATGTGTATTTCCACATTTGGGTCATCTGTCCCGTTAAAGCCATAATCAGCAAAAAACTTGTGTACCATTCCGCCTACCTCCAGGCTCAATGCTGTTTCGTAAAAAATTTTTTGTCTCAGGCTCTTAATTTTTCGCTGAATCCTCTTATGGTAAAAATAACGGCCCCCCTTGCCCAGCCGATGTACGATAACAGCGGTGATAAAACAGGTGTCATTTTTCACCATCGAGTCTGAACCAATAATGATTTTATAGTCAGAAGCAGGAAGATCCTTTATATACCTGATAATATCCATCATCATGGCTGAAAAGTGCATTCTCCCCTTGGAGGGACTGATAAAATACATTTTTCCCCCTTCTTTCATGTATACCAAATCTACTACCCAGTTCTATGATGCGGCAGTATATTCTAGCTGTTATCCTTTACAATATTTTCAGCCAGGGAAACAAATTCCCCCAGGGTCAGTGTTTCGGCACGGCGCCCGGGGTCGATCCCAGCCCTTTTTAGGCCTATTAGACAGGTTTCCCGTTCAATACCAAGGGAAGATCTGGTCAGGGCGTTTAATAAGGTCTTTCGCCTCATACCAAAGGTTGAACGAATAATATTAAACAGTAGATCCTCATCCTGCACAATTGCAACCGGCTCCTTCCTTACCAGGAGCCGGACCACCGCAGAATCAACCCCCGGTCGGGGATAAAAAACGGTTCTGGGCACTCTAAATAGTATTTCCGGTTTGGTAAAATATTGTACAGCCAGGCTCAAAGCTCCATAGGCTTTAGTACCTGGTGTGGCAACCAAACGTTCGGCCACCTCAAGCTGGATCATAACCACAATAACCGAAATATTAAAGTGGTTGTGTAGCAGGTGCATTAAAATCGGGCTGGTTATATAGTATGGCAAATTGGCCATCAATTTGTATGCCTTGCCTGTGCGGCCATATTCACCGCCTGTTTTTTCCTCTACCAGACGATCAAAATCCGTTTTTAGGGCATCGCCCAATATTATATTCACATTTTCTAAACCCGCAAGGAGCTCGTTTAGTGCCTTGAACAACCCACGGTCAATTTCTATAGCCATTACCTTGCCGACACTATGGGCAATTTCCCTGGTCAGGGATCCCAAACCGGGGCCAATCTCCACTACCAAATCAGACTTTGTTAGTTCTGCTAATTCTATTATTTTACGAATAATATTATTGTCAATAAGAAAATTTTGCCCCAGGCTCTTGCGGCAGGAAATATTGTGTTTTTTCATGATGCTTTGTATAGCAGCAGGTGATATCATCTCTTAGTAACCCCTACATAATATAGACAACTACTACAATCAGCCATTCGACATACTAAAAAACATTCCCTTTTATTATCCCCAACTTTGCCCTAAACAAGTAAAAAACAGCCCTATTAAGGCTGTTTTCACCAATTTCTATTATTCTATTTTGTAGACCCTTACGCGCCTGATGCCCCAGTTTATAGCCTCTTCATAGGACTCAAAAAAGAGGTCAATTCTATTTCCTTTAATGCTGCCACCCACATCCAATGCTGTTGCATAACCATACCCATCCACATAAAGCCGGGACCGTAGAGGTATAAATGACGGATCCACGGCAACCACACCATAATGGGGGCTAACCCCACAGCTAGTATTATAACCCGTGTGGGTGTATGCCGATGCCACCATATCCACAGCCTCGCTATACCTAATATTTTCGCCGCCCCTGGATACGGTCAAACCACTGCCCACCATCACTAGTTGGTTCACAGGGGGAGCTAGTATTTTGGTCTCGATTAGTTGCCGGGCTATCTCTATTCCGTCCTTATATTTTACCTTCCAGATTTTTTGCTCTGTACCATTCCTGCCTGCCTCAGCGATCCTGGTGGTTCCCTGGGGCAAATTAACTGTATATTTTTGTTTTGTTTCAAAATTCAACACTTCCTCTGTGGCCTCTGTTTTGGTAACAACCCTGGCCACGGCAACGTTCATATTCGGCACCACAGCAGCATCTTGCGCAGGGCTAACCTCATCTTCCGGCCCCAATACCACACCTGCTTCATTCAGTAAATCACCTACTACACTGCATTGGGTCCGAATGGGCAACCTTTGTCCGTCCACACTAATGCTTACATCCACCGCCCTATTAACTGTGATCACCATACCATCCGTCAGCGCCGTTTCTAATGATGGGCTTACTTCATCATTATCTAACAGAACGACGTCCTTCACCGCTAGAACATCCCCTACCGTGCCGGTATAGGTTCTGGCCATCAGTTCCCTGCCTTCATCAACAATGAGTACCGATTTTTCAGCCCAAACACCCATGGCCAAAATAAACAATACAACCCCTATTGAGATCACCGATTTTAAAACACCCCGGTTACTCCCTAGATCCAATTCTTTATCACCTGTTTTTTCCCAACTCATCAAATGCCTCCTTTTTAACAAGTCCGGCCCTGATCCATTGAAAAACAATTTTCTGGATATTATTTTGCTCGCCATTAGGCCCATTCAAAACCGTTTATTCCAACACTTTTATATTCTACTATGAGTTGTCAGTTTTGAATAGGGTTTATTAATGTCGCTATTTGCATTATATTACATTTACTGTCAGCCCCTCATCCTTTTTTAATCGCTCCTGCCATGGGTCGGCCCCTTGAAGGAGAAGGGCTTTAGCCAATAGTCACAACAATGCCGCTCACATACCTTGCAATGGGCTTTTGGGATATATTAACAGCCTATTTACCCAGGTGCCGCCAAATAAAAATTACCGGGTAAGCATACACCCGGTAATTCCTTCCACTTGCCTTGTTGTTCTACTAAATTATTTATCCAGTATTTCTATTCCCCTGGCCATAAACCATTTTTTCAAAAAATCAGCATATTTCTCATTCTGAAATTTATACCACTCATGGCGCTCATCCTCATAACCCATGAGAATCTTTCTATATTTTGTATCTGTTTCAAATTCATTTTCCAACCGGCGCCTGAGATCTTCATCCTTTATAGTTGCTATATAATCCTTTTTTACCTGCAAGGAAAACGCTTTTTCGATTTTTGGCAACCTAATATAACGGTTGGTTTGTCTATCCAGCTTCTCCATGATCTCGATGTGCTCGGGGAAATCCAGGGGTGAAAAAAACTTAACGTCACCAGTCTTAAGGTCAACATAATATTCGGAGTGTTGGCTGCTGTTTTCAAAAGCATTAACTATCCATGCTATTACAACAGGTACCTTCTTCATCACCAAACCCTCCTCTTTTCTATCTTTAAAAGGTATTCAAGGAATTTGGAATAATCTCCTGCCGTTTTCAGCACACATCTGTGTCAGGGCCTCTTTTTTCATTCCCCGCACCTTGGCAATTTCTGCAGCGGTATGAAGTATGTGGGCTGGTTCATTCCGTTTACCCCGGTAAGGAATGGGAGTCAGATATGGGGAATCAGTTTCTATCAGCAGGCGATCCGCGGGGGTTTTAGCAGCCACCTCTTTCAATATCCTGGCGTTGGGAAAGGTGACCGGCCCGGCAATGGAAAGATAAAAATCCATAACCAGTAGCTCCTTGGCCATTTCCCAGCTGCCTGAATAACAATGCATAACCCCCCCGACCGGCCCCAGCTTTTCTTTTCGCAAAATTTCCATCATCTCACCATGTGCATCCCGATCATGAATAACAATGGGCTTTCCCAGTTTTTTTGCCAGGGCCATCTGATCCAAAAAAACCTGCCGCTGCACGGGGCGTGGTGACAAGTCTCGGTAGTAATCCAGTCCTATTTCCCCTATGGCTACTACCTTGGGATGCTGGGCCATTTCTGCCAATTCCTCTAGATAGCCGGGTTCAGCCCCAGCGGCATCATGGGGGTGAATACCAACAGTAGCATAAATAAAATCATATTTTTCTGCCAGATCTATTGATTCCCGGGAAGATGTTAGATCGAAACCGATGTTTACGATTAGATTAACCCCTGCCTGACGGGCACGCTGAATCATTTCGTCCCGATCCTGATCATACGCCTTGTCATTTAAGTGCGCGTGCGTGTCAAACACATTCATATTGCAGCTTTCCTTTCATTGGTCGGTTTATCCCTGGGTGCGTTTCTATTTCATTCTACAGTTATCTCTTGCCTGTGGTGTCGATACGGGGGAATAACGCCGGGCCTCTTTTTACAACAGTGCCCGCTGGTAGCCTGCCCCAGGATAGGGCTTCCCAGGCATGTAGTCCCGGCTGGTCAGCAATGCCCAACTGGCCCCAAACCCTGTCGGGCAGGTAAGGCATAAATGGTGATACCATGATAGTAATGAATCGAAGTGATTCAGCCAGATTATACATTACGGTAGACAGTCTCTCTTTTTTAGCCGGATCCTTGTTCAGGGCCCAGGGAGCTGTTTCATCCACATATTTGTTGGCTCGCCCTACCAGGCGCCAGATAGCTGCCAGGGCTGCTGAAATATCAGATTTGTCCATTAACCCCTCTACAATAGCAGGAGTTTGCTCGGCTAAATCAATCAATTCCTGATCCGGGGCTTCAAAAGCTGAAGGGGATTGAACCAACCCGTTAAAATATTTTTCCACCATGGCAATGGAACGGCTGACCAGGTTGCCCATGTCGTTGGCCAAATCCTTGTTGATGCGTTCTATTAGAGCATCCTCGCTATAGGACCCGTCAGCTCCAAAAGGCATCTCCCGCAACAGGTAATAGCGAATGGCATCAACACCATATTTATCAATTAATACCAGGGGATCCACTACATTACCTTTAGATTTGGACATTTTGCCGCTTTCAAGCAGTATCCAGCCATGGCCTACTACCTGCTTGGGCAATTCAAGATCCAAAGCCATCAAGAGCATGGGCCAAATAATGCTGTGAAAACGCACAATGTCCTTACCCATTAGATGCACATCCGCAGGCCAGTATTTTTTAAACAGGCTGTTGTCCTCTGTGCCATAACCGAGGGCGGAAATATAGTTAGTCAGGGCGTCCACCCAAACATAAATCACATGTTCAGAATTGAAAGGTACGGGGATACCCCAATTAAATGTTGTTCTGGAAACACATAGGTCCTCTAGACCACTTTTTATAAAGCTAACCATTTCGTTACGCCGACTGGTAGGCTGGATAAATTCCGGATGTTTTTCAATATGCTGCAATAGCCGCTCTGCATACTTAGACATTTTAAAAAAATAATTTTCTTCCCGGAGCAATTCTACCGGGCGCCCGCAGTCCGGGCAATTGCCTTCCTCCAACCTGCTTTCTGCCCAAAAAGCCTCGCAGGGTGTACAATACCATCCTTCATAATTGGCTTTATATATATCTCCCTGGTCATACAACCGCTGGAAAACAGCTGAAACCACATTTTTATGGCGTTCCTCCGTGGTGCGGATAAAGTCATTGTAACCCACCCCAAGTTTCCCCCAGAGGTGTTTAATGCCGGCCACAACCTCATCCACAAATTCTTGTGGTGTTTTGCTTTCAGCCTTGGCCGCCCTTTCGATTTTTTGTCCATGTTCATCAGAGCCGGTTAAAAAATACGTGTCATATCCGGTCATTTTTTTAAAACGAGCCAGGGCATCAGCTGCCACAGTAGTGTAAGCGTGCCCGATGTGTAGGTTGCTGCTGGGATAGTAAATCGGTGTGGTAATGTAGAATGTCCCCTTGTTCATGCCTTATCTCCTTTTTCATAACCTTAACTAAAATAAAAAACCCCGCCTCTATTTTCCGAGGGGCGAAGTTTTTAATTTTCGCGGTACCACCCTTTTTACCGGAACCTTGCGGCGCCGGCCTCAACAGGTATGTGCAAACACCCGATACCCAAGCCTGGTTAACGGGGCTAATTCCGGCCCCACTTACTAATATTCAGCAGGGCAGCTCCGGGGCCATGTTCAGCCAACTTGATCCGGCGGGGCTCTCAGCTGTTCCCGCTCGCTGTCCGGATAACCCTGTGGGCCTACTCTTCCCTTCATAGCCGTTTAATCTGTAAAAAAAAATCACTATGCTAAATTTTAAATTAATGCAGCTTTTTTGTCAAGTTATCAACATTATAACAAATTAATTGTAGAATTTTACAAAAACATCTTGACTCTTAATGGAATTCCTGGTACCATTTACTTGTAAAATTTTTTATATATTTGTCGAAATTTGTTGAAAGGGAGGGACAGATGTTATGAAATCAACTGGTATTGTAAGAAAGGTGGACGAGCTCGGCAGGGTGGTGATTCCCATTGAACTGAGACGCACATTGGGAATCGACGAAAAAGACGCATTAGAGATATATGTTGACGCCGAGAAAATTATCCTCAAAAAATATGAGCCTGCCTGCGTTTTCTGCGGTAATGCTACAGATGTGCAGCACTATAAAAACAAATTAGTTTGCCGTGAATGTGCCCTAGCCATGTTTGAAAGTGCCAAAGCGATGTAAAACAATTCGACAGATATTTTGTAGAGAGATTTTAATCTCTCATTTTTTTTTGCCTTTTAGTGTTTTTTATCATCGAGTACCAGGCGATATACAACCCTCTTGGGTAGGGAACGCAGGCGGGCAACCTCCTGGATAGCATTTTTTCGTTCCATTCCTTCGGATTCCAGTATGGAAACATGCAGGGCTGCCCCGATATGCCGCCAGGAGGCTTCCTGCTCGGTAGGCCTTTCCCGGGGTGATGCTCCCCCGGCTACAACCAAGGTAAATTCACCCTTTGGTTCCACTTTATTAAATCGTTCTACCAAATCTTCTAAAGAGCCCCTGGCCACCTCCTCGTGCAGCTTGGTCAATTCCCTGACCACAGCGGCAGGGCGGTTGCCGAACGTTTCTAGAAGTATTGCCAGTGTCTTTTTGACCCGATGTGGGGATTCATAAAATATCATGGTCCACTGTCCGCGGGCTAATTCTTTTAATTTCTCCCGTCGGGCTTTTTTTGCTACAGGCAAAAACCCCACAAAAACATATGTATCTGTAGGCAACCCTGAGACTACCAGGGCGGTAACTGCCGCGCTGGGACCCGGCGCCGCCACAACTGCACAGCCATTTTCCACAGCTTCGGCTACTAGTTCCACCCCCGGATCGGAAATACAGGGCATACCGGCATCAGATACAAGGGCAATATTTTTACCCGTTGATACCAGCCGCAAGAGCTCTTTTCCTTTTTTTTTGTAGTTGTGTTGGTGATAGCTGGTGAGTGGTGTGTGGATCTGAAAATGGCTGAGGAGTTTACGGGTATGGCGGGTGTCTTCGGCAGCGATCAGATCCACCTCTTGCAATATCCGTAAGACTCTCAGGGTTATATCCTCCAGGTTGCCGATAGGCGTGGCGCAGATATAAAGTGTACCTTTTGTATCCCCGGTCAAAGGTCTCAGTCCACCTCCCTTTTTTTATTTGAAACCTGACCAACCCCAACATTCCTTTTGAAAAAGCACTTTATTATAAGGGGCAGGCCAAAGGCAAAGATATACCCCGTTACTATTCTGGGCGGGGCTAAAGGAGCTAGATGTTCGGCAAACGTTTTGCTGAAATTCAATTACATCTCACTTGTCATCTGTTTGGCAGGTAGCTTTTTTTCTTTTCTTAGAAAGGCCATGCAGAAAAGACAATCGCCTGCTCTTTTTCGACCAAAATAAACGTTGCAGATGTGAAACCCATGGTCATACAGATCCAACAAGTTAAAAAGCCCCTTTTGCAGGAAGCCTGTCCCGCCACCATCCCCTTCGTCCAGCCCGGTACGATAAATATCAGCTAGTTCTTTTCGTAAACGTACATTTTCCTCTTCTATTTCTCGGGCCTTGTTTTTTAGTTCCTGCACCTCTGCCAATAGGGTATGCAGTTTTACTTCCATTTCTTTAGTAATTTTATATAAATACTGCATCAAATGCTCTCCTCACCCGCCTGGTTGGGACAACCCTTTTTACAGCCACCACAATTTTTAGCCTTGTTTGATTTTAACATTATCTCTGTGTTCTGGTATTCCTTAACAATTTTGCTTGTCCGCAACTCAACATTTACAGCATCCTTGAATATATTAATACCTACCACCTTGCCATCACCATCGGGGGTACTGACAATGCTGCCGTTGTTAGGGAAATCTGCCCGGGCCTGTTCGTAAGATTCGTTCTCATATTTAAGGCAGCACATCAACCGGCCACAAATCCCAGATATTTTGGAGGGATTCAATGATAGATTTTGTTCCTTGGCCATTCTAATGGATACTGAGGCAAAATCCGTAAGCCACATCGAGCAACAGAGCTCCCTACCGCAGCAACCCAATCCACCAATCATTTTGGCCTCGTCACGCACACCAATTTGCCGCAGTTCAATACGGGTCTTAAAAACAGAAGCTAGATCCTTAACTAGTTCCCGGAAGTCAATCCGTCCATCTGCTGTAAAATAAAATAATATTTTATTACCATCAAAGGTTTGCTCCACACCCACAAGTTTCATCGGCAGCTTATGGGCTGCTATTTTCTCCAGGCAGACCTGAAAGGCGCCTTTTTCTTTTTCTCTATTGGCTGACAGTTGCCTCATATCATGAGTGGTGGCCTTTCTAATCACTTTTTTGAGCGGCGCCACTATTTCGTTTTCTTCTACCTCATGAGGCCCAATTGCTACACTGCCATATTCCACTCCCCGGGCTGTTTCTACAATAACACCATCTTCCTCAATGATTGGGATATTTCCGGGATCAAAGAAATAAATCTTGCCCGCTTTTTTAAATCGAATCCCCACGACATTTATCCCCAATTATATACCTCCCCGGTATCACCATATTAGCATTGTTTACCAAAACCGCTCAGCCGCAAAAACAGTGTCTCCAAAGCCAGTTTTATATTGGCGTTAATTTCAATTTTTCTCTTTGTTGCTTCTATTTCCTCTATTATTGTTAAAATGCAGCCGGTATCATATTGTGCTGCTTCCATTTTTATAATATTCACCTGGTCGGTATTAAATAAACTACCCGCTGTCCCTACTTCCCGCCAGATCATCAGATCACGATACCAACAGGCCAGCGTGTCTAGTGTAAAAGCAGCCTTTTGCTTGCTCTCGCCAGCCTTTTCCGCCCTTTCTATGGCCTCCAATGGACCACTTTGCCGTAGTACCCCGGCAAGAGCATTTACTTCATCCCTATCGGTCATAAGCGAACTGGAAACATAGGATAGTGCCCGTCCCATACTACCATCTGATAGTGCGGCATATAAACGTGCACTTCCCTCAGGTACCCCTTTTAAGTTAGCAAGTCCCCGAATTAGGTCCGGCATCGGCAAGGATCTAAAATAAATTACCTGACAGCGAGAAAGTATTGTCGGCAACAAAACCTGGGGTCTGGCAGAAAGTAAAATAAAAACAGTGCCTTCCGGGGGTTCTTCCAGTGTTTTGAGTATACAATTGGCAGCTTCTGCAGTCATCATTTCCGCCTGGCGGATGAGACAAATTTTACGCCCACCTTGATAAGGGCGATAAGGTATACGGCGTTGTATTTCCCTGACCTGTTCAATCCTAACAGATAAGCCGGCAGGTTCAACCAGGTAAAAATCGGGATGGTTGCCACTGCAAAGTTGGCGGCAGTCTCGGCAGGAACCACAGGCATCCCCTTCTACGGGATCGGAACATAGCAAAGCCCGGGCAAAAGATATGGCAGTTGTTTCCTTACCCACACCTTCTGGTCCGGCAAAAAGATATGCGTGAGCTACACGCCCACAGGAAACAGCCTTACTTAACATTTTAACAGCCTGTTTATGCCCTATTATTTCTTTGAGAAATTTCACCTAAAACCCCCTCAAGAGCCGCCATGATATCATTATGCACCCACTCTTCCGACCTATTGGCATTGATAATACTGTAACGACCGGGATCACGTTGAGCAAGGGTCAGGTAGCCGGCCCCAACCCGCATGTGAAACGTTCCCGCCTCCCGTTCTATCCTGTCAATAGGACGGCCGGACCTTTTGATTCTGTCTATACCATCCCCGGTAAAGAAACTGAGGATAATCGTCAGGTCGGGAACCAACCCGTCAGTAGCCGGTTCATTAATGCTTTCCAGCAAACCGATATCCATACCACGCCCAAATCCCTGATAAGCCAGGCTGGAATCCAGGAAACGATCACAAAGGACAATTGTACCTGACGCTAGAGCTGGTTTTACTACCTGGGCTACGTGCTGGGCCCTGGCTGCCGCGTATAATAGGGCTTCGGCCCGGGGAACCAATTCGCTGTGGGCAGGGTTTAACAAAATCCCCCTGATTGCGTCTCCTATCCGGGTACCACCCGGTTCCCTGGTATATAGTACCGGCAATCCCTGCTGCTGCAGTTGATCTCCAAGAAGTTTGAGCTGGGTGGTTTTTCCGGAACCATCTATGCCTTCGAAAACAATGAATTTACCTTTCATCATAAACAACATTCCTGATCATTTTATAATGCTATTCTAACACAACTTTAATCGTTTTTAAGGTGGGATCGGCTGGTCCCTGACAGGACAGCCCCCACCTGCGCATATCCAGCAGGTATTCATATATTTCATCTGTTATTACCTCACCCGGATTTAACACGGGTATACCGGGAGGATAAACGGCGATAGTTTCAGCGCTAATTTTTCCTCTTCCTTCCCCCAGGGGGACTCTTTCTGCCGGAGCAAACCATGCATCACGTGGTTTCATGGCTGTTTTATGCAATAATGGTACAGCAGGCTGCCGGGGTAAAGCCGGCAGTTTTTCCCTGGAAGCGATATCTTGCAATGCTGCCACTAATCGATCACAGTCTTCCTCTGTGGTACCGATGGACACAAAGGCTACCACATTATAGAAATCGGCCATTTCAAGAAAAACCCGGTAACGTCTGGCCAGCAGTTCGTTAACCTGATAACCGGTTAGCCCCAGATCCCTTACAGAGATTACCAATTTGGTGGAGTCCAGCCTGCATTTTTTTCCTAATAGGCAATCAGCAGTTAAAATATGCAAATTTCTACATCCGGCTAGCCTTTTCCGCACACTGTGCACCAGGTAGAGTGTCTTTTCCATCATTTCGCTACCCCGTAAGGATAGCTGATACCGAGCCAGATCCAGAGAAGCCATTAGAAGGTAGGAAGGGCTGGTGGTCTGTAAAAGGCGTAGTGCGGCTGTAACCGAACCTGCATCCACCAGGCTCCCCCGCAGATGCAGCATCGAGCTCTGCCCCAGAGAACCACCTAGTTTGTGTGTGCTCTGGACTGCTGCATCTGCCCCACTATCCATAGCATCATCAGGTAAACCCCTGTGGAAACGTAAATGGGCTCCATGAGCTTCATCAACCAGTATGGGAATACCTGACTGGTGGGCTATCCGGGCAATCCTTTCCAGATCGGCTGCGATACCATAATAGCTAGGCCGCACCACCAATACCGCTGCCGCATCGGGGCTATCGACCAGTGCCTGTTGGATAGTCCCAGGCGTTAAACCACAATCGATTTCAAAATGGGGGATGGTGTCAGGTAAAACATAAATAGGGTCAGCACCTGCAATAACTAGCCCCCCCAGCACTGAGCGATGGACATTTCTTGATACAATAATCTTCTTTTGCTGCCCCAAGGAGGTAATCAAGGCCTGAATCCCCACCGTTGTGCCATTAACAAGAAAAAAACTTTTTTCAGCACCATACATTTTTGCCGCCAGGTTCTGTGCTGCAGCTATAGGGCCGGTGGGATTGTGCAGGTCATCAAGCCCCGGCAACTCAGTAAGGTCCAGGGAGTGCCAGGCTTGTCCTGTAAATCCGGCCAATTCCGGAGACAGTCCTTTACCCTGTCCATGGCCGGGAACATGAAAACAAGCCGGGTTTTGTCGCCCATGTTGGATCAGCGCTGCATAAAGAGGTGCATTGCTTTGATAGCCAGGCAAAAAAAAACCTCCAACAAAAAATTTGCAAAAAATGAGGTTAATACCAGTATTTATTTTATCACAAATTTATTAACTAAAAGCAATTCTATCCTTTAATATTCCCAGCAGTTTATCATTATAGATGTGCGATTAAAGGCCAAGATAATTATAACGTTTTTTATTAGGAGGATTAAATTTTGATGAAAGAATTGCGAGTAGACGAAAAAGCGCTCTCCAAAAAATACCAAACCAATGTGGGAATGTTGATTAGGGCATGGAAACAGGGGATTCCAGATCGGGAAATTTCTGCGAAGACCGGTATAACGCCTGTGAAGCTCCACCTAATCAAACAGGATATTGAACTAATGCACCGGCATATACGGCTAGCCCAAAAAAAATTAAAGCTGCAAGAGGATCAGTTAGCCGGTCTTAGGCCAGATTTCTTTTAATTTTTCCACATACACCTGATAGATGGGATCATCCATGGTAATTGATATTATTTTCTTTTCACATTCCTGACAGATGCGGCATCCCTGCACACAAATGCCCTGCCCATCGGAACAAAATCGCCTGCATAGAATACAACCTGAGGATTCACTGCCCATTATTTCACCACCTATGTAAATGCCACTATATTATAAAAATATGAACCCGCCTCAGGTTTGGTGAAGAATAACCACTGGTAGAATAAACAAACTAGTTTTTCAAATCTTTTCTTGTGTCTATCCGTATGGCACAGTCAGGGCAAACATTTTCACAAATCCCACAGGCGATACATCTATCGTCTGCTTTTACTGAAGGGGTGCCGTAAACTCCCAAAATGTCACTCCAGTCAATGCAGTCGACGGGACATTTTTCAACACAGAGACCACAGCCCTTACAAAGGCCTGGAAACAAGGTCCAAAAGGCTTTTTCCAACTCCAGGGTTCTTCCTCTAAACTCCGGCACCATCAGTTTATACCCCCTTTCGGCCAACGGCCCATTTCAATGCCCCGTTCCAAAGCCCTAAAGTTTAAATCCCGTAGTTGCGGGTTTTTTTCAAACTTGTAACCCAATCTTTTCTCTATAGCAGCCTTGGCCTGATCCAAGGAAACAACTGCTGTTGCACCTACCAGTGCCCCCATGATCACCATGTTATAAACCCGGGGGTGGAATTCTTCCTTGGCTACTTCCATAGCAGGGACGGGTATAACCCGGGCAGCACCTTCTGGCAAATCATCTTCTACACCCTCCATAGCGCTATCATAAATAAAGACTGTTTCCGGCCCGGCATATGTGGCTGTACGCTGCACAGCCCGCTCGCTCAGGGCGGCTACAATATCACCTTTAAGGAATTTAGGTGATCCGATAGCATGGTCACTAATCTGCAAAAAGGCAACTGAAACCCCCCCTCTTTGTTCCACCCCAAAATTTGGGATGTAAAGAGCCTGGCGGCCTTCCTCATTAGCGGCTTCAGCTAGAATTTCTGCTATGGCCTGGACACCCTGGCCTCCTTCGCCGGCCAGGACCATCTTTGTGGTTGTTTCAGGCATCAGCTGCAGCCTCCCTTTTCTCCGGGATTTTTATTTCTCCCCGTTTAAAATGTTCAGCCATGTCTTTCTCAACAAACTCCCATGTCCCGGCCGCATCCGTCCGCCAATTAGTGGGGCAGGCGGAAAGTGCCTCCACAAAAGAAAAACCATGCCCATCTATTTGGTTCCTTAAAGCTTTTTTCAAAAATCTGGTTAGTTGTGCCAGGTGGGAAACACTGCCTCTGGCTACATAGGCCCCCTCGGGCGCGATGGCTGCAATCATCTCTGCCCCTTGGAATGGTAGACCAGTGGTTTCAGCATCCCGGCCATAAGGGGAGGTTTCAGTTTTTTGTCCCGGCAATGTGGTAGGAGCCATCTGGCCGCCGGTCATCGCATATTGGGTATTATTGGCAACTATAACCGTTATTTTTTCGTTACGCATGGCGGCGCCAACCAGATGCTGGACACCGATTGAATATCCCCCACCATCACCCATATAGGCAATACATATCAATTCCGGCCGGGCTCTCTTCATACCGGCCATAACCGGGGTTGTACGCCCGTGGTGGGTCTGCACAGTATCAAGGTTAAAAAGGTCCCAAGAAAGCAGGGAACAGCCGATATCACACCCATAGACCACCCGGGACTGAATTTCCAGTTCATCAATTGCTTTTCCCAGACATTTCAAAACTAGCCCGTGGCCGCATCCCGGGCAAAATTTGTGCGGCTTATTATCAACTCGCCATGATTTTGGCATTGCGGGAACCGGCATTATATAAACCCCCTTTAGAAAAATTACACAACCCTATATTCGTCGCCAAACTACTGTTTAGCCAGTATTTCCTTAGCCCGTACCTCCACTTCTTCGGCAGCGATGCCGATGCCGGGCTTAAACATGGTATGTATTTCGCAGGCTGCCCCACAGGCTTTCTCCTTTATCAGCCTGGCTATTTGTCCATATGCAGATTCAACCACTAGGATTTTTTTCACTCTGGCTACCAGTTCCTTTATCTGGCCTACTGGTAGTGGTCGCAAGGTCACCGGTCTAAAGGCACCTACTGGTAAGCCTTGTTGCCGAAGATTGTCCAAGGCCTCTCTCACCGCCCGGAAAACAATGCCATGGGCTATAATCACCAGCTCCGCATCCTCAGTGTAGCTAGATTCATACTCCGCTATGTCAGCGGAGTTCTCCTCAAACTCCTTCATGTCACTCATTATTTTTTCATAAAGCTCCTCCTCCAGGTTATAGGTATTCCTATACTGGGCGGGTGGTCTATCCCGGCCGGGTTCACCTTCTTTACCTACAAAGGGATCCGGCTGCAACAGCTTAACCCCCCGCTTTTCCGGGTCATAAATTGTTAGTGGTTCACGCATTTTGGCCTGGTAACCATCTCCTAACACAAAGGTGGGAAAACGATATTTCCAGGCTATGTTAAAAGCCTTAATGGTATAGTCATAAAGATCCTGGTGCCCGGCTGTGGAATAAACCACCCTGATCCCTTCCCCGTTACCACCCATTGTTGTCAGGGTAACCTCCTGCTGGGAGTAAATTACCGTTGCAGTAGAAGGACCACCCCTTTGCTGCACAATGGTCACTGTAGGTAGCCTCATCATTTCCGCCATAGCCATGGGCTCCTGCATCAGCACACTACCACTACCTGCTGTGGCGGTAAAAGCCTTGCTTCCCGTCATCACCCCGCCGGTGGTAGCAAAACCGGCGGAAAGCTCATCTTCCGTCTGCAAAAAACTCTTCCCATATCTGGGGGCCAACCGACTCCAGTAATGCATAACCTCGTTTTGTGGTGTGATTGGATAGCCGTACATAATATCCGCCCCTGCCGCCAGTGCCGCCCAGGCCACCACCTCGTTCCCGGTCATAAAAACCCTTTTTTCTTCTTTCACAGGTGCCACTGTCATACAAAAATTCCTCCTCTAGCGTTTTTTACCAGAACGCCTTGGGCATGAATCTCTTGAGGGGCCGGACCCGGTTGCCCATACAATCCACCGGCCCTATTACTCCAGCCAATTTTTCTTCTGCCTGGGTGGCTATTACCGGCAGTCCCATTGCATTTGCGGCTGTGGTTACTATCCTGGACCCGGCCTGCACTAATGCCGCTGTTGTCTCCTCGGCCAGGTGTGTGTTATTAATCAGTCCGTCCACGTGCCCCATAGTACCGACCTCAGCAACAATATCCGCGACACTGGCCGTCATGGGCCGGGATATATTGATCACCGCAAAAATTTTCAGGTCGGGATCCTCATCCGCGCCCTCCAGCAGGTTTAGGGTCCTGGCCCCCTCAATCCCGTAACCAATATCAAGAATAACATCCCCTATACGCCTGAGGGCCCAACGTGCTGCTGGTTTAATCACTGTGCCCGCTTCACCCAGCCCCACAGTCTCCTCAGTTTTCCAGGCAATTACCTCCAGTCCCAACCGGGACAGTTCTTCTTGCAGGGGGCGCAGGGTATAAAAAGGTTCAACAAGATCCAGATCAACCAGATTTACCTTTCTGCCCTTCCGGGCCAATTCCAGGGCCCGATTGATGGCACTTTCACTTTTACCCGAGGCATATTCTCCTATGTAAGCCTCCACGATGCGGTCTGACATTAGTATCTTTATCCCTCTGTTTTTTAAGCGTGTCGCTTTATAAACAGCAAAAAAGCAGGTCGACAAGATGGATGGGGCAATACCCTTCCTTCTATAATTCTCCCTGCTAAACATTATTATTCTATAAAAAGGATCAAAGGCCCAGATTAATATTAAGGTATCAATACCAGATAAATCCCAACAAAATACATCACAAGCCGGCTTCCCGGTCTATCAGGCTACAAAAAAACAGTTCAACAGCACCAGGAGTACAACACCAGGCAGTTGTAGCAGGCCTGCTGTGAGTATTGTTGCCGGGTTAATCGCAATATGAAAACCGAACTGCCCAAACAATGCGTTAATCAGCACCAGCAACGCCATCCCAAGCAGGGCCCAGGCGCTCAAACGAATCAGAAAACGTAGGGGGCGAAACAAAACGGACCCCACAAAATAGAAACCAAAAAGCCCGACCAGCGCCACTAAAATCAATTTCCATTCCATGGTCCAGGCACCCCCTTGGGACCATTATATGGCCCCAAATGAAAAGTATACCTATTTAATTTCCCTTCTGCCTTCCAATGCTTTGCTAAGTGTTATTTGATCCGCATACTCCAGGTCGGCACCAACAGGAAGCCCGTGGGCCAGTCTGGTCACCCTGATTCCCATAGGGTTAATCAGGCCGGCCAGATAAAGAGCTGTCGCATCTCCTTCCACACTAGGATTGGTGGCCAGAATAATCTCCTTCACAGAGGCGCCTTCCAGGCGTCTTATCAGCTCCTTGATGCGCAGCTGCCCCGGTCCGACTCCTTCCATTGGGGAAATAACCCCATGTAGCACATGGTAAAGGCCTCTAAAACCTTTGGTTTTCTCCATTGCCACTATATCCCTGGGGCGTTCTACCACACATATAATATCGGTAGAGCGTCTGTCGTCACTACAGATAAAACAGCGATCTCCTTCGGTAAAGTTACCACACACCTGACAGTAGCGGACAGTAGTCCGTGCTTCAGCAATAGCATTAGCCAGACTTGCTGCCACCTCTGGAGGTGCTACCAAAAGGTAGAAAGCCAGACGCTGGGCGGTTTTGGGGCCAATACCGGGAAGCTTAGAAAACTGATCTATTAACCGCGCTACTGTTTTGGTATAGTAGTTCATTTTTAAAACATTCCAGGTATTTTTAAACCACCGGTGAGTTTGCCCATTTCCTGGGACACCATATCCTGTGCTTGCCGCAGGGCTTCATTAACAGCAGCAGTGACCAAATCCTGCAACATTTCTACATCTTCCGGATCCACCACTTCTGGTTTGATCTCTATAGAAATAATCTCATTTTTCCCGTTAGCAACTACCGTCACCACCCCGCCTCCGGCAGTGCTTTCTACCCTGCGTTCGCCCAATTCTTCCTGCAGCCTCACCATTTCTTGCTGCATTTTCTGGACCTGTTTCATCATTTTATTCATGTTACCACCCATCATTTTAGAACCCCCCTTTAATATAGTTAAAATAAGGTATTCCCCTCTTCTTCGTCCAGAATAACCTCTACTCCTCTAAAGCGTTTTTTAATATTCAGTATCCTATCCCCATTATCAGATCCTTTCTCGGACATTTTGGTTGTACCCCGGTAGGTTTTAAAGGACACCTGCCATTCTCCCTGAAAAAACCTTTGCAGCAGGCCTTCTAGATATTCCTTCTGTTCCGGTTGAGCGGCCATTTCTCTAGCCAAATTCTCACCCTCGGGAAACCCAATCACCAGGCTGTTTCCATGCAGAGCTAGTGGCTGTGTCTTAACATAGTTATGATAAATCGGCAAACGTTCCTGCCGGATCCTTCCTAGTATCTCTCCCCAGGAACCCGTAACCTGTTTCAGATCGATCCCCAAGTCCAAAGGGCTGTTGGCTGCTTCCCGAGGCAGTTTTCCCCCATTTTTCTCCAGGGGTATATCCTCCGGCATGGCCTGATATGTTTTTTGTACCTCCTGAGCAGGTTTCTTTTCGCTATCCCCCGGGGGGCTAATTTGCGCCGGGCTTGTAGAGGCAGTATGCCCTCCGCCAGGTTCTGGCTGATCATTTTGTTGAACAATCTGTGACGGGATCATGGTTTTTTCCGCTGAGGGCGGTGTACTACTCAGCATCTGCAACTCTTTTTCTACCGCCTCTAGGCGGGCCAACAATGAAGATTCCCTGGTTATTACCCCTGCGCGACAGGCCTTTACCAAAGCCAATTCTAGAATGATACTGGGCTGAGAGCTCCATTTCATCCCCTGATCCACTTCTGCCAGTATTTCCACTCCACGCAGCAGGCCTTCCATAGAAAAGTCTGTCGCCCTGGTTGCGATCATAGCCGGATCCCCCCAGGCCTCACGGGCAGCCGAACCGGGTGTTATTTTTTCCAACAACAACAACCTTAGATACCCAGTCATTTCTCTAGCAAAAAAACGCAGATCCTTCCCTTCGGAGATTAGTTCGGACACCAGGCGCAGGGCGGATCCTGTTTCTCCGGAAGCAAGATAGCCGGCCATGATGTCCAAAGCGTCAACCCTTACTGTGCCCAGAATGTTATGTACATCAGAAGCGGTTATTTTTAGTTCCCCAAAAGCTGCCCCCTGATCCAGGATACTAAGGGCATCACGCAGGCCACCTTCGGCCGCCCTGGCAATGAGCCGCAGGGCTTCTTCTTCAACCTCCAGCCCGGCACCGGCGGCAACCTCCCTTAGCCGCTCGATTATGTCTGCCGGCCCTATTCGCTTAAAATCAAAGCGCTGACAGCGTGATAATATGGTCAGGGGCACCTTGTAGGGTTCTGTGGTGGCTAAAATTAAAACAGCATGTCGTGGCGGTTCCTCCAGGGTTTTCAAAAGAGCATTGAAGGCCTCATTCGTAAGCATGTGAACCTCGTCAATGATGTATACCCTGAATTTGGTTACCGCCGGTGCAAATTTTATTTTTTCCCGCAAATCCCTGATTTCATCAATGCCCCGGTTAGAGGCTGCATCTATTTCTATCACATCAACAGCCAGCCCGGCAGTAATATTTTTACAATTATCACACTGATTACACGGTTCAGGACCAACCCGTTCCAGGCAGTTCAAGGCTTTCGCCAATACCTTGGCCGTCGTTGTTTTCCCTGTACCCCGTGTACCACAAAAAAGATAGGCGTGCCCCGTCCGGCCGGATTCAACTGCATTTTTTAGCGTCCGAATAATATGTTCCTGGCCGATAATTTCTCCGAATGTTTGCGGACGCCATTTTCTATATAGGGCTAGATAGGTCATAGGATATTCCTTTCTCGCCTGCTCACACTATATTTTATCGTTATAATAATTAAAGAAACCGCCCTCCCCGGGGCGGTTCCAAAATTTAAGCCGTGCACCTGCCTTCGAATTTGAACTTCCGGGCGATACAACCGCAGGTGGCTCTAACCAGGCACCCTCGCGGCACCCGGAGTATTTCCCTTAGTGCTGCTTCCGTCAGGACCTGACACGGTTCAGGAAACTCCGTCGCACGAGACCCAATCTTCAACGCTCCTTACGGTAGCCGGACCCCACAAGCTAAGCCCTCGGGCAGGAATTCAATCCCGCTACAGCGGATTGCGGGTACAGGGCACCGCTACCTCCCCATCTAGCACGGCAAGTTTTTTACTGGCGGAGAGACAGGGATTCGAACCCTGGAGACAGTTACCCGTCCACACGCTCTCCAGGCGTGCGCCTTCATCCACTCGGCCATCTCTCCGTGTACTACGTAAAAAACATTATACCTTTATTTCCGTCCAACTGCAAGCTGTTTTAGGGATCTACAACCTGCCTGGAACCAAAAATTCTTATCATTATGATTGGGGGATTCAGCCGGGATTTCTAAAATAGCCGTTAATGGTATTTACTATGTGAAGCAGTGTTGTTTAAACCGACGGACCCACAGCCACCATCACAGTTCTCTTCGTCTTTGCCTAGATAAAGTGATGTAATTAAGGCGTTAAGGGCAGCGATTTTATCAATTTGCCGGATAATTGAATTGATATATTTTTTCGACCAACCAGGATGATCGCATTGTAGTGCCATTTGGGCATAACCCCTGATAACCGTGGCTTTGTCGTTCAATGTATTAATTATCCATTGTAATTCTTCCTTATTCACAAGTGACACCCCTTTACCTTATTTTACAAATAAATGATTTTGTCTGTAGAATAACCAATAATTATTAACTATTTATTGGCAAATTATTTCCTTTTCCTTAATTTTATCATGGGTGGTTAAATATGGTTAGCAATAAACCTATTCTACCATCTCTTTTAATGCCTCCAGTTCTTCTATTTTAATTGAATTTCCATGAAACTTCATTACCCCTTCATCTCTCATTCTGCACATTTCGCGAGAAAGGGCGGGCCGGGAAACATTCAGAAAATCAGCCAGCTCATTCCTTTTCATAGATATCATGAAGTCGCTACTGCCTGCCTTTTTATACTGCTCCAGCAGGAAGGTGCTAATTTTTCCCCGCAAGCTCTTTATGGTCAGATATTCAAGTTTGCGATGGAGCACAAGGGCCTGGCTAGAGACAATTTCCAGCATGTTTGTAATCAGTTGTCTGTGGCTGGCACATAACCTTTCACAATTGCAGATAATTTTGCCGGCAGGTAGAAACATAACTGTGCAGGTCCCCCTGGCAACCACGGAAATAGGCCACACCCCATCACCTGAAAAGGCAGACATTTCCCCAAACATCTCCCCAGGGCCGTTTACAGCCAGGATGACTCGGTTACCAGCCGCATTTTCCTTGGTGACGACCACCTGGCCCGACATTACTATACCCAGGCCAGTATACCTTTCACCGGCAACAGTTACCAATTCATTCCTTTCATAGCTTTTCACCTTTGGTTTTAGACAGCAAAACACCAGATTAAGTTCCTCTGTGGTTATCCCTTTGAATAATTCGCATTTAGATAAATCATTGGCCCATTTTCTAAACAATTTTTCACACCTCCCACATTTGGTAACTCTGGTTACCGCCTTAACTACCTCAATATATTAAAATAAATTTACACTGGTTACAAGCTATTTTTTATAGGAGGGATTTAATGAAGAGAAATATCATTAAGATAGATGAAGAAAAATGCACCGGTTGCGGACTTTGCGTTGATGCCTGCCATGAGGGAGCCCTAAAAATGGTAGATGGCAAAGCAAAATTGGTATCAGAAAGTTATTGCGACGGGCTAGGGGCGTGCCTGCCGGAGTGTCCGGCAGGGGCTATTACCATAGAGGAACGGGACGCGGATCCCTTTGATGAAGAAGCAGTAAAAAAACACCTGGAAAGGCTAAAAACAAGTCCACCCCAAACACTGGCTTGCGGCTGCCCCGGCACTGCAGCGCGGGCTATCGAAAGAAAGGAAGAAGCCACACCAACTACGCCTGGACAGCTTGTGCCCCAGGTTTCACAGCTGGGTCAATGGCCCTGTCAGATTAAGTTGGTGCCGGTAAATGCACCCTATTTCGCTGACGCCCATCTACTGGTGGCTGCAGACTGCACCGCTTATGCTTATGCCAACATTCATAGCGATTTTATGCGCAACAAGATCACGATCATCGGTTGCCCCAAACTTGATGATTGTGATTATGGGGAGAAGCTAACCGCTATATTAAAATCCCATGATCTAAAAAGCCTGACAGTATTGCGCATGGAGGTACCCTGCTGTGGTGGCATTGTCAATGGGGTAAAACAGGCCCTCATGGCCAGCGGCAAAATGATTCCCTGGCATGTGGTTACCGTCAGCACCGATGGAAATATTGTTGAAGACTAAAGGTGGGCAACTACAGTCCAATTACGAATAAACCAAAATTGGTTAAAGATACAATAAGGAGGAATCAAAATGTTTTGTTTTCAATGTGAACAAACTGCAGGAGGAAAAGGCTGCACCAAGGTAGGTGTATGCGGCAAAAAGCCGGATATCGCCGACAAGCAAGACGAACTAACCTGCGCTATGGTCGGCCTGGCCCGTGCCGCAGAGGGCCAAACCCCTGACGGGGAAACAGATGCGTTGATGATGAAGGGGCTATTTGCTACAATTACTAACGTTAATTTTGATGGGGATCGTCTTGATGAATTGAAAAACGCAATACAAGCGGAAAAAGAAAAACTTGGAGGCGCTGCTGACCTTGATCCGGCATCCCTGTGGCAGGGTGATCCTGATGTAGTTTCCCTGCGTTCCACCCTGCTTTTCGGCCTGCGTGGTACAGCGGCCTATGCCTGGCACGCCCTTTTGTTGGGAAAAACAAGTGAGGAAGTAACAGGATGGCTCTACAAGGGTATGCGCGCCATGGGTGAAGAACATAGGATAGAGGAATGGCTTGATCTAATCATGGACTTTGGGCAGGTCAATCTCAAATGTATGGCCCTACTTGACGAGGCCAATACCGCCGCTTATGGTCAGCCGGTACCAGTTAAGGTGCCGATGACTATTGAAAAAGGACCCTTTATCGTTATTACCGGCCATGACCTATATGACCTGAAACAGTTACTGGAACAAACAGAAGGGAAAGGAATAAATATTTACACCCACGGTGAAATGTTACCTGCCCATGGGTACCCGGAACTAAAAAAATACCCCCATTTAAAAGGTAACTTCGGTACCGCCTGGCACAACCAGCAAAGGGAATTTGACGGCATCCCGGCACCTATTCTATATACAACTAACTGTTTGGTACCCCCTCGTGCCTCTTATGCGGATAAAATTTTTACCACAGATGCCGTTGGTTATCCCGGCCTGAAACATATTGAAGGGAATAATGGGATAAAGGATTTTACACCTGTAATTAACATGGCCTTAACCCTTGGTGGCTGGGCAGAAGACAAAAAAATAACAGGCATCAACGGCGGCTCGGAGGTAATGACCGGTTTCGCCCGTGGTGCTGTCCTGGGTGTAGCTGATAAAGTTATTGAAGCAGTCAGGGCCGGAGCCATCAAACACTTCCTATTGGTGGGCGGCTGTGACGGCGCCAGGGCGGGAAGAAATTATTATACAAAAATTGTACAGGAAGCACCACAGGATACGGTGATCCTTACTCTAGGCTGCGGTAAATACCGTTTTAATGATTTGGATATTGGAGAAATTGGCGGGCTACCACGCATTATGGACATGGGCCAGTGCAATGATGCTTATTCTGCTATTCAGGTAGCGTTGTCCCTGGCAGATGCCTTTGAATGTGAGGTAAATGAGCTACCTCTCACACTGGTCCTTTCCTGGTATGAACAAAAGGCCGTGTGTATTCTGCTGACCCTACTTTCGTTGGGTATTAAGAACATCTACCTGGGCCCAACCTTGCCCGCATTTATTTCCCCCAATGTACTAAATGTCCTGGTGGAAAAATTCGATATCAAGCCGATTAGTACACCAGAAGCTGATTTAAAAGCCATTCTTGGGTAGATCCCCCAAAAAAGAGCCGAAGAACACTTCGGCTCTTTTTTATCTATTTTTTTAAAGCAGGATAATCATTCTCCCTTAGCATTTTCCCCGTAACGCTGATACAACACTCTTCTGGGATAAGGGGCCTGGATGCCGGCCGAATCCAAAGCCTTCTTGAAGCGCCTGCGCAACTCCCTCTCCACACTCCAGTAGGCCCCGGGAGGGGAAGAGAATGCCACCACACGGATGTTCACAGAGGCATCATCTACCTCTGTTACTCCCTGTACCTGAGGCATGTCCACAATTGCCTCTACTTCCTCAAAAGCAACCTCACACTCCTGCCGCAAAACCTCTATGGCCTGATCAATGTCCTCCTCATAAGCAATACCAACCATTACCACGGCCAACATCGGCCCTCGATTATAATTAGTCACCCGGGTTATTTCCCCATTGGGTATAATGCTGAGCTGACCCGTCCAGTGGCGTATTTTACAGGTGCGCAGGCCGATTTCTTCTACCGTACCTTCTACCTGATCAATTACCACATAATCACCAACATCAAACTGCTTTTCAAATAAGATAAAAAAGCCGCTTATTACATCCTTGACCAGATTTTGGGCTCCAAACCCCACTGCCAGGCCCAGAATGCCGGCACTAGCCAGAATGGCACTGGTATTAACATTGAATATTTGCAGGATCATGATGAAGGCAATAAAAAAGACCACATAGGTAATAACACTGAGCAACAAATTTTTCAGGGTCTCTGTACGATGAATTTCTATGAAAATAGCACCCTTGTGTTCCTGTTTGTGCCTGTCAAAAAACTGCCTTACAATCAACTGTGCCAGGTTTATAATTAGTTTTGCCCCGGCTGCCACACCGATAATCTGTATGGCCTTGATCCCAAATAGTTTTAACTGAGCAGCGGAAATGATTCTAAAATCAAAAATATCCAGAACAATAATGGCCGCAATAAAGTAACCTCCGTAAAGCAAAAGTGTTTGCAGCAAAACACGCGCCGAATGAATAAAGCCCTCGGTAATTATCCTTTTTTCTGCTGGTTGTTCATCACCTTCAGCCTTACTATTTTGGAGCAACCGGCCTATAATATAGGACAGGAATCTTATCAGTATATAGGTTGTAATCAATACCAACAAGGATAGAATCAGGTTGCTCAATAGATTTTGCAGATGTTCTGGTGCAAACCACATCTTGACTCCTGCTAAAAATATTTCCAGTTGATCTCTTATTATTACTGTTCACCTCACACACATAACATCGCCGGTTATTATACCATGAAAACCCTTTGTTTCACCTGAAGTCATATTGTATCCGGAGAATTTATCTAATATTTAGAGGATAAAACAGGATTAAATGAACATAAAAAGGTACCCCCCTTAAAACCCCTGCAGAGGCTGTTTAATAAGCCATACTACTAATATTGCTGCATTGCAGCCAACAACCTCATGTGATATAATAAGTTGTAGGTAGTTTATAACAATAACTTATATTTTCAACGCCTAATTCTTATTTTAAGAAACGGGGGACCCATTTTTTTCGGGGTGAATCGACTCAATGTCAACCATTGTAGAGCCGGCAGCAGGTATCTTACAGGTGGCGGCTCCACACGTCGAATCCCTAACCAGTTTCACGTCCGGCGAAAGACAACGAGTTCGTAGGGCTATCTCTAGCCCGAATCCGTCAGCTAACCTCGTAGGCGTACAAGAGAAGAATTGGGCTTCTATGTAATGGCCGGATCCTTCCGGCCGTTTATTTTTTGCCATTCTTCCTCTTTATTCAAAATCAGCAATATTAACACAATTGGTTATTCCAAAAA
>JAAYRI010000198.1 GCA_012518875.1 Peptococcaceae bacterium
ACTGCAGTCAGTAATAACACTTGCCGCACCGGCAGCGTAACCGGCAATGCCACCCACACAACCGTTTTTTGATTTAATGATCCCATCTACTGTGCATCCGGTGATCGTTCCCTCCACTTGGCCGGCTATTCCCCCTGTGTAAGAGCCATTAACATCCTTGACAGTCCCTGTGAATTTACAATTGTTTATTTCGCTGCCGGTTCCAGCGGCATAACCGGCTATACCCCCCACTCTATTTTGCCCGGTCAGAGTGCTGCTGCTTTCGCATGCCGTTACCTTTCCCTGTGTATAGCCAACTATCCCGCCCACATTTTCGCTTCCCTTTACGCTGCTCAAAACAGTGCAATTGCTGATCACACTGTCAATTCCCTCAGCTTGCCCCACAATACCTCCGGTATTTTCTCGTCCCGTAACTGTACCACTTGCCTGGCATTCGATAATCTGGCCCTTGGTATAACCGGCTATTCCCCCTGTATAGGCGGACCCCTCTACACTGCTCAAAACTGTGCAATTGCTAATTACACTATCCGCTCCCGCATAACCGGCTACACCCCCATGGTAGGTGTTCCAGTTCGCCGTCACCGGGCAATTGACCTCACAGCCGGTGATTAGCCCGTTGGTGTAACCAGCCACGGCTCCAGATTTTCCTCCCCCAGCAATACTACCCGATATTTTCACATTTTTGATCTGGCTGCCGGTACCAGCATAGCCGAACAGCCCCCTGTATTCAACAGAAACAGCATTTATGTACAACCCAATTATTTCAAAACCATTAGCCTCAAATATCCCCTGGAAGGGTTTAGCGGCACTGCCGATACTGGTGAATGCCCTGGGCGACCCGGAAACAAAGGTCCCATTGGCGTTCATCTTGTTCAAAAGAATATCCTGGGTCAGCTCAATATACTGGCCCGCGTAACTTACTCCTCCATTAACCTGCGCGGCAAAATAAGCCAGCTCTTCCCCGGTGCTGATTAAAAAGGGGTTGGTTTCTGTCCCATCCCCCCCGTTAAAGTCCGCGGCTTTGCCCCCGCTCCATTCATTGCTCACCCCATAGACGTTAGCCGCCCCCAATAGGGACAGGGATATAATCACGGCAAAAATGGCAGCCAGCAAAAAACCAGACAGGAAGCTGCTTTTAAATTTATTCTTTTTGGCGATCATAGTTTTCTTCATTATTATGCACCTCAAGATCCGCTTACTGTGACGCCGGTATATTCGGTCTCGGCCTGGTCTTTAAAAAAAATCAGTTCATAAACGGCAGCGGTATTCAGGGTTGTGGTTAGTGTCCCGCTGGTTAGATCCAATGTCCCCCCATTTGCCGCCGCCATCACCAGGGGGTTGGTCATATCAGGAGCCGCCCCCTGGGGCCAGGAAATGGTCACTTCCCTGGTTGGTTCCGTACTCTGGGCTAAAGAAATTTCCAGAGTGGCCAGGGGGGAATCTGCATTTTCCGCCAGTTGATAGGAAATAGCCGGGGTAATGATAAATTTACCCCGCAGGATTTTACTGTAGGGTGCGGTAGCAGTAGCCGTAACCAGCACCTCCACTGGTGCTACCGTCTGGGGTGCAGGGATATTAAGATTAATGGCTTTCTTATTTCCCTCCGCTCCCCCGGCGATAATGGTTCCGCTGGTGGCGCTTCCCACTGGTGTAGTTTTTACATTGTAGGCAATGTCACAAGTGGAGGCATTCAGGGGATCCTGATAATTCCGTAGTTCAAAACTAATTGTAGCTGGATTGTTTGACTGCCAGTTGTGGCTAATCTGGTAGGTGGGGATGTTCTCCTGGTCTGTCAGCAGGTTGCTGGTGAAGTAGAAATCTTTCACTGCCGTGGCAAAATAGCTTCTAATATCAACCCGGTAAACATAACTGGCCATCAGCACAGTAGAAAATATGGCCAACAAGGCCATGATCATCACCAGTCTGGCAGTATGTTTTGTTGCCTTGTTCTTTAAAAGCTTCAATACACCCATGTCAACCTCCCCGAAACAGTTCCTCTGAAGTTTGGGGACATTCCATCGGGGACATTCCTCGGCATCAAAGCCAATCCCCAAACAGAGGTGTGTCCCCATTCCCCTGATGGTTTTCGTTTTCCGCTTTCCACTTTCCACTTTCTACTTTCCAACTGACCCCAAAGGAATACCCCAAAGACCAAGACTGTGTCCCCATTCCCCTGACATTGTTAAATCGGGGACATTCCTCGGCCCCGAAGCCAATCCCCAAACAGAGGTGTGTCCCCATTCCCCTGTCCCTGGTATCTTGCTAATCCGTAGGCTGCCAACGCGTCTCCGTTCGCCCCTTATTATTGTCCGAGCTCGTTCACCCTCGGGCTCGGGCCAACTCGCCGCTTCGCGGCTCAAACAGCGCCCTCGCTTTTCCTCGGGTTCACTCGCTCTTTGAATCAGGGCTCAATGTCGCCTGCTTTTGTCAGCCTACGGATTAGCACTTGCCGCTTTTCCGCCTTCTACCTTCTACTTTCTGCTTTCTACCTTCTACTTTCCAACTATTCCTCTTCATTGCCCATCTGCACGGCGCTAATCTTCAGCACCAAATAATCTATCTCATGCCTGTACCGTTCAGCCTTCAGCTCCCCCGGCCAGGATGCGGTAAGAACGAATTCTCTGGTCTCCGGGTCGTCAGCGCTGAATGTCAAGCTGTTACTGCGATAGTGGTAGGAATCCACGCGAGTGAAATTTATCGCTCCCTGGCCTTCTTCATACAGCACAAAGGCCAGAGGCAGATTCCCGGTGGTTTCCAGCTCCAGGTTGAAGCTCTGGTCATAACCGCTGACTATTGCTGCCCCACCATTATTCTTCCAATTCTGCACCCAGATGTCAATGGTTTTGCTGTCACCTGGCTGCATGTTTTTCAGGGAAACAACCTCTGCCCCTTGATCCATCACCCAGGTGGAAAATTCTATATCCGGCAGTTCACTGTTTTCCGCACCGGTATTGGTCAAGGTGGTACTATAACGGGAAAATGACACGCCCATAGCAATCACCGATACTATCAGTAAGTAAACCACAATATGTCTTAGTTTTAGATACATTTTCCCACCACCTTGCTCCAGATAATAAAAAAAGCTGCACGAAAATAAATTTCGGCAGCCGGACAATCCTATCACCTGTACAGAAAACAAAAGACCGCGCGAAAAATCAATTTCGGCGGTCGGACGATCTTGTCACCTTGAGGTGAGTTAGACTCCTAACTTTGCGTCCCGGCCTTTCAGCCGGTTTGCCCTTTTACGAATACAATATTCAGTTTTGTTAACAACCCGTTTTTCAAGCTAACTTCTAGAGAAAACAAAAGACCGCGCGAATTGTCAATTTCGGCGGCCGGACGATCCTGTCACCTTACGGTGATTTAGACTCCTGACTTTGCGTCCCGGCTTTTCAACCGGTTTGCCTTTATCTCCAGTAACAATATTTTCAATAGCCAACTAGCAAGGCTTCTCACTAATTGATAAATTTTCTAACCCATTCGTATCACTAGTATATGTCAATACTTGCCTCCAAGTCAACATATTTCAAAGAAATTTAGGCCCGAACTTTTGGATTTCCTAATTTATCCAACAAGGACAGTGCCTTTGGTGTTACCGCCAGGTTAACAGTGGTCGCATACACCAAAAAAAACCTTTAGTCACCAGAATTTTGCTCCGGTTCAGTGGGAGGTATATTTTGCCCCGGCATCATTTGGTCCCCTTTAATGCGGAAAATAACTTTCACCGTTTCTTTGGCCACCAGGGCATCTATAGCCAGGGTGTCATAATCATCATAGGCGGCCATCAGAGAAGTTTCGCAGGCGGTAATGGCTGCATGTTCCAACCCTACCAGGTAGTTATATTCTGCGTAGTGATCTACGGGACATAGGGTACCGCCATCATCGCCTCCGCTGTCACCACCCCCGGTATCACCACCTCCAGCATCTCCCCCATCGGGCTCTGGCTGGCTACCCTGACCTTCTGGGTGCCCCGCCGGTTCAGGAGGACCGGGCTGCTGCTCCTCCTCCTCCCTGCTCTGTCCTCTATGGGGTAACTGGTAGCTCAGGTAATGAATCCAGGTTCCATCATCAGCCGGGCTGCCATGTACGGCCAGGAAATCTGCCACCGCCTGGGCGGCATTTCTTCTTTGCTCATCCAGCCCTCCCGGGCCGTAATACTGGTCATAGGCTGTTTGATAATAGGGTAAATAAACACCGCTGCTGTCTGTAGAGGTATCCGGCACAATCGGGGGATTTACGGCGGCCACTTCGGTATCATTAATGAAACAGGAGACATTCCACTGCCAGTAAACAGTAACAGTCACCTTATCCTCGCTTCCCGGCGTAAAAAAGGGCTCCCCATCTGTAGTGTCAAAGATACTAAAAAAGCCGTCTTCGTCTGTTTCTATATCCCCCGGCCGGAACCAACCATCCTCGTCACTACCCGGGGGAGAAAAGACAACCGGTGCCTCATCTGCAGCCCCCTCGTTAATGGCGGCAGTAATTTTAAAAATAAACGGGGCGTAAATATCCACACCAGGGGTTTGGGCCACAGTACCCTGGGCCAGCTACAACAAATCCTGGACATTCATCTCCACATCATAGACAATCCCCACATCGGAGCCGCCCCCGGTAAAGGTAAAATTTTTCTCACCATAATCCATGGGTTTGACATTGTGGGCAT
>JAAYRI010000213.1 GCA_012518875.1 Peptococcaceae bacterium
AAATATAAAAAATAAACAGTATTATGATAAGGGAAGCAACATCAGATATCCTTTCTATCAGAAATCTTCTGATATTTTCCTTGGTTTTGTATTTCTTAACAAGCAGTCTTAGAAATTTTTCTTCCATCTTTTATCCCTTCCCCTAAATTCCTTTTTGCACCGGCCTAACATATACTATATGTTCCTTTTTAAGGCACCTGGTCTCATATACAGCAATATCCTCGTCGTCGATTTTGATGTCCATTTCAACATAAAATAGATCGTCCTCATCTATACCGATAAAGGTACCCTCCACAAACATATCTTCACAAGGAACAAAAAATCTGATTTTATCGCTTCGTTTAATCTCAATATCTTCAACCCGCATTTTTTTCTTATTGGCCCAGGCATACAACCTGCCTATCGCCCCGTACTTCTTTATATATCTTTCTTCATTGCACATATAAGCAATTGCCTCGTAAAATTCATAAAAATCCTTTCTGTTCTTCAATACAAAAATTACAAAGGTCAGCAAAACAGCAGTTAGTACATTATTCAAGCTTATTGAGTATATCATCTATGTTTCCCCTCCTATATTCTTTTTTCTTTTGCGGAGACAGATAATCAAAATAGTCCCAGTTAAAGTGAAACGTCGGGTCTTCTATGTTGGAATCCTTTATTACAAATTGTTTTTTTACTAATTTAGAAATATATCTGTCTACAGTCCTCGAAGAACGTTCAAACCTATTCAGAAGCTGCGATCTTTTTACGGTAGTGTTATCCATCATAAAAGAAAGTAAATCCAATTCGGTTTTTAATAAGGTCAAATCGATATCCCCTTTCGCAAATAAAATAGTTTAAAACACATTGAAACCAACATCATCAAGACACTATTTCGGCATGATCATCGTCGAATCTGTCTAAGTAGTGCTGTCTTTTCTTTATATTAGACAGCTTCATAGTTATAACATGTAATACATCCCCTGAAAGCCTCTTTTGCCTTTCGACTACATATATGTAACCATTTAACATCCTATATTCTGTTTCGTTTTCTATTCCAATCAGTTTACTTTGTTTGATCTGTCCAATAATGCTCTTTATTATCTTTTTACTGCTTATATGTCCCTTCTCCCGCCTCTCCTTATATCTTTTAATTGCGTGTTTTGTCACAACAATTTTGTCGTTGTTCAGACTCAAATTATAATGAACGTTTTTTCTCTTTTTCACCTTAATACCCCTTCCGGTTCCCGGCATCTATAAAAAATGTCCGAAATTTTCTATGCCGCCCCGATTTTTGTTACAGCTACAGTTTTAACTGTAAATTTTTTATTTTCAATATACCCTTCAAAAACAACCAGCCTGCCGCGGAGCTCGTCAGCGGTAATTCCCGGTTTAAATTTTGCAGGTTCAGTAGTTATTTCGCCGTATATATCTTCAATGGTAAAACGTTTGCCTTCCAAACCGGATGTCACCACGTTACATATTCCAACAATAACAGCGTTTTCTTTTTCTGTAATTTCTTCTACCTGGCTTGTGTTATGTGTGGCCGTGTTGTTTATCCATTTGTTGCTTTTAGCATATATGTTGTTCAGCGGACAATCCAGATAGGGATAAACGTCCCTACTGTGTATTCTGTCTTCCTTTTTCGTTTTTTTACGCTGTTTTATCGAACTGCTGCGGCCGAAGGAAATAGTATCAAAAAAATCTTTTCTTTCTTGTTCTGCCGCTTCTGCCTGTGGATCGTTGTGCGTTTTTTGCAGTACCGCTTTTTCCTTCTTCTTAAATAAATAAAAAGTAATCATCGATGTTACAGCAACACTCGTCAGTGAAACAGAAAGGGCAGTTATCCAAAATGCAGATTTCATAATGTCCACCTCTTTTCTTTCGTTTTTATTTGTCCTCTATCCGGACATTCGTTTTTAATTCTTTTATTTTGTCATCCAACCTGCTGATTTCTGATCTGTGTTCCTTGTTTATTTCGAGGATTTCTTCTTTGTGGCCGGCCATTAAGCCCTGCAGTTCGTTCCTGTGTTCCTTTCTGATTTCCGATAATTCCTGTTTATGTTCCGTGCGCAGGTCTTCAATTGTCTTATCCTTATTGTTCAGTTCGTTTTTCAGAAATTCCAACCGGCCGGTCAGGCCTTCTATTTCTATGTCTTTACTCTTTACCTGCAACTGTAGATCAGTACTGAGGCTGTCTTTTTTCTTTATAAAATCAGCCA
>JAAYRI010000216.1 GCA_012518875.1 Peptococcaceae bacterium
CAGCACCAAATATGTTATGTTAACATACCCGTTGGCGAATCAGGTATTCATCAGGGTTCTATAAATTGCCTGATAACACAATAACTTCACCCGAAAGTACCACGTACCCGATGGGGAAACAACCTTACTACAGTTCGCATTTTCATCCTCCCTTGTGCTTTGCTTGTCTTTTTTATTTTTTATAGTATAATTTAAGGAACCCGAGCTTTAAAAATACGCTGCTAGAACGAGCATTCCAGAAGACGGTGGTTTTTTTGAGAAGAACAAAAAAGACAGCAAAATGAAAAAAATCCTTATCTCCGGCTATCACGGGTTTAATAATTTAGGCGATGAAGCTATCCTTGAAAGCATCTTGCAGATACTCAAACAGGCAGCTTCCAAAAAAGGCCATGCGCTCGCAATTACGGTCCTTTCGGCCAACCCGGAAAAAACCGTCCAAAATTACGCCGATATCAAAGCCATCAGCAGGACAAATCTGCCCCTCATCATATCCGCCATTAAAAATTGCGATCTGTTCCTCAGCGGCGGCGGCAGCCTTTTGCAGGACAAAACGGGATACGGCCTCTCCACGGCGTATTATCTGGGCCTTGTTTTTTTAGCCCGTTTGTTTAGGAAAAAAATCGTTCTCTATGCACAAGGCATCGGGCCCATCACAAAAAAGATCAACCGCCTTCTCGCCCGCTGGATTATTAACAATGCAGACCTCGTCACCGTGAGGGACACTGCTTCTAAAAAAGAACTTCTCTCCATGGGCATCATCAGGCCTCCCCTGCGCGTAACCGTAGATCCGGCCTTTTGCTTGCAGCCCTCCTCTTCAAACACGCCGCAAAAAGCACAAAACATTCTCTCCCACTCCCACCTTCCACCGGGTAAACCCTTGCTGGGGATCTCCGTCCGGAGCTGGCAAGGGGAGAGGAAATTTATCCATGAGATCGCCAAAGCAGCTGATCGCCTCGCCCTGGCCCTCGGGACAACAACAATATTCATCCCCATGTTTCCAAAGCAAGATCTGCCTGTTTCCCGCTATGCGGCCTCCCTAATGCAGCAAGAAGCACACGTTCTGGAAAAAGAGCTAACACCGCAGGAAGCCCTCTTTATTTTCTCCCGCCTTGACCTGCTAATCGGCGTGCGCCTGCATTCTCTCATCTTTGCAGCCATCACCGGCACGCCCATGGTGGGAATTGGCTATGATCCCAAAGTGCGCTCCTTCATAAACCAGTTGGAACTCAACCCCATCCACAAGATAGAAAGCCTGCAAGCCGGAGAATTGTTCGATCATTGCCTCCAAGTTTGGCGGGAAAGAGAGATAATCAAAGACAAATTACAACAAACTGCCGCAGAATACTATCGGAAGAGCAACAGCTTTGGAGAAAGTGTTTACCGATATTTTTTCGGGCAGGAAGGGCAAGAAGGAAACAGAGATGCCTTGCAATGAAGATGCTGCCTGATTTAGCGGGAGCAAGACGGAGAAAGCCAAAACACATACCTTCCTCTCGGCCTGGCCAAAACTTCGATGCTCATCTCTTGATTGGGACATAAATTTTTATTTTGCAGCCTATCCCTAAACAGCCCATTTTTTAAACGGCTTCGATTCCTTCAACATATTCCCTTCCTTTACAAACATTCCAACAAGCACTGCTGTATAGCGCTTTTTCGCTTTTATTACCCGCTTATTCCCGCTGGCCATATCCTTTTCCCGATTATTACGTTATTCCTAGATAGAGGAAAAATTTATGAAAAGAAACATTAAAAAAGAAGGGCTGTTGCCAATCATGAACATGAGCAAGATAAAAGAAACGAAAAAATATAGGCATCTATCCCACGGCGCACAAAAAATGAACTGGACGGCTGCTTTCCTTTTGTGTGCTACCTGCGTTTATCTCCTTCTCTCTTTCTTTCCTCCTTTTCTCACCCCCGCTTTCGCAGCAAAAACCTCGGCGTCTTCGGCCGGCCCCCTCCGTATGACGATGCCGGCGCAGGTTGCAGCGGGGAAGACCTTTGTCCTAACCCTGAGCACCGATGACGCCTTCCCGCCCCTGAGAAATGAGTATGCAGCCCTCTTTGAATCCTATAACGGCGGGAAACCGCGGTTGAACAGAATCCACACCCTTGATGCACGGGGCACCGCCTCCATACAGCTGCAAAATAAGAAAGCCGGCCTCTACCGCTACGAAGCTTGGGTGGGCCCCTTTCAAAGCGAAGCCACAGTTATAGTCCATCCAGGGCCGCCATCCATCATCCGGGAGATACAGGAACACGTTTTCCTGGAAGCAGGTCACCACGCCACAGTAGAATTTTCCGCCTGGGATCCCTTTGAAAACAAAATCGCCGCTGACAGCCCCCAGGGGCAGCAGGCAAAAAAGTTACTCAACGTTTCAATCGCAGATCCCGAACAGAATCTGCTTTCCAAAAAAGAGTATGAGATTACCTCCAACCCGGCGGGTCACTTTGTGATAAGTTTTATCGCCGAAAAAATGGGGAACTACCTGGTGGAGGTACGCCCCCTGGATAACTCCGGCCCCCCCGCGTGCAGCCTGGTTTGCGCGCGGAAACCGGGCGCAGTGGTCGGCATTGGCCTGGAGACACAAAACGGCGGGGAGCCCTTTTTGCGCATCAGCGAGGATAGGGCACAACCAGGCCGGCTGAAACTAAAAGCCACCCTGCACGGGGAAAACAATATTGACAGGGCGGTCTCTCCTGGCGAGGAACAAAATATCATCTTTTCGACAGATCGGCCCGATCTTCTGCGTATTGATAAACTAACAGAAGGCGAGGCGATTCTAACAGAAAAAGGGGAAGGCGGCCTGGCCACCATCACTGCTACTTACCTGGAGGAAGGTAAAGGGATGCAAAAAAGCATCCCGCTTTGGATAGCCGGCGATCCGGCACAGATTAAATTGGAGACAAAAATTAACGGCCTCACCGCACAAGTGCAGGCTACCCTGCTGGACAAAAAAAGCCGGCCCACCCGAGAAAAAACAAAGGCCTACCGGCTGGATCTTCCGAAAGGCCTGAAAGCTACAGCACAAACTGAATTTGACCGCGGTCAGGCGAGATTTGCCATCGAAGCCGAGGCTTATGGTAGCTATACAATGAAAATCGCTACCAAAGAGGGCCTTCATCGCAGCTTGAACATCGATTTAGTGGAAAAAATACAGCCAGCCCGCCATGCCGTCATCTTCATCGGGCAAGAAGCTTACATCAGAGACGGGCAACCGGCGAAAATAAGCCCCGCACCAGAGATGTTCCAGGGAAGGGTCTTCGTTCCAATCGAATTTTTAACCACAGTCTTCGGTATGGAAGTCTCTGTCCCCCCCGAAACAAAAAAAGTTGCCTTACAAAGCCTGGACGGGATGAAGATAACCATCGACCAAGAATCTGGGCTGCTAACTGTCACCGATACCGTAGACGGAACAACTAAGACAACACCCGCCGGCACGTTAACCCTGCAGAAAAAGGATGAAACCTATTTTGCCCCGGCCGGAATCATTGCCCGCCTGCTGGGCATAGAAGTAGATTACCTCCCCAAGCATGACCAGATCGAACACGTAACGTTCAAACGGTAACGGTATTAGAAACATTTGCCTTTTAGAATAAACATTCTAAACTTAATCTGCTTAACCCGCAGCCAATTCTTCTCTGGCCGTTGACAGCCGTGAGCGCAGGCCAGATCTTGCATCCCGTTTCTGACCTCCGCTACAGCTAACTCCTCAGCTCCTTCAACATCTAAAGAAACGGCCACCCCCAGCTTGTGGCACACCTGTACGACACGCAAGCCGTTTTCGACCAGGGCCAGATTTTTCTCGAAGGCTCTGTACTGGCTTTCTAAACCCTGCAGCTGTTAATAAAGGAAATGACGCCTTTGCGTACATCTAACAAGAGAAAACCAAAACACATATCCTCCCCTCGGACCGGCCAAAATTTCGCTACTCGCCTCCTAATTGAAATATACATAATATATCATCTGGAACGTTTTTTCACCGTGGGCCTCCTGCTTTCCCGCCCCTCGGAATTTAAGTGATTTTGGACATAATTAACGCTCAGCCCGAAAAGGGCCCAGAAAACGGGCGCATTAGACAAAACACTGTCGTTACTAAGCCCCTGCAGGAGGTAACCCAACCACCCGGCAAAGAGAGCCAACATGATGATATCGCTTTCCGCCTGCAAGCCCCGCTCCCGGTAAACCCGGATATAATGAAAACCATGCACCCCCAACAGGAACAGATAAACCAACAGAGCAAGAAAACCGGCGCCGGTGCCGATCTGCAGGTAAGTGTTGTGCGGTTTGTCGATCAGAAGGCCGATTCGGAAAAGCCCGTGATCCCGGTGCGGATCCCAATGCGGGAAATTGTAGACAAAAGTGTCAAAACCGCTGCCCAGCAGAAGGTTATCCTGCAGCATCATCTGCCACGTCTTGCGCCAGATATAGCCCCGGTGGGAAGCAAAGCTGTCCAGAGGGTGGCGATCCAACCCAAGAACGATCTTCTCCCTATCCGTCGCCGGGGTCAATTTGGGCATCGAAGCGGGCCCCGGTTTACCAGCATCATCCCCGGCATCTCCAATGCCGGTACCCCCGTCCCCCGCCTTGCCCGCCTCCGGTATAAGCACAGATCCCTGCTCCGACCCGGGCCTAGATGCCGCTGGGCCTTCCCCCTCAACGTAACCGTCATCCTGCTGCGAAACGGCAGCCAGCGGCAAATCCTGCATCCGACTGTAAAAACTGATAAACTTCCGGCTGATCATCCCCCCGGAAAGCATCTCCGAAAAACCGGCCACAGCAACAAAGATCAGCAGTGCACAAAGCAGCTTAGGGTAATACCTGCGAATCTGGCCGGCAGTAAGTAAGAAAAAAACGAGCAATACAGCAACAACGGCAACAAAAGCGCCGATACTGGTTGGGGCCAGAAAACCGGCCGTTGTCACGAACAAGGCCAACAACCAAAAAACCATCTCGCGGCCGTTGCGGGCAAACAGGTAGCGTACAAAAACCATAGGCAAAATCATGGCCATGTAACCACCCAGATAGTTGGGATTATAGGTTGTCCCATAGGCCTTGTTCGTAAAGATAAATTCCACATCCCCCACCATCTCCGCATATTCGGGAGGGATAAAGAGGCGTTGTGCCAACGCACTCTTTAATAGATCAAAACCGAAAAACTGAGAGATGGCAATCCCCGACTGCAGCAAACCAGCAGCGATGGCAACATAAAAGATAATTTTCTTATCTATTTCGGCATTCAGCAGATTAGCAGCAACCAAAAAAATGAGCAGGTAGAAAAGATAAGCAAAGGCGCCTTCAGCTCGATCCGGATAGCCCCAGAAGGCAATTCTTATGTACGGGCTGCAAAGCGCTGAAAGCACCACCAAAAAAGCAAAAAGGGCCGCCGGATAGCCGGCATAGCTGTCTGCCGGCGCTATTTTTTTATCCGCGTCGTAGTATATTTTCAAAAGCGCCGTGATGGCGATACAAATTCCGGCAATAACCAGCAGCTCCAAGCGGAACTGGGCAAAAACCTCAAGCGATGCCGCCGAACCCAGGCGTTGCCATGTTTCGACCGGAGCATGAAATTCGACGAGGCGCATGCGCAGCGCCAGCGGGATCACCGCTACCACAACACAGTAGAGCAAAATCATCGCACTACGCAAAGAAAAAAACCTCAGCTCCCTATTATCCATATTTTTACCTCACCCCCTCCCTGCCAGCAGCGGCAGCCATCTCTTTTGTCTGCTCTAAGAGAGCATTCAAAGCTTCGTCCTCGGGAAAATCTTTTAGTCCGTACTGCAGGTACTTCTCCGCCTCGGCATGATGCCCACTCTGCAGCAGAAGCTCAGCCAGATCTTCGATCATGTCGGCTGCAGTAGCTCCCAAATTCATCGTGCTGGCAAAACACTCAAAGGCCCGCTGGTGGTTACCAAGATTAAGTTCGGCATAACCGAGGTAACCGTATGTCCAAGCATTGAGCCGATCCAGGGCCAGCGACTGTTGAAGCCTTTCCCGGGCCCCGCCGAAATCTCCTTCTGCCATCAGGACAGATGCCTCCTCATTGAGCTCGATGCTGCGGGCCATACGCCGATCCAACCGTTGCTGGGTGCCGTCCGGCAATGCACTGTAGCCAATCGCTCCCCCCAGGCAGATCAAAAGGAGGATAATCAGGCTGTTTTTCAGCAGTTTCAACGAACCCCCCCCTTCAGAAGTTTACAAATATTATAACACATGCCGGAACGGTTTGATAATATCCGGCAAAATTCTCCCCGCTGGGCCATCTTTATTACCGTTTATTCCCGCCAGCCATATCTTTTTATGGATCGAAAATAACTATTGACCGAGAATCCGGGCTGCTGTTCTTTTTAATGTTTTTATTTTTAACTAAAATTGGTGCTAATAACGCTAGTGATATTCTTATGCCTATTTTCTATGGAAAAAAGAATGGAAAAAAGAAACGTTGAAATAGCCAGGCAGATGCTTTCAGATGGTAAAGAAATCACAAAAATAATGCGGTACACCAGCCTTTCCAAGGAAAATATTGAAAGACTAAAATAACATGCCGCATCTCCCTACCGGCAATGACACTTCTTGCCGGCTTTTTATTTGAAACAGCAAAATTAAAAACAGGTTCCCGGTTTTGCCCCGCAGGAAAAGTTTGGGCGGGGTTTTTTACCGGAAACCTGTTTGCTAAATACACTTTTAAAACAGACCGGTGCAGGTTGTGTTTACAAGGCAACTCTGGTTGGTCGTGAACCGGTGGTTACGGGTACTACTTTGGCTGTGAGCCGGCAGCAACAGGCATCACCCAGGGCTTCTCATAGAGCATCCTTAGTTGGCCATAGGCACGGGCCAAATCCTGCATCCCGCTCTCGATCTCCAGCACAGCCAGTTCCGCTTCTTCGACTTCCAGGGGAACGGCCATCCCCAGCCTGTGGCGCACTTGCACGGCACGCAAGCCGTTTTCGGCCAGGGCCAGGTTTTTCTCGAGGGCTTTGTACTGGCTTTCTAAACCCTGCAACTGGTAATAAAGAGAGCGAACGTCTTTGCTTACATCTTCTTTCATGATGTAGAGCTCATTTCTTTCCTGCTGCACGGAACTCTTTACAGCCTTGTAGGGAGGCATACCGACATTATAGGTATAGAGGGATAGCTCCCGTTCGGCCTGCAAGATCTGCTGTTCCTGCAGCCAGATGTAAGGATGATCATGCAGGATGATGGACAGATGGCGCTCGAGGTCTGCTTCCCCCCCTTTTGTTGAAGAACCAGCCTCTCCCTCCAGCCACAGCTGCGGGACAGCCGGCTCCTGCAATTTCGGCCTGGCCCCCGGCTCCAACCCAATAAGTTTGTTCAGATCGGCATAGGCTTCGTCAAGTTGCCGGGCCAGCTTTTCCCTTTGTTCTTTTTCTGCGGCATAGCCTAGGCGAGCGTTTTCGCGGTTAAAAAGGCTTTCTA
>JAAYRI010000199.1 GCA_012518875.1 Peptococcaceae bacterium
GTGTTTTATTGTGTTTTTTAAAATGAAGTCATGTTTGGCTAGGTTGTAAAAGGTTGATCACGATGGTCTGCTTGACTCTGCTACAGGAAAGATGGGATACCTGCCTACTTTTACTTGACACTAACGTGTCATTTTAGCTTTTTGGTATGCTTGGTCTACCAATGATATAGTGTAACTATGTATGCCGGTATGACATAGATGTTAGAGAAACGTGTCAAAGGTATCACTATCTTGACACGTTTCGGGTTTATGTTGGCAGTTTGCGGCGCCAGGTGTTATAATTAGAAAGTTGTATGTTTGTATGTATAACGGGGGAATAACAATGGAATGGAAAAAAGAAAGAATTCGTAATTTTTGTATCATTGCCCATATCGATCACGGCAAATCTACACTTGCCGATAGACTACTGGAATATACAGGCGCGCTGCACAGTAGGGAAATGGCTGATCAGGTGCTCGATCGAATGGATTTAGAACGGGAGCGGGGGATCACCATCAAAATGCAGGCTGTGCGCTTGCAATACCAGACCGGGGATGGGCTAGAATACCAACTGAACCTCATTGATACACCCGGCCACGTGGATTTTTCCTACGAGGTATCGCGCAGCCTGGCTGCTTGTGAAGGGGCTCTGTTGGTAGTGGACGCCGCCCAGGGAATTGAAGCGCAAACCCTGGCCAATGTTTATCTGGCCCTGGAACACAATTTGGAAATTATTCCGGTGATTAATAAAATTGACCTGCCCAGTGCCGATCCGGACGAGGTTAAAAAGGAAATTGAAGATGTCATTGGTCTGGACTCTGCTGACGCAGTGCTGGCTTCAGCCAAAAATGGTATTGGTATCAAAGAAATACTAGAAAAAATAGTCGAGATCATCCCACCGCCCAGCCGGCAGACAGACACCCCCTTGAGGGCCTTGATCTTTGACTCCCATTATGATCCCTACAAAGGGGTTATCGCCTACATCCGGGTGATGGGGGGATCCGTTAGAACAGGCATGCGGGTGCGAATGATGGCTACCGGCAAGGAGTTTGAGGTCAACGAGGTGGGTATTTTCAAGCCATCCTTGACCAGCATCGATGCCCTCCATGCTGGCGAGGTGGGTTTTATTGCCGCTAGTATTAAAAATGTCCATGATTGCCAGGTGGGCGATACAGTGACTGATGCTACTAAACCGGCAGCGGAGCCGCTGCCTGGATACCGCCGGGCCACCCCAATGGTTTACTGCGGGTTGTACACCGCCGATACTGTGGATTACGGTGACTTGCGTGAGGCGATGGAAAAACTGAGCCTCAACGACTCCAGCTTGATTTATGAACCGGAAACATCAGAGGCTTTGGGATTTGGTTTCCGCTGTGGCTTTTTGGGGTTGCTGCACATGGAAATTATTCAGGAACGTTTGGAGCGTGAATACGGGCTCACCCTCATTACTACGGCCCCCAACGTAGTTTACCGAGTTACAACCACTGGGGGGAAAGTGCTGCTCATCGAAAATCCTAGCAAAATGCCGCCTGCTGTGGAGATGGATATGATTGAGGAGCCTTATGTTAGGGCCACGATTATGGCACCCAAGGATTATGTGGGGGCGGTGATGGAACTTTGCCAGGAGCGACGTTGTATCTTCAGCAATATGGAATACATGGGTCTGCACAGGGTGATGTTGACCTATGACATGCCCCTCAGTGAAATTATTTATGACTTCTTTGATCAGTTGAAGTCTCGGACCAAGGGTTATGCCTCCCTGGATTATGAGGTTACCGGCTACAGACAATCAGATCTGGTTAAGCTGGATATTCTTATTGCCGGTGAAGCCCTGGATGCTCTATCTATTATTGTCCATAAAGACAATGCTTACTACCGGGGACGCCAGCTGGTAGAAAGGCTACGTGGCCTAATCCCGCGTCATCTTTTCGAAGTTCCCATCCAGGCTTCCATCGGCAACAAGGTAATTGCCCGGGAAACAGTAAAAGCGGTACGTAAGGACGTTTTGGCCAAATGTTATGGCGGTGACATCAGCCGCAAACGCAAACTGTTGGAAAAGCAAAAAGAAGGTAAGAAAAGAATGAAACAGGTGGGTAGCGTGGAAATACCCCAGGAAGCCTTCATGGCTGTACTGGGTTTGGGTGAAGCTTAGGGGAAAGGGGCCTGCTAATGTCTATTGCACTTTATATTCATGTACCTTTTTGTATTAAAAAGTGTCTTTATTGTGACTTTACCTCCTATCCTCTTGAAGGCGGGGCAGTAAAAAACTATCTGGCGTCCCTAATAAAAGAAATTAACCTATATGGAACATCACTGGCTGAGGAGGATAAAATCATCACCAGTATTTTTTTTGGTGGCGGTACCCCTACTACCCTACCGGTAGCATCGTTTGAAATGGTGTTGGCAGCAGTGCGCTCTTCCTTTCTGCTCACCCCAGGCTGTGAAGTCACAGTGGAAGCAAACCCGGGTACCATCAATGGGGCCGAGCTTACCGGGCTGCGGGAACTGGGGGTAAACCGGCTCAGCATTGGCGTGCAATCTTTTCAGGACCGGCTGCTTCAGGTGCTGGGCCGCACCCACAGTGGGGACCAGGCAGTTGAGGCTATGCAGTTAGCAAGAAAAGCCGGGTTTGATAACCTCAATTTGGATTTCATTTTTGGTATTCCCGGTCAAACCAACTATGACTGGCAGGAAACCCTGCAGCAGGCTGTAGAAATAGCCCCGGAGCATATTGCTGCCTATGGTCTGCAACTGGAAGAAGGGACACCATTGGAGCAAGCAGTGTTACATGGCGCTACCTGCCCCTGCCCCGAGGAGACGGAGGCAGATATGTATCAGGATGCTATTGCCTTCCTCACTGCTCGAGGTTACAATCATTACGAGATCTCCAATTTTGCCCAGCCCGGTAGGGAGTGTGCCCACAATCTAATTTACTGGTTGAACCAGCCCTATTTGGGACTGGGCCCGGCAGCTCATTCATTAATAAAGGGAGTCCGGTCTGCTAACGATATTTCCCTTGATGGGTATTGTGACCATCTCTCCCGGAAAGAATATCCTATAGAACACAGTACCTGCTTAACGCCTGCCGATGAAATGTCAGAGACGATGTTCCTGGGGCTGCGCCTCACCGACGGTGTGGATTTGAACCAGTTTTACCAGCGTTTCGGCAGGAGGGTAGAGGATGTTTATGGATCCGCAATAGTGGATCTACGTGGTAAAGGCCTACTGGAAATAAGTCGGGGACGTTTGCATCTCACAGCAAAGGGTCTGCCTTTGGCCAACGTGGTTTTTAGGGAATTCATTTGAATCTTGCCAATTCCCTTGACAAACATATAGAGGTTTGTTATTTTTTATTTAAGCGTTTTTAGCACTCAGCACAGTAGAGTGCTAACAATGAAAGGGGGTTCCGGTATGGACGAGCGCAAGCGAAA
>JAAYRI010000200.1 GCA_012518875.1 Peptococcaceae bacterium
ATCACAAAGGATCCCACATCTTAATTTTATTTTTTAACCTGGCAGTCCACTGGATGATTATTTAATAGTTCATATAGTTCCCTATCTTCAGCCTCAATCCGGGTGGAAATTTTGTCGATTAATGTGGCGGTATCCTGGACAAACCTTTCCAGATCCTGCCTGATGGAATGGGGGGTGCCAATATATTGTTTGATATAGGCATCAAATTTTTGTGCCAGCCCACCCATTTCGGCGGAAAATTTGGTAGCGGTTTCTGCCGTGTATTGGTGATTGCTCTCTTTCAGGCAGGGGTAGAGGAATTCATCCTCAAACTTTAGATGGGCCTGGAGGACGGCATTTAACTGGCCCAGTTTTAGGGCAATCCAAATCGTGTTTTCGGGAATATCCTCCGCACTATAGACATCTTCCCGCAATTCGTTAATAATTCCTTTGATTTCCTGGTGCTGCTCCCGGATTTTCTGTCTGTACACCCCAGTCACCTCAATTCATAGTTTTCTACTCCCTATTTAAATGTCATTCTAATACATTAGCGGGGGAGATACAATTTTATTAATTGCCAAAACCAGTTCACCCTTGGCTCAATGGCGGTATGCCGGGTAAATGTTTCGGTGATACCCACCGCCGGGGATATCACCCACTAAAATTCAATTCTAGTCAAGAAAAGTCCCCTCAGTTGAAACCAAACCCAGCTCCCTTTTACACTGGTGGGAGGGGGTTTCTAGCTGAATGGTGGTATGGTGTATGTTGTGGTGGGCAAGATTGTGTTCCATTTGCCGAAGTAGGGCGGCTCCTTCCCCAATGGACATTTGGTCTCCGACCACTGCGTGGCAAGAAAGCACATTCAGCCCGCTGGTAATAGACCACACATGCAGGTTGTGAAAGCTGTCGATGCCCTTTGTGCTTTGGATCGTCCGGATCACATGATCCATATCCACATTTGGCGGTGTTCCTTGCATCAGCACATGGAGCCCGGATTTTGTCACATAGTAGCCGCTGCGCAACACAAGGAGGGCAATGATCACGCTGGCCAGGGGATCGGCCCAGCCCCAGCCGAAGAAGATGATCGCCAGGGCGGCGATAATGGCACCTACGGAACCCAGCATATCGCTAATTACATGCAGATAGGCGCCCCGCATATTCAGGTTTTCCTCCACATCCCCACCGCGAAACATAATCCAGGCCACCAGGACATTGATCAGCAGGCCGACGGAGGCAACGGCTAGCATGCCGGTAGAAGCAACCTGAGGCGGGCTGATAAAACGGGGGATAGCTTTATAAAAAATGAAAATGGCAATCAATATCAGCATTACCCCATTGAGAACGGCGGCTAAAATTTCAAATCGTTTGTACCCAAAGGTTTTACGCTGGTTGACCGCCTTTTCCCCTAGTGTAAATGCCAGCAAGGCTACACCAAGTGACAAGGCATCGCTGAGCATATGTCCAGCATCAGACAACAATGCCAGGCTGTTGGTCAAAAGGCCCCCAATTACCTCAATAACCATGTAGATGGTAATAATGATTAGACTAATCAACAATGTTTTTTTATTTGCGCCATGTGTATGGTCATGTGCATGGTCATGGTCATAATGGTGTCCTATTTTGAACCCCTCCCCAGGTTATTGATGCCCAGCGTGCTCTATGGCCTGTTTCAGTAAATTCATCACGTGATGGTCATCTTCCGAGTAGTACAGGGTGGTGCCTTCTCGTCTGTATTTGACCAACCGCAAATCCTTTAAAATGCGCAACTGGTGGGAGACACAGGTTTGGCCCAGGTTTAACATACCCGCAATGTCATTCACCGGATACTCTCCGGTGCATAATAAATTTAAAATGCGAATTCGCGTGGGGCTGCTCAGGGCTTTGAACATTTGAGAAACGGCAAATAATGTTTCTTCGTCTAAATGGTGGGCCCCGTTGCCAGGCTCTTTTGCGGGTTGTTGCCCACTATTCATGGGATCCACTCCTTTGTTGTTGCTAGTATATATGAATAGGTGCTCATGTGTTCATATATAATACAGCACCCAGAGGTAAACTTCAATTGCAAAATTGTACATTTTGTCGAATCCTTGCCCAGAGTGAAACAGGGGGGTGGGGGTGAGACCCCCCCGCCTCTACTCGACACCTCGTTCCATTCCAGCCCCTAGCCATAACCAAAAATGCCTCTATCTGCAATAGTTTCCGGTTATTTTAGCCCCCATGATGCATTTTTTGATGATTTTTTCTCTGTGAAATACTATTTCATGGTATAATTGTAACTAGAATATTCGGAATAATTTGATCTGACCCTGCATATCCAGGTTGCCTGCAATGCAGTTGGGACAGCAAATTTCCCACCCAATAAAAAAGGGGGTACACCTGTCTGTGGGTTGCAACTTCAAGGTAGCAGCGATACAAATGAACAGTCTCCCTGGCAAGGTGGTGGACAACCATACTCGGGCTTCAGAGCTGATTCATCAGTCAGCTGAAATGGGTGCTAGGTTGATTGTATTGCCTGAATTGTTCAGCACCGGCTACCGAACTGAAGAGCTGGATGACAAGCTGGCCCAGGTTATCCCCGGCGGCGAGACCACCAATTGGATGCAGGAGCTCTGTCGAAGGTACGGAATTGTTCTTGTGGCTTCTATCCTAGAACATGGTCAGATAAGAGGTTTGATTTATGATACGGCGCTAACAGTTGACGCCAGTGGCGTTTTGGCAATTTATCGCAAAATTCATTTGTGGGATAGAGAGAATTTGCGTTTTGCTAGAGGTCAAAAGTTCCAGAATGTTGATTTGGGATTTACCAAATTGGGCATGCAAATTTGCTATGAGGTAGGTTTCCCGGAAGGAGCAAGGATACTGGCCATAAAAGGCGCCGATATTCTCGCCTATCCTTCAGCTTTCGGCAGAGAGCGGTTATATGCCTGGGACATTGCAACAAGAGCAAGGGCGTTGGAAAATGGGGTTTATGTTATCGCTGCCAATCGTTCTGGAGAGGAAAAAAACGATACCTTTTTCGCGGGTCATAGCAGAATAATCAATCCTAGGGGGGAGGTTGTAGCAGAGGCCTCTCTGGAAAATGAGGTTTTGGTTGCTGATGTTGACCATAACCTTATTGGCCAACAAAGGCGTCAGCTACCCTACCTGAGAGATTTGAATACAGCATTGATCAACAGGTTTTTATGTGACCTATAAAACAATGAAAAGGGGATGTGTTTATTGGCTAAGGAGATTTTTGTCGGTTATGGAGTGGATGTTGATGCTATCGCTGGTTGGTTAGGTTCCTATGGTGGTGAAGACTCCCCCAGTGATATCTCTAGGGGTGTTTGGGCAGCAGAAGTAGGCGTTCCCCGTTTTCTGAATATGTTTAAAAAGTACAACATACCGGGAACCTTCTTTATCCCCGGTCAAACAATTGAGTCTTTTCCAGAACAGGTAAAAATGATTGTAGATGCCGGCCATGAAATTGGTGCTCACGGTTATTCCCACGAAAACCCCATAGCCATGACGCCAAAGCAGGAAGAGGACGTTTTAGTCAAGTCTATAGAACTAATTGAGGACCTAACTGGGAAAAAACCAGACGGCTATGTAGCCCCCTGGTGGGAATTTTCCAATGTTACTAATGAATTGTTACTTAAATATGGTTTTAAATATGACCACAGCCTGATGCACCACGATTGCCTGCCCTATTATGTAAGGACGGGTGACAAGTGGACAAAGATCGACTTCAGCAAAGAAGCTGCCGAGTGGATGAAACCCTTCACCCGGGGAGAAGAAACTGATTTGATCGAAATCCCCGCCAACTGGCATTTGACTGATTTGCCGCCGATGATGTTTGTTAAAAGTTCCGTGAACAGCTACGGGTTTGCTAACCCGCGAGAAATTGTTGGGGAAATGTGGAAGGATCAGTTTGATTTTATTTACAGGGAATATGATTATGCGATTTTTGCCATGACTGTTCACCCCGACTGCAGCGGTCGGCCCAATGTAATGCTGGCCCATGAAAGCTTAATTGAGCATATTAATAAACACCAGGGTGTTCGCTGGGTCACTCTGAATGATATGGCGGACGACTTCGCACGTCGTTTCCCGCGGAATAAATAGTTCGATGGACAGGCGCATGTCTTGATTACCCCTTGATGTGCGCTATCTTTTTTGGATCTGTGGACTAAATTGTGGTCAGGAGGTTTGCTGGATGTTTCCAGATGTAAGAGGCAGAAAAATATTGATTGTAGCGCACTGCATATTCAACCAGAATGCAGTCATGAATAGTGTGGCCAGTTATCCCGGGACGATGGAAAAAGTGGCAAATTTAATTATGGACGCCAAAATAGGTATTTTACAAATGCCCTGTTTGGAGATGAACACCCTGGGGCTGGACCGGGGAAAAATTGAAGGCTATAAAGATGGGATCACTGTGGAAAACACACGGATCCGGGGGGCATTGGAAGAAAATATCCCGGACAAGATAATGAACGACTTTGTAAACTATATCATTCTGCAAATAAAGGAATACATGAGGTATGGATTTACTATAGTTGGGATTGTGGGAATTAACCGTTCCCCAACCTGCGGGGTCAACACTACCTCTGCGAATGGCGTTGAGGTAGAGGGTGAAGGGATATTTATTCAAAAAATCAAAAGGGAGTTAAAAAACCTGAACATCGAAATTCCCTTTGTTGGCGTTAAGGGAAGCGAACCGGAAAAATCTGTTGCCGACCTAAAGGCGCTACTGGGTATGAAATAGCTTAGCAATATAGTGGATGAAATAAGAAAGAACCTCTCACACAAAATACTGGGGGGTTTTTTCTATGCCTAGGTGAAATAGGAGGACAGGTACCCAGCTGCCCTTAAGGTTTATAATATAGGCGTGGGACCCTTTATTTTATCCTGTATTAGGGATAATTAGGGCTTTTTTAGCCAATTATATGGATAAGTAAATCAGCGGGAGGCGGAAGGATGTCCAAAGATAAGTTGCCTGGGAAAAAGAAAAAATCACGTCCCAGCATGATTTTCTACAGCATTGTGGCCCTTTTGGTGTTTTTTATGGTAGGGTATGTGATCAAAGCCCAATTGGATCATCCGGGCAGAAGTGCTCTGGCCGGTATGTGGCAAAAGGCCATAAACAGTAGTATCTCCATTTCTCTAGAGGACAATGAGGGCAATGATGATCAGGAACAGGCCGGGGTTGAGGATAACGAGAGGGACAATGGGAACAACAATAACGACGACAACGACGACAATGACGTCGGTGAAGATGAAGACAACAGCGGGGATTCGGCTGCTGCAGAAAAGAAGGGAGATGCTCCTGAACCCGGCGCCGGTATGGAACAAGATAAACAAGTTAGCGGTGGGAATTTTCCCAATGAAAAGCATGGTTGGGGTCTTAAACGCAATGATGAACACCAACAGCCGGAGATGCCCAGTTGGCTCAACTCCATGCTGGAACGGCACGATTCCTACTGGGTAGGCAGCCCTGAGGATAAAGTGATCTACCTAACCTTTGATGAGGGATATGAGAACGGTTATACTCCATCCATCCTTGATTCCCTCAAAGCCAATGATGTCAAGGCGGCCTTTTTCGTCACCGGGCACTATCTGGACAGCCAGCCGGATTTGGTGAGGCGCATGGTGGATGAGGGACACATTGTGGGCAATCACAGCGACACCCATCCTAGTTTCCCAGAAGTATCTGATAGTGAGATTAAAAAAGAACTGCAGGTTGTTGAGGAAAAATATAAAAACATCACCGGCCAAACCGGTATGAAATACCTGAGGCCGCCCCGGGGGGAGTTTAGCGAAAGGACCCTGGCTGTGACTAGGGGTATGGGTTATTACAATATTTTCTGGAGTATGGCTGCAGTGGACTGGGTGCCCATGAAGGGTGGGGCCCAGGAGGCTTATGAAGCCGTGATAAACAACACCCACAACGGTGCCATACTATTGATGCATGCAGTGTCAAAAGACAATGCAGAGGCAATGGACAGAATTTTGAAGGAAATTAAGAATCAAGGATATACCTTTGCTACTTTAGATGACCTGAAACGGTAGATATGGCTATTCACAGTTTTTTTCGCACATGGGGACAGGGCCCTCTTTAGGACAACCCCTTATGGATAGGGGGCATGTTCCCAATTTTACTTAGCAGGACCTGCCCGGCGGGAAAACAAGGGCCTTGGCGGTGGTGGTATGTGGCCACCCAGGGAGCCTGGGTGGTACTGATGCAGGCATGGCTTTGAAGGAAGAACCCCTCACACAAAGGGGTTTTTTTGTGCCCAGAAGTGGGATGGGGGTGAGCAAGGGTAAAACGAGAGGATGAGTCCTCGTTCCAGAGAAACGAGGTACCGGGCAGAGAAACGAGGTACCGGGTACCCCGTCCCAACCCCCGTGGGCCCTGAGTTTAACAAGGATATTTTAAAGCAACATATAAGGAGTGCAGCAAAATTGTGGAGCAATCTCCCCAAGCGATAAACGATTATTATGCTAGAAAAATGAGACTGTCCTGGTTTAACACTGCCATTTCAAAGCTCATTTTTAAACAGGTGCTGCTCGAACGTGCCTATAGCAAGGAGGAGTTTATGGCCTTTATAGCTAAAACAGGTTTTAGTAAATATGAAATCCTGGATGATCCGGCAAATATGGGGTTTGAGATGAGGGGTAATTTGATGACTATTTTAAGTATAACGATCACTACTATTTATGGGACACTAATGCTCCTTAACGGGTTGAAAACTAAAAGGAAATGGGTGGTAATTGCATCTACGCCCCTAATTCTGGTTGCCTTAAGTCAAATAATTATACTATTTTTGATGGCACCTCATTAAAAGCCGGGGTTCCCGAGGGTGTACCCCAATTTCCCTTTCCCAGGGGCCTCTTCCCACCAGGAGCGGGAACAAGGGAAAAACCTTTCGTTCCACTGGCTGGGCAGTGTGTTGCTGTTTGGCTTGACGGCCTGGTTTAACCCAGCTAAACAGACTGCGCTTTTACCCCATATAAATTGCTGTATCCCAGGCAAAATAAAAAGAGGGTTTCTGCCATCCGGGCTGAAAACAACTATTGATGTAAATTCTCCCAGGCCAATGTTTTTCGCAAAGGGAAGGGGTTTGCCACCTAAATTGACAAAATAAGTAACCAACCAACATGATAGGATAAACTGGGGAAAAGGACAGCCCTACCAATTGTTTAGTGATTAATGCAAAAAAGGGGGAAGGGTATCCCGTGTCCAATGAAGAATTTCAAAACATAGTTTTACAGCAGCTAAAATCCATTTCTGAAGAGCAAAAAAAACTCAGAAAGGATATAATCGGCCTGGAATTACGCATGGAAAATGAAGTCATAGAAAAGTTGCGTATTCTATTTGATGCCAACCAAATTCAAGAAGACAGACACAAGGAAATGGTGAAACAGTTTGCTGATCATCGCAAAGGGATGGCGGAGCAGTTTGCCGATCATCGCAAAGAGATGGCGGAGCAGTTTGCTGATCATCGCCAAGAGACGGCGGAGCAGTTTGCTGATCTGCGCAAAGAAATGACAGATCGGTTTAGGGAGACGGAGGAACAGTTTGCCGAACATCGCAAGGATACGGCGGAACAGTTTTCTGAACTACGCCATGAGATGGCGGTGCAGCTTGCCGATCATCGCAAAGAGACGTCGGAACAGTTTGCTGAACTGCGCCAAGAGATGACGGACCTGTTTAAGGAGACGGCGGAACAGTTTACTGAGCATCGCAAGGATACGGCGGGACGGTTTGACAATCTTGAAGGGCGACTTAGCAGTATTGAGGCAGATACCGGCTTCCTGGTCTCTAAGGTGGCCAAGTTAGAGAAAATAGTGAGGTAGTTAACCCCGCTGGGACGGGGGACAGGTCCCTCGTCCCATTCCACTCCCCCTAGATGCATAGTATGCAAAAGAAGAATTCAGGGGAAAATGGAACCACAAATACCCATCAATTATGCGCTCCTGGGAAACAAACTGGGCTGAGCTGACAACCTTTTTTAAAATCATGGGTTTTCTGCCCCCATACCCCCGAGGTTTATACGCTTTTGGACTTACCGGTATAATATAAAACAGCGGGCAATAATAAGCCCGCCGTTTCCACCGTATAAGCCATAGCAAGCGTGGGATCGCTCCTCAGTGTTGCCCCGTTTATGCTACCATAATAGTATTGACAAAAGTTTGGATGGTTATTCCGTTTACACTAAAGAATGCTCACAACCAGCTTGCATGCCAAAGCCGGGTTCAAACCCGGTCTAAGCTTGCTCCCATGCCTTTGTTGCCCTATTCCAGGTTAATCCCATATCCTCACGCTGCCATCCAAACGGGCGATACAATCTGCTTTTCCTGTTTGGATGATGCTTTCACGCAGGGTGGCACTACAGGTGTTCACCTACTGTATAAACATAGCCCACAGATTCGTTAAAGCCATTTTTCAGCCCACCGTCTATTTCATCTAACAACGCCGGATCTACAGTTTCTGGGTGTTCGTGCCATTGCTTGAAGGTAATACCCAGCCAATCTCCCTGTGAATCAAAATACTCGTTGGCTTCCTCGATGAGGAGGGTGGTTTCCTTTTGGGCCAGGTTAAGGCGGTTGACAACATGGTAGGGACCCTTTTCATTGGCGCCAATACCCATATAATACAAATTGCCCCGGCTGTAATTAAAAAAGTCTCCCCCCGGCATAATAAGGCTGTCTGCTCCGTCGGCGGCATTAATATGGTGGAATTCACCTTGATCTACAGCCCAATAATAAATGCCGCTGTTATCCACGGAAACATTGTTGGTATAAGTCCGGGCAAGGGTTTTCCTGCTCCCGGTGGGGATGTCGTAAATCCCCAATTCCTGGGTGTTGTTATAGTAAACCTGACCCTGATAGTAGTAAGCAACGGACATATCAGGTACCAGCAGGGACAGGTTACCCCCGTCTAAATCTGCCCGGCAAACCTGAGGCATATTATTTTCATCACGCCGGTCAAAATACATACAGCTTGCGGCCACATACAGGTGCCAGCAATAACCCTCCACCAGTTTTGTTTCATCTGTGCCGTCGGGGCGCACTTTATTAATCGAGTTGTGATCCAGGTGGTCTATGTAATAAACCCAACCTTCCAGCACATTTATATTTTCAACTACCCTGTTGCTGACTTTGCTTTTTGCTAAACCATCAGGTTTTGCCCTGTATAATTTCCAGCCAGGCCAGATCATTGGCCGGGATGAGGATGAATATCGAGTTGGAACTAGTTGCTGCATCCCGGGGCAAACTAGCAATAATTAACAATGCCGGTTACTATGGTTTTAGGGTATGTCCTTTTTGTGGTTTTACCGTTTTGGGCAGTGAAAAAATACCTAGCAATCACTGTACTCACTGGGGAAAGCCCTGTTCTGTATTTCTACTGCTACCGAAATAAGGAAAGGGGTTTTTGGTACTCCTTGCTATATGCTTTGCTGGAAGGGGTTAGTTCTGAAATGCAGATAGAGCGGCGTGACCTGGATGGCTGCCTATACCCCATGCCCGGCAATCCCTTTGGCAACCCAGCCCTAATACTCTATGATGATGTTCCAGGCGGGGCTGGCCATGTCCGCCGGTTGGCCAGAGGCGACACTTTTAAGAAGGTGCTGAAGGCATCCTTAAGCCGTCTGCAGCGTTGCGAATGCGGTGGGGCTAGGGGCAGCGCCAGTTGTTACGGGTGTCTGCGCCATTACCGCAACCAGTTCTGCCACGATGATCTGAACAGGGGCATGGCCATGCGGTTTCTATCAAGCCTTTTTTAATGCAGGTACCCGCCCTACCCACCTACCGTGGCTTTCTATCACAGCCACGGTTTTTATTTTTGCCTCTGAAAGGAAAGGCAGTTTTCACTTCCGAACAGGAAACTAGCAATATTTTGCCGAAGCAGTCCAGGTTATCTGTAACAGGTTTTATCAGGTACATTATTAGGGAGGCGAAAATAAAAAATGCCCAACATTCCATATTATAAGAAGCCCTTGTTCTGGGTTATTGCGCTGATAGTAGCGGCCATCCTTGTCCTGGCTGCTGCATTGGCCGTCAATCAAAGGCCTGGCCCTGTCGAATCAAATACATATTTAGGCTACTCAATCGAAAGGCTAATGGCCAATAAAACCCCCTACGTGGGCAACAACAGTAAGGTTGTCGGATTGATTGATGCCATGCCTTTGCCGGAAGGGATCACCCGTGGAACGGTGGAGCTGCAAACCGCCAATTCGCCTTATGGTCTCACCATCAATTACATCATGCACGATTCCGCTGGCGTGACAGTAAATGGAGCCATCTGCGGCGATGCTTTTTTCCCCAATGCCATCATCCTTTTTAGTTTAATTGACAATGTGGATGTGATTAATTGCCAAATCGCCGATCAGACCGGCCGGTATGATGGAGCCTCATATTCCTTTCCCTATACCAGGGAAATGGCTGAAGAACTGCTGGACGGGGATGTGCGCACCTTCGCTGCCGGCGCCGAGGCCCTAAAAAATCTTATTGACCGGGTCACCAATACTCCATTGGCATCTGACATTGTTCTCCAGGCAACAGCCGACATGATCGAAGAACACCTGGAAACAATCCTTTCCTCCCCCCGGGGATCTGCCAACCCCCAGGACTATATTAACGCCCACCAGCATCAGTATGAGAGCATATTGAAAATGGGTGATGTGGCCCTTACCTACCTGCTGTCACGGTTTGAAAAGGGGGGCTGTGATGATCTTAAAGGCCATATTATGATGGCTTTATGCAAGGAATTTCTAGGCGCCAGGAACAACGTGACAGACGAGACCTTAACCCCCCAGGAATGGTACCAGGCCCTGTCCGTCCGGGAGGGAGTTAAGCTGCCTAATTTTGCCTATGAAGGTCAGGATCCAATCGAAAAGCTGGTCTATGCTACAGAAATTGAACAGCATGAGGGTTATAAGGGAGGCGGTTTTACCGTTGTGGCGCCAAAAATTTTTGGCAGCTATGAGGAGGGAGACATGCTGAAGGTCTTTGTCACCACCTATAGTGCACGCTACCAGCTTTTTGATAATGTGCTGTCGCCAGAAGGGGGCAGTGTCATTCCAGCGGCAATCACCTATGGCAAAGATAACAGCGGCCGGTATGTCCTGGAGAAATATGAACAAGCAAGGGACGGCACGGAATTTGGTCCCTCCATCAGGAAATATTGCACCATGCCCGCATCTGGTAAGAAAATCAAGGGCCTGGCAGATAAAATCCTGGCCCATTATGGAGACTATGAGGACATCCGTATTCTGTTGCAGGATAATTTGCAGCAGCATCTGCAGAAAAATGGTATTGATAGTGCTACCCTCACCAGCCCGTAAGGTGTGATCCTGTGGGATGAGGTACCAGACCACCTTGTTCCATTAATAAGGTATGGGGAATCAGGTCCCTGTTGAACCTACGGGATATTTGCGGCGTCTAAAAAGCTAAAAGAATCATTTGAAGGGGTGGCGAGGTTATGAAAAGTGGGCGGAAATCCAATATATTAATGTTTTTTATCACAGTAATAGTCTGTGCTGCCCTGCTAAGTGCATGTAACGGCAAGCCTAATGACCTGGGCTATGAAACGGGTAATGGAGTGAGTGCCGGCGCCGCAGGGGAGCAAAATTCACAGGACATAACTAATGACTATTCCTTACTGGCTGACAATCGACCGTTAATACTAGGTGACCATTATGATGAGGCGGCTCTCAGTGCCCTTCTTGGTAAACCAATTTCGGAAAGCAAGGAGGTGCTGGGTAGGGAGGCCGACACCTTTGCCGGTAGTCACATAAAAGCACTAGAATATGAGGGCTGTATGGTGAAACTGTTTTCACCCCAGGATGACGGTGAGAAATTCTGGCTGATGAGCCTGGATTTAACGGATACAAAGCTGCAAACACCCAGGGGCATTACCATTGGCTCCACCCTGGAACAGCTGAAGGAAGCCTACAAAGGCATCGAAATAATCCCCGATGGACGGACTAATGCAGACAACTGCGCCTACCGGCTCGGCAGGGCTACAGAATATAAACATATCACTTTTGAGGTAGAAAAGGGCATGGTAAAAGAGATCAAGCTGTTCATAGTACTTCCATAATCAGGTGGGCAACAGGGGGCTGGCCGGGGATGTTTACTCATTTCCAGGACCACAGTGATACAGGACTTGGGCCTGGCCCCCTGTTTTTTTTAAGCAGAAGTTTCTTTTTTTCGGGCCCCGGTTTATCATATAATCAGATCACAGTGCCGGGTAAGGTATCGGGCGGAGCGGAAATTGCCGCCGGGATGCCGCCATAGGCAGGAAGCCTTAAGGGGGGGTTCATAATTAGCGAGATAAGAATTGGCATAATTGGTTACGGAAATTTGGGAAAAGGTGTGGAGCAGGGAATTCAACAAAATAAAGACATGAAACTGTTGGGCATATTTACCAGGCGCCGGCCGGCAACAATCAAAACAGCCCTGGAGGGTGTGCCTGTTTTTCATGTTGATGATGCGGAAAAAATGACGGGTGAAATCGACGTGATGATCCTCTGCGGCGGCAGCGCCTCAGATTTGCCGATACAGGGCCCCTTATTTGCCGGCCTGTTTAATACCGTCGACGGCTATGATGCTCATGCCAGAGTGCCGGATTATTTTCAGGCCGTCAACAGCAGGGCCCTGGCCGCCGGGAAGGTCAGCATTATTGCCGGTGGCTGGGATCCGGGCATGTTTTCCGTCAACAGGCTCTATGCAGAGGCCATTCTGCCCCAGGGAAATACCTACACCTTTTGGGGCAAGGGTGTCAGTCAGGGCCATTCGGATGCCGTTCGCAGAGTAAAAGGGGTCCAGGATGCCAAACAGTATACAATCCCTCTGGAAAAGGCCATCGAAGCTGTAAAAAGTGGCCACATGCCGGAGTTAACAACTGGGGAAAGGCATCGCAGAGAGTGCTTTGTGGTGGCTGAAGAGGGTGCCGACAAACTGCGGATTGAGCAGGAAATAAAAACAATGCCGGATTATTTTGCGGGTTATGATACCACAGTGCATTTTATTACAGCAGAAGAACTGAAAAAGCATCATAGCGGCATTCCTCATGGCGGGTTGGTTATTCGCTATGGGAAAACAGGTTTGCAGAAGCCCCACAGCCATATCATTGAATACAAAATAGAGTTAGGTTCCAATCCTGACTTTACGGCTAATGTGCTGATTGCTTTTGCCCGGGCAGCCTACCGGCTAAATAAAGAAGGCCAGTCCGGTGCCAGGACAGTGGTTGATATCCCGCCAGCCTATCTTTCCCCAAAATCAGCAGCGGAGATCAGAAAAACTTTCATTTGAGGGACTGTCCTCTTCTGACAGGTAACGACATCTATCACCTTCCGGGTCATTTACTCCCCATGGCAGGGGCTAACCCGCCGCCATGGGGTTCTCATGTCCATATCCCCACAGACCCTCCTTTGGGGGGAGGGGCTTTTTGTTTTGGAAGCTGGAACCCCAAGCCATGACCCGGCTAGTTTGCAAGCAGGTATGTGCGGCAGACAAAGTTTCACGTGCTCATGTGCAGCTTTCTGCACCGCTTTCGTCACTGGCTTATTTCCATCATGGATGGGGAATATATGCCCCCGCTGCGGTTGGGCCGGCTGATCCATGTGGGCAAAGGGGGCGGTATTTAGTATGGGTAGGTATAGATATGTCAAATTAATAAAGGAGGTTCCCAAGATGAAAAAAAACAATAGTGGGGTCACCCCATTGCAGCCGGGAAAACTTTTATATCTTGCTTATGGCAGCAATATGTCTTCTGCCCGCATGCTCCACCGCTGCCCAAGGGCCAAATGGCGGGGCAAAACCTATATTAAGGACTGGCTGTTGTGATTTCATTATTATGCCGACATAGAACCCTGTACCGGTGGACAAACACCGGCCGTTATCTGGGAAATTTCAACAGATGAGGAGAGGGTCCTTGATCGCTATGAGGGATTCCCAAAGCACTACAGAAAAGAGAATATTGTTGTTGATTTGGACGGAAGTCCTGTTTCTACGACGGCCTACATCATGACAAAATGGAAGAAAACAGAAGATTCCAGAGCCCAGTTAGCGCCGGATGAAAAATACCTTGCCCATATCCGTCAGGGGTATCTTGAAAACGGGTTTACTGAGACATTGCCTGTATGACAGGATATAATGATGAGAGGAGAAAGGGAATGGAAATAAATCGGGTCTTTGTTTATGGTACGCTTATGTCCGGCATGGGCAACCACCACCTGATCAAACCATTTCTAAAAGGAATGCGGCCAGGGAAAACAGAGGGGATTCTATATGATCTGCCATACGGCTACCCGGCAGTAATACCGGGCAAGGGCATTGTGCATGGTGAAATAATGGAGCTGCGGGATATTGGTAAATCCCTGCAGGTTCTGGATAGATTGGAAGGTTATCGGGAAGGCTGTGCTGGTAATCCTTACAACCGGGTTGTCCAGGTGGTAGAAACAGTAGATGGAGCCAAGATGCCGGCCTACTTGTATATCTGGGGGATGCCGGAGGAAATAGAAGAACAGGGTGCCATAGTGCCGGGTGGGGATTGGAGAAGACTTCCTTGAATAGGAGTGGAACAGGGGGTTAGATACCTCCTTCTACCGGCGTTTTACTAGTTGACCACGGGGTCCCAGTCGCCCTGATAATTGGGGGGCTTGTCCCCCTATAAAAAGAAAATGTGAGGCAAAGCTCATGCTATCCTGGTTGTTAAAGGAAACAAAAAAATGGGTAGACAGCGGGATTATCACAGCCGATCAGGCGGTCCAAATCACCAGCCTTTACCCTGCCGCAAGCAAAAGCAGGCTAATTCCCGTCCTGCTGCTTTTGGGTGCCCTTTTGCTGGGGACGGGCGTCATCCTATTTTTTGCCGCCAACTGGCAGGCCATACCTTCCTGGGCGAAGATCAGCCTGGTTGTGGCACCGCTGATTCTTTTTCACCTGGTGGCGCTGTGGACTGATAAAAACTATCCCCATTTAAGCCGCACCCTGACATTGCTGGGCTGCCTGATGTTTGGCGCCGGCATCTGGCTGATCGCCCAGGTCTTTCATATCGACGTCCATTTCCCCAACGGGATGCTGTTTTGGCTGCTGGGCGTGCTGCCGGTAGCCTTCATCCTAAGGGAAGAGCTGACCCTGGGGTTAAGCGCTTTGCTGCTGGCCTTTTGGGTGCTGGCGGCACAATCTACCGCCCTTTTGGTGATCTTTGTGGCCCTAATGCTGTTTGGCGGGATATTTTATCTCAACTATACCCTGCGCTCTTCTTTTGCCCTGGTAGTTACTTTGGTCAGCGGGGCTATATTTGTCAACACTACAATTTACCTGCTGCTGGCGGATAATTACCAGTTTGCGGAGGCCGCCTCCCTAATCCCCCTTATCCTGCTGCTACTCGGGTCAGCATATTTTTACCTGTCCAAACAC
>JAAYRI010000034.1 GCA_012518875.1 Peptococcaceae bacterium
CACATAACCCCGCACCTTATCTCGAACAGCTACAATTTTCTCCTCATGCACCAGGTAAAATGCCGGTAAATCATCTATGATCATCTTTTGTATATCATCATAAGCCTGTTGTTTTTTCCCTTCAACAGTTTCACTTTCTGCCTGAAGTATCAACTGATCATATAACTCATTATGGTAATGGCCGGCATAACTGTTTGAGGAATGCACCTTAACATGGTGGGGATAGGGCCCCCAGACAAAATAACCGGTGCGCATGATCATATCAAAACCTCCCTCCCTCTCCTGGGAGCTTAAGGCTGCGGGTTCTAACTGCCTTATTTCTAAAGCCATACCAATCTCTTTGAGCTGAGCCTGGCAGGCTTCCGCAATTCTCAGTTCACGCGGACTCCAGGACTGGCCCACCAGCATATTGACCCGCAATGGTTCCCCATCCTTTTCCAGAACACCATCACCGTTTTCATCTTTCCAGCCGCTTGCCGCCAAAAGGGATGTTGCCCTCCCCTTATCCCGGCTATACAAAGGCAAGTCATTGCTACTGTACATCATAACAGGTGAATAAGGACGCCCCTGGGCAGCGATCCCAATACCTGATAAAATATTTTCCACTATCTCTTCCGTATCAATGGCGTATGCCACCGCCTTTCTAACATTTACATCCTCGAAAGGCGTTTTGCAGCAGTTAAATTGAATAAAATCAGTAAAGGTGCTCAGTTTTCTATACACAGTAATATTTGCGTCCTTCTCCATTTTGGCTACATCGCTTTCAGGTATTTTAAGGCTCATATCCACATCTCCGGAATAGATGGCCATAACCCGGGTGGTAGCCTCTGGGATGATCTTGAAGACAACTCGATCCAGCTTAATCTTATCCCCCCAATAATTGTCGTTTCTAGTCAGTGTAACCTCCTGCCCCTTACTATAGCTTTCATATTTAAAAGGTCCTGTCCCAATAGGCCACCCAAACCCACCGCCATCATCAAGGCTTGTAGGGCTAACTACCGGCCAGGCGATGTGGGTAAGGTAAGTTGGTAATGGTACCGGCCCCGAGCAGGTAAACCTGATGGTATAATCATCAATTGCTTCCACCTTTTCCACAGGTAGGGTTTTTGTATTTGCAACATAGGCCCTGTTCCCATATGAATAGACAACGGCCTCTGCCGTAAAAGGTGTGCCATCATGAAATCTAACATTTTCCCTCAATTTGAAAATCCAGGTTTTGCCGTTATCAGCAGTTTCCCAGGACAGGGCCAGGCCAGGAATAAGGCTTAGATCCGGATCAAGACGTACTAGTGTCTCATAAATCTGGGACCATACAAAGCGGGCATCACCATCAGGAAACTTGTCAATATCCCAGGTATTGATATCCGTACCGATAGCAACCTTCAAGATCTGTCCCTCCGGCCCGGCCTTTTCCTGCAAACCACATCCTCCAACTACTAGAACGGCGCATAGCGTGAAACACAAACAAAGGATTAAGATGTTTTTCCCCACAGGATTGCCCCTCCTAATCATACTAAAGACTTTTTAGCCCAGTTATTCTCTTTTGTTTCCCGTCCTCATTTTACAGGCCACAAGGATACTGGAACAGCCATCATCTAAGAAAAGACGATTCTCCACCCTAAAACCAACTACCTCCAACATGGTTTTTGCTTCTGAGAAGGTATAAACATGGGAAGCATCATTGGTAATTTTGCTTTTTAGGGCAAATAATGCTGCCCGACGTGGTTTTGTCCTGGTTTCATCTAAAAACCAGGTTTTATAAAACAGATAGCCCCCTGTATTTAAAGCCTTGTGAACCTTTTTAAACACCTCTTCTTTTTGCGTCCCCGGCACTGGGTGCAGGATATCGAAGGCCAGCACAATATCCTGGTTGCCAGGCAGCTCGTCCTTATAAAAGTCCCCGGGCTGAAAGCCTAACTCTCGGCCAAAAACCTGGGCGTATCTAAATGTTACTGTTTTAACCTGGGGAAGATCAAAAACTGTAATATTGAGGTCCGGTTTAA
>JAAYRI010000201.1 GCA_012518875.1 Peptococcaceae bacterium
ATCCTTAGTGGCAAAGCCTGCAACCTCTATCTGCTTTACTAGCTCCAAATTATAGCTATCTACAGCATCTAGCTTATAGACCAGGTTATGCTTTTCCACATGGGTAGCGGAGTAGCGTAAGGTGCACAAGGGGTTGAGTGACTTAATGGCTTCCTTGGATTTTGGCGTGGTATCTACCGATTGGGGTTCGTCTATAATAACAAAGGGTCTGGTTTCCTGTATAAGTTCAATGGGTTTCATGCCATTAAGCCTATCATTGGTCCTATGGATAATATTAGCCTTAGTTTCCTTAGTTGGGTCGGTAAAGCTCCTTCTGAAGGCGTCTATATTGATTACCATAATTTCTATATTATTGCTTACCGCAAAGCTTCTAACTTGCTCAAGATTGCTGCTGTCATAAATAAAGTAGTTATAGATTACATTGTCATATAAGTCCTTAAAATGCTCCCCGGTAATCTGTAAAGACTTATAGACCCCTTCCTTTATAGCAAGGCTGGGAACAACAATAATAAACTTGGAAAAGCCATAATTCTTATGAAGCTCTAAAATTGTCCTGATATAGACATAGGTTTTGCCTGTGCCCGTCTCCATCTCTACATCAAAATCGTAATTACCGGCCTTCAGGGTTTTTGTTTGGGGCAAACCGTTTCTTAGTTGAATTTCCTGCAAGTTTTCAAGTATCTCCTCTTCATCCAGTTCCAGCCTATTACCAATGCCATTGGCACTATCAAATAAACCAACCTGCCCCATATAAGCTGATACGGTAAAGTTGGTCTGCATTGGGGTTTGCCCTCTAAACAAATCAACTATGGAGGCGATGGCTTTCTGTTGGTATTCCAAATTTCTATCAAATTGTAGTTTCATGCTAGCCTGCTCCTTATAAAGTTATAAATTCTTCTATGCCAGCAGATTTAAATATCTCTTTAACATTGGTCTTGTTGCTGTCTGTCTTAAAACCATTGTCCTTAAAGACAACCCTAGTGTTTTCTTCAGGTTTCAATTCCTTTGCCTTTGCTATAATACCCTTGGCCACTTCAGTAGTTATCTCATTATCAAGGCAAATCATCAGCATACCAAAACCGATAGAATATACTTTTTTCTGGGCTATTTTAAATTCGTCCACTGGATAAGTTAGGTCCAGTCCGTATTTAAGCATTATCTCATAGACTACATCCAGCTCTGTTCTTCCTTCTACATAGTTGTCCACATAGTCCAATAAAGACTGCTCCAGATTATCACGGTCTGGTTGCCATTTGCGAATATTGGAGGTGTCTAATTTTAGGACCTTGAAACCTATGTCGTTTGAGAGCTGAGAGTTTAGAGCTGAGAGCTTAGATTTTTTATCAGGGTCGCAGTCATTTTGCTTATTTCCGTTAATAAATTCAGGGCTGATTCTATATCCGTATCGCTCAAGAATTTCAATTGTACGCAAAGCAACAACTGTGTTTCCACTTCCGCCCTGCTGCCCCGGGCTATTCTTAAAAATTGTATAAATTCCCTGGTTCCCCTGGCCTGTCCCTCGGCTATATTGCTGGGTATCGACACCGCCGCCCGCTTCATCTGATCCTGTAGTGAATAAAGTTCCGCTTTGGGCAGTTTCTCGCAAAGACGGTATACAATTACCGCTAGCTCCATCGCTTTCTTCCAAACTATTAACTTTTGGTAATTCTACTTCATCCTTTCCAATTCCCCTTTGTTCTAGTTCTAAGTTCTCAGCTCCCAGTTCTATCTTTTCAATTAGCCCCTCTTTTTCTAAGTTCTTCAAACTAAGCTCTAAGATCTGATCCCCTGCACGGCGGATGCGTTCTTTGCCTATTTCTGAAATATTCATGTAACCAGCTTTGTAGGCTTCGGATTTTTCATCTGTTGGTTCTGGAAGCTGAACCATAATGAATTTACGGTTGCCTCCGTCTTCGGCGTTGAGTTGCATTACGGCATGGGCTGTGGTGGCAGAGCCAGAGAAAAAGTCGAGGGTTAACCCACCATTCTCATTCAGAGAACCCAATAGTTTAATTATCATTTCAGGGGGTTTAGGGAAATCAAATATTTCTGAGTTACCAAATAACTTACGAAGATATTGTCGCGCCGATTGGTAATTTAATTCTTTATCTAACCACACACTTTTAAACTTTTCACGCTTTATAGAGCCATCAGGGGATTCCAATGGGTCAATTCGGTATATGTCAAAAGTTTTTTCCCCATTACGTGTTATCTCTTTACCATATAGTTCAGCTATGCGTTCTTTTGCAGTTTCAATCCCCCATGTCCATCTACTTTCTTCTCCATCAGGCCGCAAAGGTAAGACCTCAAAATGGTACTTTTGGCTCTTTTCTATACGAACGCTATTATCATTTGGGTTTACATATAAAGGAAAGAACATATTCGGCCTATCAGAACGGCGCCAGTCGCCACCTCGCTTTCGCAATCCAAGTAAACGTGCCTTTTTTCCTGTTTCTAATGTAAAATTAAATTCAGAATCATCATCCTCACGTTCTTGTCCAACAATGCTAAATATACCTTGTGTAGATTTTACATAACAAATTAGATATTCATGTTCACGAGATATTCCGAATGGCTCCTGAGAACCCCGAGGATTTGAGCGCATTATAACATCAGCCACAAAATTATCTTCCCCAAACACCTCATTGCAAATCTTCTTTAGGTTATCAACTTCATTATCATCAATGCTAATGAAGATAACACCGTCATCACTTAGTAAGTTTCTTGCCAGCCTTAATCTTGGATACATCATATTAAGCCAATTTGTATGATAACGACCACTGGCCTCTGTATTTGTGCTCAGTCTATTGCCGTTACCATCTACCTGCCCAGTAATCCTTTTATAATTCTCTAAGCTATCGTGAAAATCATCCTTGTAGACAAAGTCTTTCCCTGTATTATAAGGTGGGTC
>JAAYRI010000202.1 GCA_012518875.1 Peptococcaceae bacterium
CATGTCCTCGCCATATATCTTTCTGGTAACAATATCTCCAATCTTCATGTCATACCCCCCATAAAGAGAAAAAAACCTTAATCTTTCTTATAACATATGCCTCTGCAAAAAAAGTTGTGTATAAATCAGGCATTGTTTACATAGACCAAATAAAACCGGGGGTATAACAATAGCCGACCTGGTAGCATGGATATGGTTATTTACATATTATAGGAATGCAGGCCTATTAATACTATCTACCCAAACGGCCGCTTAAATCCGTCTTATTTTGCCGTTGGACGTGCTCACACCGGTGCCGCCGATGGTCAGTTCTTTGATCGCTATGGTGGGCTGAGCGTCGCTCACCGGCACACCCTGGCCATCCTTGCCGCAGGTGCCGATGGTAAAGCCCAGGTCGCTGCCCACCAGCTCTATCGTGCGCAGCACTTCCGGCCCGTTTCCTGTCAGGGTGGCACCCCGCACCAGGGGGCCAATTTCCCCATCTTTGATCAGGTAACCTTCCGCTACATCAAAAACAAAATCACCGGTGGTAGTGTTAACCTGACCGCCGCCCATTTTTTTTACCAGCAGGCCGTTTTTGGTTTCTCTAATTATTTTTTCCGGATCCGTGCGGCCGGGAGCAATGCAGGTGTTGCCCATCCGGGGTATCGGCTTATGTTGATAGGATTCCCGGCGGCCGTGCCCGTTAGATTCTCTGCCGTCCTTAACGGCAGTAAGGCGGTCATACATATAGTCCGACAGCACCCCTTTTTCGATCAGGTGCACCTTACGGGCCGGTACCCCTTCATCATCAAAACGGTATGAACCATACCGGTTATCAATGGTGGCGTCGTCATACACACTTACCTCTTCACTAGCCACTACCTGCCCTTTTTTGCCCGCATATACTGATAGGTTTTTTTGCACCAGATCGGCCTCCAGGCCATGTCCGCAAGCCTCATGGACCATTGTGCCCCCGGCCTCGGCCGCCATCACTACCGGCATTCTGCCTGCTGGAGCAGGCTGGGCTTGCAGCATTTGCAGGGCCCGTTTGGCCGCTGAGGCTGCTGTTTCTTCGGGTGAAAATTTTTTGAACAATTCAAAACCGCACAGGCTGCCCACGGCTTCATAACCCGTTTGTATGGTTTGTCCCGCTGAGGCCACAGCCTGGACAACAAACCTGGTGCGGATCCTTTCATCTTCTACATAGTTTCCATTGCTGTTGGCCATGGTCACTTTTTGCACCACATCACCATAGCCCACAATCACCTGTTTAATCTGTTCCGGATCCACTGCCCGGGCGGCCTTATTTGCCGCGTCCACAACAGCTACCTTACGTTCAGTAGAAACGTCTTCCGGTCTTTCTGCAAAAGTAAAATCCACCTGGGGCTTTACCTTGCTAAAGTCCAGGTTGACTCCTTTTTTAGCGCCGATGGCGCCGTGGCTGACAATCTGGGCTGCCTCCAGCAGCCCTTTCCGGGATAGGTCGTTGGTGTAGGCATAGGAGGTAGCGGTACCGCATAACACCCTGATTCCCGCCCCTACTTCCACACCGGTATGGACTCGTTCTATTTTATTGGCCTCACAGCTGATGCCGGTGCTGCGTTTTTCCTCCAAAAAAACATCGGCGAATTCGCCGCCTCTACTAGTGGCAGTGTCAATAACTTCTTTGAGAATTTTTTTATCAATCAGGTCGGTTCACCCCATAGAATAATCTTTTGTCATCATGTTTACCATTATAATGTTTACTACCAGGGCACGTTTAATACCATTACCAGCTTCTATATAATTATATGGACACTGCCGTTAAAGGTAAAGTTGCAAATGCAAGATCATCCAGTGTCATCATCACTGGCCGGCTCTGTTTTTGGTATGTTTATTTTAACTCCGGCCGTGTTTGTCTGAGGTGACGGCCCAGGGGCTTTAAACTGCCTGTCATGGATTTGCGGGTAGCCGGCTACTGCCGGTGCCGGTGTTACCGCAGCTGCCGGCTGAAAGACATTGGCGCGCCCGGTCAACCACCCGGACATTTCCTCCAGGTATAGTTCCCCGGCTGGATCCTTGAGGGAAAATATGACCAGGCCGGCTTCGGCCTTGACTGTTCCCGGCTGGGCTGTGCCTTCATTTGTTTCAGTGCTGGGCCTCGGTTTTGTTGTTTCAATGCACAGGCTCCTTATTTCCAATAGGTTACCATTATTATTGTTTTCCAATTGTTGAAAAAAGTTGATCAAGCTGCCGTAGTCGCCCTGGAGTACAACCTGCACCGGCAGCTCCAGGGTATGTTTCTTTTCAATAATGTCCCCCGGTATGATTTTGGCGGCGGCAACATTGCTGGCTGCTGCTGTCAACCCGAGAAAAATCAGATCCGCCCCATCCCGCGTCACCTGTTGAAAGGGGCGGCTATGTACCTCATATTCTTCTCTGGCCCTGTTAAGCCTGTCGTTTTCTTGATCAAAAGCCGCTGCTGCCGCCTGCATTTGTCGTAGGTTGTCACATTCTGCATGCAGTTCATTTTTAGCCTGAAAATATAGTTCAATTTGTGGCGGCAAAATAAAATATACCAGGCAACCCAAAGCCACACTTATCAAAAGACCACCCCACAGGTGATAACCCCTGCCGAACATCCTTTCCCGTATCAACCTTTAATCCCCGTGGCGGCAATAATTTTAAATTCCAACCCCTCATTGACGGCGTTTATGTGGACTAATTTAACCTCTGAAAAGTAAGGCAGGTTGTTCAGGTTTCTCAGGAATACGCCTATCGAAGGCAGTGTCCTGGCCAGGCCTTGACAGGACACCAGAGTGGGTGGAGCATAGGGATCTGGTTCCTTTTGTCCCTGATTCGCCGGGGGGTGAAAGGGTTTATCGGCAATCTCCAACCTGGTCAGCCACAAATCAATGGGTGCAATATATCCCAGGTCATCCAGAAGGCCGGACCAGGACCTGTGGTTGGCTATAATTTGCTCCAACTCTTTCATGGTGGCTTCCAGGGCAGTTCTTTCCGCAATCATATCTTGCGCCTGGATCGCTACCGGTGACAGTAGGGCAGCCTGGGACCTTGTTTCCGCCAGCTTGCCCTTGACTGTGCAGTAGTTAATCATGAATACACAATAACAGGCCAGGATTAACACCGTGGGTAGCCCAATCATTAATATTATCCTCAGTCGGTGCAGATCGATCGTACCCTCCTGTTGCAGGTGTGGGGGCAGCAGATTTACCCTATACAAATCCACCCCACCACCCCCTTAAAGCCAACCCCACTGCAACTGCATAGGCTGGTTCATATAGTTCATCCCCTACAAAATTTATTTGCGGGTGGCCGATTTCTGCATCAACACCCAGGCTGGGGTGCAAAAATTCATTTATTTTGTCCAGTCCATTTACCTGGCCGCTGAGCAATAGTCTTTCTACAGTAATTTGCTCCTCGGACCCACAATAAGCCAAAGAACGCTGCAGTTCGTTGGCGATGCCTGCCGGATCCTTACTACCTACCGGCAGCAAGCGGGTAAAACTGATTAACCCGTTGTTGATCAAAACTAGGAGGGTGTTTTCCCGATCCACATCCACCAGGGCTGTGCACCCCAAGGTATTTCTGCCAAAAACTCGCCACAAGGCCAGTGCCTGCAGGTCTACCACCGTTAGTGTGTAACCAGCGCGGGTAAAAATACCATGATATTGATATATGATGGACAATGGGACTGCCAAAATCAGCAGGCCCTCCCGGACTTTTCCGGCGGCAGTCTCAGGCGCCCCCGCTTTTTGGGACTTAATCTCTTCTCCCACCTGCCCCAACCAGAGGTATCTAATCACCAACTGGCTAACCGGGTAGGGCACATATTTTTGTATTTCTGTTTTTATTACCGGCCATAGCTCCTTTTCACTTATCCTGGGTAGTTGGACAATCCGACACACTACCTTTTCAGCGCCGATGCAGGTGATCACCTCCCTGTGCGGGGGGTGAAGAACTTCCTGCAGAGCCTGAATCAAAGCCTCCTCGTCCAGATTATCGCCCCAAACCCCCGGCGGGCTTGGTATCATCCCCAGGGCCGCTACCTCCGGGATCCCATCAGTTACCTTTATCTCTGCTACCCTTATCTGGCCGGCCCGAATGTCTACGCCGGTAAAGTGTCTTTTTTGCGGCAGCAGCCTGCACAAATATTCCTTTATACTGATTCGTACCATTTAATTATCCTCACAAAACAGGTCGTCCAACTGCTGCTGTGCCGGAAAGAATCAAGCAAATTTTGATCATAAATAACATTCATTGTACCGGGCCCCGCTAAATTCTCTGCCAACAGGCTACCACCGATGATCGGACTGCGGCTGTGATTAAACTCCCCAGCATACAAAAGTGCATCTACCTTCGCACCGTTCCCGGTAAAATTGACCGGCCCGGACACAAGTATGACCAGGCTGTCGTTGGTGCTGTTTTTGATCAGATTCCCCAATGTAACATTACCATCAACAACTAAAAGGGTGTTGCCCTCATACGACCCCGATAGGGTACAGTCACCGGCCAAAAAATATATCCCCGGCTGAAAAAGCATGGTGCCTTCTGTAACCGGGGGCAGTTGGCAGTAGCCGGCATTTTTGCTGTACCAGCCCAGCCTTCCACTATCTAAAAATGCAGGAAATGCGGCCCTGTCAGGTATTTTCCCGGCCAATGCGGTGGTAGAAAGGACCACAGTGATGTCCGCCAGCTCTACTGGGGCTTTCTCTATATCATCAACATAAACATTACCATTAATAAAAAATGGCCCCGCGCCGGTTAAGCCCACACCATCCAGGGCATAAATATCTCCTTTAATCTCCACTGCCCCATCTTCTTCACCATGCAGTCCAAGAAAGCCGTTGCAATACAAATTACCACAAATGCTTGAACCACCGGCTATCATCACATCAGCGGCAAAATAGGCATCAGCCTCCAGGTTAAAAATGTGACCATGGGCAGCATCAGTGTTGGCCAGCCATAACCCACGGAACATATCTTCAGGATAAATATTTTCTAACGCCGCCTCTACAGTGATCCCCTTTGTACTAGGGCCACATTTACCCCGGCATTTGATTTCCAGAATGGTCCTGCCTTGATCCTCCGCCAGCTTTTTTACCTTGATTGCCGTAAAAATGCCCTCCCCATAGGCCTTTTCACCATTGAGAACATCGGTGAGAAAATTATATTCACGGCCAATACGCAGATTTCTCAGCCAGGACGGACCGCCTTTCGCCGCTGCCAGAACCTTTTCCACACCAGCCTCAGCAATATAGTAAGCTTTTTCCTGGTTTATTTCGCTGGCAGCAATTTTTCCCGTATTGATCCCCAGGGCCAACACAGCGCTGCAAAGCAAAAAAATAGTCATAGTTAAAACCATTACCACCAGCGCACTCTGGCCTTTGACGTCACCAAGCATCATCCTTCAGCCCCAGTAGTTAGTTCGCCCGCGGGCGCACCCTTGTGCTCATCTCCATAATGCCGCTATGCCCCTTTCCCCCCTTGATGGTAATGGTAACCAACCTGCTTTCTGCATCATAGTCAAATTGTAAGGACTGTATATAACTGGATATCGGCAGGTAGACACCGCCCACATTTACTTTTGCTTCCTGCTGTTTGGGATCATGCCTGTAACCCCTGATGGTGTCCCCAGAGGGGACCAGGACAATTTGGGCACCGTTATAGGCAGTCACATCTGCTGCCTGCCTGATGCCGCGGCTAATATTTTTTAAGGCGATGCGCATATTTTCCTGCACCACAATCTTATCCCTATCCTTCAGGTAAGAAATGTGCAGATTTGAACCGACATAAATTGCAGCCGATAACACCAGAAAAAATATTACGGCCGCAATCATGGTTTCGATGATGGTAAACCCTTTTTGATCACCCATGCCTATTATCTCACTAGTCTCTCTGTTGTTAAAGAAATCTGCCGCTCCTGGTTTTTCTCAGTATAGTACACTGTCACCTGGAGCGTTTTGGTTAAACTGGTGGCACTGCCTTCCACAACATTGATTGTATAGTGGTAATCAGTGGGGTGGTAGCTATAGAGCAGATAGAAAGAACTGGTGTCCGGCAGAATCTGCCAGTCCCCATCCAACACTGCCTGATGGGTAACACCATCATAACCAGTAATTTTTTTTATCTGCCCACTGCCGGTACCACGGCAAATAGCCAGGTTATAATTATGGTAAAAGTTGTTACCCCCACCTGCCCGCTGCTCCAACATCACTGTGTTCCTTGTAGCCCCCCGCACCAGCCCCAGCCTGGCGTCCGGCATCCCTTTGATTTCTTCAATCAGCCCCCGGGCTAAATTCAGGGCCGCAACCTTTTCCCCGGCCACAGCAGCATAAATACTGCCGTCCCTATACATACAGAGCAAAGGAATAATCATTACACCAAAAATAAGAAGGGCAACAGTCACTTCTATCAGGCTTATGCCCTTCTGATTTAGAAAAAATGACAACACCTGTTCACCTTTCTAAGATGATGGTGGTTTACTATCCACCCTTACCCTCCCGGTTATGGAAGCAACAATTACATATAGATATTCATCATATTTATTACAGATGCTGACATGCCCGCCGATTAGGGCACCGTTTTTGCGTACGGGTTCTCCGCGCAAATTAAATCTTAACTTATGGTCGCAGTTGTGTGGACTATTTTCAAAATTAAAATTAGTATCCACTAAATTAATGCCACCGGGCAAATAGGTCGTTTTATGGCTGAAAACACCCTTTTGTAAAAGATATCTGTCGTTCACAGGATCAAAATGGATGCTGTAGTCCATGTCTCCATTAATACTATATTGCTGAACCAAACGCAGGTCCGCCACCATCAGGTAGGCCGTTGCATGCAGCCTTTGTCTTTCCAGCACCCGAAAAAACATAGGGGTAAAAGATATAAAAATAGCAATTAGGGCACAAACAATAATGAACTCCAACAATGTGAAGCCCCTGCAATCCAAAACCTTTTTTTTAAACTGCCTGATTAAAGACAAAATCCGTTTTTGGATCATTTGTTCCAATTTGACATATCTTCACCATTTACCTTCGGATAAAAACTCTACATTTGTCGAATGCAAAAAATATTTTAAACATAGAATAGAAAGATTAATAAACATAAAATATTACCTATCATAATCTAACAAAAGGAGGTTGTCCTGGCATATGCCGAAAAAGAAAGAGGGAAAAAACCGTGGAATAGTTGAAACCATTCATGCAATTGATCTTTTTGAGGCAGGAAGAGAAACGAAGAATGCCAACGAAAAAATCTATTTTAATATTAATTTCCCAGAGTTAAATCAAGTTACCGAACCCGTTGAATCGGATCAGGCTATTCCCACAAAAGAAAATGAATAATGGTGTTTTCAACAGGGCCACAAATTTGCAGCCTGCCGATTGGACCCTTGATTATTGCGCAAACCACTGGTATCCTATAAAATAGTTTTTGTTTCGTCAATGAATTATTAAATGAATAACAAAAGGGGAGAAATAATGGATCGCAGTATAGCCATGCGCGATCAGAACATCGGTAGCCTGCTCTGGAAATTTTCCATACCGGCCATAGTGGGCATGATCATCAACGCGCTCTACAACATAGTAGATAGAATATTTGTCGGGCGCGGCATCGGTTTTATAGCCATAGCAGCCACAACAGTTGCCTTCCCGATTATGCTCATAATTTTTGCTGTAGCCATGTTGATTGGCATCGGGGCTACAGCTTTAATTTCCATCCGCCTGGGACAACAGAAAAAAGAGGAAGCAGAAAGGGTAGCCGGTAACGCCACAGCAATGTTGGTAATCCTGCCATCCATATTGGCGGCTGTCTACCTTTCTTTTCCTGAGCCGATTTTAACCCTATTTGGCTCCAGTGGGGATGTTTTGCCTTACGCCCGTGACTTTACCCATATCATCATGTTAGGGGCACCGATAGGGGCTATTAGCTTTGGTTTAAATAATTTTATTCGGGCCGAGGGTAACCCCCGGCTGGCTATGATGACCCAGATCATCGGCGGTGTGACCAACGTTGTCCTGAACTACTACTTTATTTTTGTATTGGGCATGGGCATCAAAGGCTCCGCCCTTGGTACAGTGTTGGGGCAATTGGTATCTGCCCTCTGGGTGATCAGCTATTTTCTTTCCGGCAGAAGCCTGGTGAAAATAAGGATAAAAAATTTGGTACCCCATTTTCCCACCCTAATTGGCATCATGTCTATCGGGTTTGCTCCTTTTGCCATGCAAATGGCCACCAGTGTCCAGCAGTCAATACTTAATAAAACCTTGCTGGCCCACGGTGGAGACCTGGCCATTTCTGCTGTGGGGATCATCATGAGTGTACTGACCCTGATGTTTATGCCCATAGTAGGCCTGAGCCAGGGTGCTCAGCCTTTAATCGGCTTTAACTACGGCGCCCAGCAGTTTGATCGGGTTAAAGAAACAGTTAAGATAGCGGTGATTGCCGGCACTGGTATTGCTGTGGCCGGTTACCTGGCCATTCATATTTGGCCGATGCAGATTGTGGGACTTTTTAGTGAGGGTGATATGGCCCTATCCAACATGGCTGCTGGAGCGATGAGGGTCTTCCTGGCACTGTTTCCAGTGGTAGGCTTCCAAATAATATGTTCTAACTACTTCCAGGCTGTGGGCAAACCGGTGCAGTCCACTATCCTCAGTCTTTCCAGGCAGGTGCTGCTGTTTATCCCCATGCTGCTGATTCTACCTCGTTTTTGGGGCATCGATGGCGTATGGAGATCGGCACCCATAGCTGATGGTTTGTCGGTAATGTTGACGGCAGCTATCTTTTACCTGGAAATGAAATATCTGCCCAAAAGTGTTGCCCTGCCAAAGGAAGCAGAGGCAGAAGCCTAGACAGGCAACAAAGGGAAAGAGGGTAGAAATAGACGGCCTCTAGTTAGAGACCGTCTTGATGCAACGTGGTAAAAAAAATGTTGGGACACTGCCCTTTATGTCTTTGGTGCTAGATAAATCTATCTAGCCGGCCATAGGGCTTTTTTCTATGGTCTGTTACTTCAGGCTTTTGCTTCTTCTGGAGCTCACTGTCACCTTCGCTTTTAATATAGCTTACCTTCAGATCGAGCACATATTGATTATCGCCGAGAATTTTGCCGGGTAGCTGAACGGTAATAACATCTTGTTTGTTTTTGTTCTCACCAGAAACGCTCCCGCCCATGTCGTCAGAGATGCTTCCGCCCATGTCGTCAGAAATGGAAACCACCTTGTTGTTTAGGACCTTTGCCGGCTGGGGTGTTTTAATATTGAAATAAAATGTTGTTACTAATAAACCAATAGAAAACACTACCAGTCCAACGTTTAAGGGTTCCACCTCAACCCCTCCTTCTAAACCTTACGTAATATTTGATTTACAATTTGGGAAATAAAAATAGACTGCACGAAATAAGCTTCGGCAGTCGGACGATCATGTCACCTGGTGGCGATTTAGACTCCTGACTTTGCGTCCCAACCTTTTGGCTGGTTTGCCCTTTCTAGATCATTTAATAATATCAGCAATTAACACACTGCTTAGGCTATCCCGGCCCACGGCACCTTTCATATTTAATAATTCTTTAAATTACAACCTATTACTAGTATACGTCAATGTTTACCATTACGTCAATATGTTTGCAAAAAATACTTGTTATGAAATTTAAAACTATTAATACCGGCGGCGTCTGTTGGCCTGCAACCCACCACGGGGGCCCAGTATTTGGTACCAGACCATACCTTTGATTACTTCTTGTCGGTTAAGGCCACCCGCCAATTGTTGAAGGGCACCACCCTCTGTGCTTCCCGCAGACCCCCCGCCGCCGGTGGCAACAATGTTCTCGCCATCGCCACCGGCAGCGAAGGGCACCATAGCCTCCTCTGTCAACCGGCCTTTCTGTCCGGCCTTGCCGGCCCAATCACTATCATGCCCACTGGCTTCAGCGGCCGACTGTGCGGACAACCCTTGTCCGTTCCCATCTGTTTCCCAGGCCGGATCACCGCTGGACGGCAGCCCTTCATCATTATAAAGGTAATCCTCCTCCATATATGAAGGATCCCTCACGCTGTAGGGATAATCCTTCTCATTATAAGAAAAATCGCCTTCAATTTGGGGGTAATCCCTCTCCATATGGGGCAGGTCTTCCCGGGGCAAGTCAACCTTGCCCGGGGATTTATAACGCCGGGACTGAACACCAATAGCCCTTAAAATAATTAAGACTATAATCGCTAGCCAAAAATATTCCACTATAACACGCCCCTGATTTTATGCACTATTTGCCCACCGGCGGTGTTGGGCCACCCTTGCCCTGATCTTGATCACCCATTTTGGCCAGTGAATCACGCATTTGTGTATCTGCCAGGATGTTTTGTAGATTGTAATAATCCATTACACCCAACTTGCCCTCACGGAGAGCATCGGCCATAGCCAGCGGTACCTGGGCTTCTGCTTCAACCACCTTGGCCCGCATCTCCTGTACAGAAGCCTTCATCTCCTGTTCCCTGGCCACCGCCATAGCCCTTCTTTCCTCAGCTTTGGCTTGGGCAATGCGTTTATCGGCTTCTGCCTGGTCTGTCTGCAGCTGGGCCCCAATGTTGCGGCCCACATCCACATCAGCAATATCAATGGACAGGATCTCAAAGGCCGTACCGGCATCAAGTCCCTTGCTCAAAACAGTACGGGAAATCAAATCTGGGTTCTCCAGTACATTTTTGTGGGTTGCCGAACTGCCTACAGTGGTGACTACACCTTCACCAACCCGGGCCAGAATAGTTTCTTCCCCGGCCCCACCGACCAAACGGTCGATATTGGCCCTTACGGTGACCCGGGCAATAACCTTGACCTCGATACCGTCCTTGGCTACCGCCGATACCAGGGGGGTCTCAATCACCTTAGGGTTGACGCTCATCTGTACAGCCTGAAAAACCTCCCTGCCGGCCAGATCGATGGCTGCCGCCCGCTCGAAAGGCAGTGGGATAGCGGCCCGCTCGGCGGCAATTAATGCGTTGACCACAGCGTCAACATTGCCTCCGGCCAGGTAATGGGCTTCCAGTTGGTTTACACCAATAGCAAGTCCGGCCTTATCCGCCTTAATTAGCGGGTTAACAATCCGTGCCGGCGGTACGCGCCGTAAACGCATGCCGATAAGGGTAACAATGCCTACCCTGACCCCGGCCGCCAGAGCGGAAATCCATAAACCAACTGGAATAAAACTGAAAATGATCACCACGCCGATCATGATCAAAAAAACAACCAGCATACTGGCAATAGCTCCTGGACCTATACCCATGTTGATCACTCCTCCAAATCCTTGTCTGATAAAATTATTTAGCGGCTGCTATTTCTTTAACCACAATCCTGGTGCCTTCCACCTTGATTACCTTGATCTGCATTCCGGAATGGATAAATTCCCCTTCAGTGACCACATCCAACCGTTGCCCGGCCACCTCTGCAGTGCCGGCGGGACGTAGCGGGGTGAGCGCAGTACCTACCTTGCCGACAAAAAGGCTCATTTCCGGTGCCGGTGCCACATATCCTTCTTTGTTATCTTGTTTGTTTTGCAAGGCCAACCTGTTCCACAGTTTTAAGCGGGACATCAACTGCAGCCCCACAATAAAAATAACTATCGTAGCAATTAGAGCCACAACCAGGGCCACTGTGGCCTGGGTTATATCTACCGCCAGCAACAGCACACCCCAACCAACCAGGATAATGCCCACAATACCGGCCACACCAAAGCCGGGAAAAACAAGTGCCTCCAACACCAGTGCTATTACCCCCAGGATCAGCGCCAGATAAGCCAGCCAAATGACTAATTCAGGAGACATAATGAATATACCACCTCCCCCGCATGGGGAACATCTAAATTTTGTGGCTATAAGCCGACAGCATTCTTACCCACTCATTTTAACATAGATTAGCCAGTCAGTGAGAGCAATTATATGAGGGGAAGGAGCAGGCATAAAAAAACCCTTCCGGGGACAGGGAATTAGGCTATTGATGCCTAAAACAAACAGGGGTACAAACAGAAATATTGTATGTAACCAGGCCCATATTTAAAAAGGTACCGAAGCGCGGGGTAACGGAGAGGAAGGTTGCGGACAGGTTGGGTCACAGCAACCTGCTAATACCAACATATTGTTGGCGATATGGATCAGGTTAGCACCGACAAGCTTAATAGCATCTATCGAATATAAAAGAGTTTTCAGCCGTCAAATTA
>JAAYRI010000035.1 GCA_012518875.1 Peptococcaceae bacterium
ACAGCCCCCGGCAGGCGACATCACGCCCTGCCTCCAGGAGCGAATGGCCAGTCCCCGCTTTGACATAATTTTATTTTCAGAATGGTGTGAGCAAAATGCGGTTTATTCAAATCTACGATACCACACTGCGTGATGGTGCACAGGCAGAAGGGATTTCCTATTCCTGCGAGGACAAAATAAAGATAGCCCAGTATCTGGATAAAATGGGTTTTCACTATATTGAAGGGGGTTGGCCCCTCTCCAATCCCAAGGATCTAGAGTTTTTTACCTCGATTCGGGGGTACAACTTTAAAAACGCCAAACTGGCAGCCTTTGGCTCCACCCGAAAGGCGGGGACAAAGGCAGAAAATGATGCTAATATTAATTCGATCCTGGATACAGGTGCACCGGTGGCCACTATCTTCGGCAAATCATGGGATTTTCATGTGACAAAGGCCCTGCGTATTACTCTGGAAGAAAACTTAAATATGATTAGGGATACCATTGCTTACCTAAAGAGAAGTGGCCTGGAAGTGATCTATGATGCAGAACATTTTTTCGATGCCTGCAAGGCCAATCCGGAATATGCGATGAGTACAATTGAAGCGGCAAAAGCCGGTGGAGCCACAACAGTTGTCCTATGCGACACTAACGGTGGGAGCCTGCCTTTAGAAATAAAGGATATGGTAGAGCTGGTTGTAAACAGGCTGGATATCCCAGTGGGGATCCACGCCCATAACGATACCGATGTAGCTGTGGCCAACTCTGTGATGGCCGTACAGGCGGGCGCCGTGCAGGTACATGGCACTGTAAACGGGTATGGCGAAAGATGCGGCAACGCCAACCTTTGTTCTGTAATACCTAACCTGACCCTCAAATGCGGGTTGGAAACCATTCCCCGGGAAAATATCGGCCGTTTAACTGAAATGTCCCGTTTTGTCAGTGAGGTAGCTAATATTAACCCTTATATCCACCAGCCCTATGTGGGGCACAGCGCCTTTGCTCATAAGGGCGGTGTGCATGTGAGCGCCCTCCTAAAAGATTCCCGGTCATACGAACACATAGCGCCTGAGCTAGTGGGCAACCGCCGCCGGGTGTTGGTTTCGGAGCTGTCTGGGATTTCCAACATGTTGTATAAATATAAAGAGTTAAACGTTAATATTGACGGGCGCAGCCAGGAAGGAAAGCGCATTCTGGAAGAAATCAAGGATATGGAGAATAGAGGTTTTCAATTCGAAGGGGCGGAAGGTTCCTTTGAACTAATGCTCAGGAAGGCCTATGATGGGTATGTGGAGCCTTTTATTCTGGAATCCCTGCGATTGATAGTAGAGGTTAAGCAGGACGGTGGCGCCTATTCTGAGGCAATCATCAAAATGAGGGTGGGCGAGGAAGTGGTGCATACCGCTGCAGAAGGCAACGGACCGGTAAATGCACTGGACAACGCCTTAAGAAAAGCCCTGGAAAGCTTTTTCCCGTGCATCCGTTCCATGCGTCTTACCGACTATAAAGTGAGGGTGATTGATGAAAGTGACGGCACCGGGGCAATTGTCCGCGTGCACATTGAAACTGGAGATGGGATTAGGACCTGGGGCACTGTGGGCGTTTCGGAGAATATCATCGAGGCCAGTTGGCAGGCCCTGGCGGATAGCCTGGCTTTCGGCTTATTGAAAGGTGAGCAATTTGCTGAAAACAATACCGGTGAAATTACCGCTAATCAGCCGGCAGATGATAAATATGGCCGGCTGGTGTAAAGATAATAGGATAAAAACCTGCTGCAAAAGCATCCAACAAAATATAAAGATTTCCTGCAGGAAACAACTTCCCGCCCCCGAAATAAGGTATTGCGGGTTTTTGTAATATAATGGAGAGACAATATTCTTCAAACCATAGGGGGGCTTACCTTTGGAGCAGTTCTGGCTCCCAAGCCTGGATTATTTAAAAGCAATTTTACGGTTTAATCTAAGCAGTGTCATAGACATTTTGATCGTTGCCTATCTAATGTACAGGCTAATGCTGTTGATCAAAGGCACCAGGGCGGTGCAACTGCTCAAAGGTCTGGCTGTTTTACTGGTGATTACTGCTTTTGCCAGCCTGTTTAACCTTTACACCATCAATTGGCTTCTAGGCAAGTTGATGACTGCGCTGGTAGTGGCTCTGCCGATTGTGTTCCAGCCGGAGCTTAGACGGGCTCTGGAAAAACTGGGACGTGGTAAATTTTTAAACCATAGTTCCCTTGCCTTTTATGGTGATGCTGAACAGTCTAAAATTAATGCTGAAATTGCCAGGGCAGCCACAGTATTGTCCAAAAACAAAATGGGTGGACTAATCATTATTGAAAGAGAAACCGGCCTGGTTGAATATGTTGATACTGGTGTTAAGATAGACGGTTTGGTCGGTGCCGAATTTCTAGTAAACATTTTTGTCCCGAGAACACCATTGCATGATGGAGCAGTAATCATTAGGGGTGGCCGCGTGTCGGCGGCAGCCTGTTTTTTACCATTAAGTGAAAGCCCTCACCTTTCTACTGATCTTGGCACAAGGCACCGGGCAGGGATAGGCATTACAGAGCACTCAGATGCAGTAGCGGTAATTGTCTCAGAGGAAACAGGAATAGTTTCACTAGCTGTGGAGGGGAACCTTTTTAGGCACCTGAAAGAGCCTGAATTGGTAGAAAAGCTGGCTGAACTTTTACCCGATAGGCCCAGCCATTCACTGCCGGCATTACTGCTCAGGAGGTAGGCGCATTTGTCCCGTTTTAACTGGCGTAATAATCTTTTGATGCTTCTTTCACTGTTGCTGGCCTTTGCCCTATGGTTGTACGTCAGCAATGAGCAAAATCCCATCAGGGAGAAAGCCCTAACCATAAAATTAGAACAAACAGGCCTTGAAAAGGATCATGTCATTATGGCAGGTATGCCCCAGAGTGTTACTGTAAAGGTTCAGGGTACCCGCAACCAGCTAACAAACCTGGCCCCGGCTGACTTTAAAGCGGTAGTTAATATACCGGTGGGGAAAACAGGTGAATTAACCTTACCTGTGCAGGTAAATACACCAAACGGGCTGCGCATAAATCAGGTTACTCCCGAAGTAGTCAACCTGAGCATAGATCGCATTACAGAAAAGGAAGTGGAGGTGGCGATCAGTCTGAGGGGTGCCCCCGGCCAGGGATTTATTGCGCTGGCCCCATTTTATCAACCGAACATAGTAGTAGCCAGAGGGCCCTCCCGGGCAATTGAGGCCATTAAACAGGCTACGGCATTGATAGACATACAGGGTGCCGTAGCAGATGTGGAACAGGATCTACAGGTGGGGGTGGGGGTTTCCGGGGTGACACTTAGCCCGGATAATGTCAGGGTAGTTGTGCCTATTGTGGAAATGGTGTCTGCTAAAACAGTACCGGTAGTGATACAGGTGATGGGTAGCCCTGCGGCTGGTTATAGGGTGAAGAACACATCCAGCGAGCCGGTTTCGGTGCAAATTTCCGGGCAGCCGGAGATCCTGGGAACAATAAACAACATTCAAACCGGGCATGTTGATATTACCGGGGTAGTACAAGACATTACCAGGGAGGTGTCCCTGATAGTACCCCCGGGGTTAACTGTCGAACCAGGCCAGGTTAGGGTGCATGTTGAGGTGGAGGGGGTAGAGGAGCTACCCACTACACCACTGGATGCAGAAGAGGAAACAGGGCATAAAAACAATTAAATCGTGGTTTGATTGCCGAAATGCCAACCAGGTACATATTATAAAGGGTGATTGATTGACAGGCGGTATGGGCAAAGGTATAATAATTTGTATTTTTTTGTTGCGAGGAGGCGCTTTTTGATGGGGGCATTATTTGGTACTGACGGGGTCAGAGGCGTCGCAAATGGCGATTTATCACCGGACATAGCCTTTAAGCTTGGCCGTGCCGGGGCTCATATATTAACTAATTGTTCCTCTACCAGACGGATTGTAATTGGTCGGGATACCAGGATTTCCGGCGATATGCTTGAATCGGCCATGATGGCCGGCATATGTTCTGCTGGGGTGGATGTTGTAAAAATCGGGGTGTTGCCCACCCCAGCCATAGCCTATCTGACCAGGGAGCTGAAAGCATCCGCCGGGGTGGTGATTTCCGCTTCTCACAACCCGGTAGAAGACAACGGGATCAAGTTTTTTGATTCCGGTGGTTATAAACTATCAGATCAGGTTGAGGCGGGTATTGAATCCCTGGTTAAAGATAATTGTGCAGGTGTTGTAAGTCCTGTGGGTAGGAAGGTTGGCCGGGTTCATGAAATACATGATGCTGTCGACCGCTATGTTGATTTCGCCCGCAGCACTATTAATACAGATCTAAGGGGCTTAAAGGTTGTAGTCGACTGTGCTAACGGTGCGGCCTGCAGTATAGCGCCGCGAGTTTATAGTGAACTGGGCGCCGAAGTCACAGCTATCTTTGATACACCTGATGGAATTAACATTAACAACGGGTGTGGTTCTACCCATCCGGAAACCTTGATGAAGGCCGTTGTTTCTTTGGGTGCGGATCTCGGGTTGGCCCATGACGGTGATGCCGACCGTGTCCTGGCAGTGGATGCTGCAGGCAGGCTGGTAGACGGGGATCAAATCATGGTTATCTGTGCCCGCAGTTTAAAGAAAAAGGGCCGTTTGTTCAAAAACACAGCTGTGGCTACGGTGATGAGCAACATGGGGCTTCATCTGGCTATGCGGGAAAGCGGTATCCGGGTATTGGAAACCAGGGTCGGCGATCGCTATGTGCTGGAAGAGCTGCTGCGTTCCGGGGCCAGGTTTGGTGGTGAGCAATCCGGTCATATTTTGTTTTTGGATCATAACACCACAGGGGACGGCATTTTGACCGCCCTGCAGCTTCTTGCTGTGGTAAAAGAGGAGGGGCAACCGCTGAGCAAACTGGCGGAACAAATGGAACGCTTGCCCCAACTGCTGGTGAACGTGCAGGTGGCTGATAAAAGTCTAGTGATGAGCAGTCCCGTTCTGGCCGCAGCGATTAACGAAGAAAAGCAGAAGATAAATGGCAGCGGTCGTATCCTGGTGCGTCCTTCCGGTACGGAGCCCCTGGTGCGGGTGATGGCAGAGGGTAGGGATATGGAACAGCTGCAAGGGATTGTTGATCGACTGGCAGACATGATAGCGGGGTTAGGTTCCTGATGGCAAAAAGTAAACCGGGTGGTACTCGTACCGCCCGGTTTTTCCGTTACCACGTATTGGACAGAAGCTGAACCAGCAGAGCCGCACAGGCCACTGAGAACCAACAGCAAAGTCCCAATAATATCGGTTTAATGCCGCTAGTAATCAGCTCCCTAAGATTGGTATTTAGTCCTATGCCTACCATGGCGGTAATAATAAAGAATTTGCCCAGTTTCACCAGCCCGTGGGAAACCGGCACGGGAACACCGGCAAAGGTATTTATTATAGCCATTAGCACAAAGCCGATAATAAACCAGGGGAAAATTTTTGAAAACTTAAAGCTGCCACCACCGGCAGCGCTGCCTTTTCCTGTATATATGGCCAGTATCAAGGTGATGGGCACAATCATCATGGTGCGAGTAAGCTTGACCACTGTGGCATAGGTCAGGGCATTATTGTTGCCTGCTGCTGTGCTCCATACCATACCTGCTGCTACCACAGAGGAGGTGTCATTGATTGCTGTGCCTGCCCACATGCCGAAACCGAGGTCACTCATGGCCATAGCATGTCCCAGGGCTGGGAAGATAAAAACGGCGACTATATTAAATAGAAAAATGGTTGATATGGCATGGGCCACATCCTCATCCCTGGCCCGTATTACAGGCGCCGTGGCTGCAATTGCGGAACCACCACAGATCGATGTACCCACGCCAATTAGTATAGCCTTCTTTCCCTGGAGTCTTAAGGCTTTACCGGCCAGGAAGGCCGTCAAAAATGCAGCAAACAGGGTAGACAGAATGACAACCAGCGACTGGCTGCCGGTTTTGATCACATTAAATAGGTTCATTTCAAAACCAAGGAGGATAATTGCATATTGCAGAAGGTTTTTTGTGGTGTATTTAACTCCTGCTGCAAGGGTGTAATTATGGGGAGAATACCTCAGGCGCAGAACATAACCTTGTAACCCGGGGAAAGAAAGTGCTATGACCATACCAAATAGAATACCAAAAATTGGCCCACCTATAACGGGCACAAGCCCGCCAAGATACCATGCCGGTGCCGCAACAGTCATACATAGAAGCAGCCCCGGCCCTGTCAATTGCAGATTTCTTTTCATGAATACCTGCCCCTTATGATGTCTATCCCCATTATGTGGGTTCCTTTGATTATTGTAAATAGCTGATGTTGTAAATTGTATGGCTAAATGGAGAGCAGTCGTTCCGACGCATGAAAAAAAGCCATTGTAGACAGTGCACAGGAGCAAGCTCGGGGGAAAACATTTAATACTGGGCGGCTTTTATTTAAAAGACTGGATGGCATTATGCCCTCCTGTTTTTACCGAGTCTACTATGTTCTTTCCTGCATATGCATTTCTCCGCTGAGGTTATCAATAAACTGGCGCGCGGTGCGGCCGGACAAACCATTGTGCCAGGAAGCCCATAGCAATGCCCTTCG
>JAAYRI010000203.1 GCA_012518875.1 Peptococcaceae bacterium
CTTCTGATTTGACTCCCTTGCCACCGGATACCACGATGGCCGCTCCTTCTACCGGTGTGGCCGCAGGTTGCTTCTCTACCATTTCGATGGTTTGAATTTTCAGGTCGTCTTCCGTTGCTTGATAATCTACAGTGATAATTTCACCCTGTCGGGATTGATCCGGTTCTGGTTTTTCCGCCGCACCGGAACTCAAGGTAGCCATACAGGGCCGTTTTTCGTCCCAGCTAATTTTTACAATCATGCCCCCGCTAAAACCGGGTATAGTAGCCACAAGCTGAGACTTGCCGTCTATTGTCTCCATGTGCAAATCGCTGCAATGGGCTGTCAGGCCGGTCCGCACCCTGGCGGCAACAGCCGGTGCCAAATCCATGCCGATAACGTTGGCGCCAAATAACATCATTTCCGGTTGGTATTGTTCGATCAGCTCGCTGATTATTCTGGTATAAGCATTGCTCTGGTAATTTTTAAGTTGAGCATCGGTAACCAGATAAACCTTTTCTGCCCCATAGCTGACCAGTTCCTCAGCCAGAGGACCGGCATCTTCACCAATCAATACTGCCACTACCCTGCCATTTATATCTTGAGATAATTCCAGGGCCTTTCCCAAGGTTTGGAGAGAAACGTCCATTAATTTGCCGTTCCTTTGTTCAGCCCATACCCAGACTTCGCTATTTGTACTCACCGTGATCTCCCTTCTTACAAAATATTTGCCTCACTTAACTTCTCCCGCACTTTTTGGGCCAGCTCCTGGGCTGAACCGCTGAGTATTTCTTTTTGCCGGTCTATTTCCTGTTTAAAGGTACCCACTACCTTTGTGGGGGAACCAGCATTACCGATTAAGCTGGGATCAGCTTCCAGTTCAGCTGCACCCAGTGTAGTGAAATCCTTGTCAAAAGCATCCATTAATCCTTCCGCAGTAACATCCCGGACTTCATTAATTTCTTTCACTACAGCAATCAGGGCCGGCAGTTGGACCTTGACCTTCAGATAGCCGCCATATTCAATGTTTTGTCTGGCCATGATAGTGGCCTCATCAATAAATTCTACTTCACTAACACTGGTCACATGGGGGATATTTAGTAGTTCGGCCAACTGGGGTGCAACCTGTCCCGTAGCCCCATCTTCTGTCATGTTGCCACAGATGATAATATCGGGGTTCCCTATTTTGCCCATATATTCGGCCAAGGTATAGGCGGTTGCCAGGGTGTCGGCACCGGCAAAAGCCCTGTCGGATAAGAACACAGCCTCGTCCGCCCCCAGAGCCAGACCCCAGTCCAGAACCTCTCTTGCCGGGGGTGGACCCATTGTAATCACAGTTAATTTGCTACCCTCATATTTTTCCTTGATCTGTAGTCCCTCTTCCAGGGCATTTTCGTCCAGGGGGTTTAATATGGCCGGAATCTTGTCCCTTTGAATACTGCCTGTGATTGGATCCAGGGTGATCTGGGAAAAATATTCAGGATCGCTTATTTGCTTGATACAAACAGCTATTTTGAGAGCCATGACAAATTCCTTTCTGCTAGTTTTTATAGCCGCCTGCAGCACCTCCCAGGCGTTGCCCGGCAGATAATGTTGCAGAGCTGAGGAGCCGGTCGGCTCCCCAGCTGCTCTACACCACAAGGTACTATTTACAGGCCAGCAAAGTCCTTTTAATTAGTGCCTTAGCAATCGTGATTTTGTATGCATTTTTGGCCAAAGGCTTTGCATCCTCCAGGGCCAGATCTGCTGCTGCTGTTACTGTTTCCTCATCAAGTGTTTTGCCTACTACATATTCTGCTGCTTTTTGTGCTACATAAGGGTTGGCAAATACAGCATTCAAACAAACCCTGGCGTTTTTGACTGTATCCCCGTCCAGCTCTACCTGGGAAGCACAGTTAACGATGGGGAAGTCAATTGACTTTCTAATGGCAAATTTCTCGAACTTGCTCTTGCTATTTGCCGCCGGCTGGGGCACCTGAATTTCCACTACGATTTCATCTTCATCAAGAACTGTGGTTTTCTTCGGTTCTTCTTTTTCGTAGAAATCAGCTATTTCCAGCACTCTTTTGGAGGTTTTTACTTTCGCTCCTAGGGCGATTAGGGCCGGTGCAGTGTCGCTGGGGTTAACAGCCAGGCAGTCCTTCACATTGCCAAATATGGAGTGATATCTGTTTTCCCCTTCTTCAGCGTAGCAATCTTCCCCGCCTTTTCTAATGCAGTTGAACCGGTTGTTGGGCGAACGGAAGTACCAGCAACGGCACTGTTGGCAGATGTTGCCACTAATGGTGCCCATTTCCCTGATATGAGGCGAAGCTGTCCGCCGTGCTGCTTCAGCCAGGGCTGTGTATTTACTCTTGACTAGTTCATCATGAGCAATATCTTCCAGCAAGGCCAGGGGGCCGATTTTTAGCATACCGTCTTCTTCTTTAATGTAGTCCAGGTTTGGTATGGTTTTAATGTTGACTAGCGCCTCCGGCCTCTCGGCAAAGACTTCATCTTTAAACATACCCACTATATCTGTGCCGCCGGCGATAATTTTCGCCTTTCCGGCAAAGTTTTGTAGTGCAGATACTGCTTCATCTATTGTGTTTACATCATAGTGTTTAAATGGTTTCACTTCACATCACCCCGCTTTGCTTTTGCTTTCTCTATGGCCGCCAGGACTTTGTCCGGGGTCATTGGGTGATCATCCACCCGTTCACCAATAGCATTGTAGATAGCATTGCCAATCACGCCCGGTATTACGGTAGCAATGCATTCACCGATACCGTTCAAGCCGTAAGGGCCATATCCCATGCCTGTTTCCAGAAGAAGGTTGACAGTTTCGTCAATATCACGCATGGTGAAAACCTTGTAGTCAATCAGGTTAGCATTCAGTTTTACCCCAGTTTTCGGATCATAAATTACTTCTTCCCCCAGGGCCCGGCCTACGCCCATATAGTCGCCACCATACTGCTGGCCTTCACATGTTTCCGGGCTGATCGCCTTGCCCACATCGTTGATGTTTACTATGGTCTTCACATCTACTCCACCGGTCTCCGGATCAACCTCCACCTCAGCAAAGTAAGCCTGTCTGGTGAGGCGATGTCTTCCTTCTTCAGTACCATAGCGGCCCTGGCGGTGCCAGTTCCAGGTGAAGAGAGGTGCTCTTGTACCACCCTGGTTCAATACCGCCCGCTTGACAACCTCAGCTACCGGCACATTTTTCTCAGGGTTATTTTTTAGATAAACAATGCTATCTTTTACATCCAGGTCATCGGGATGATGCTCTGGGAAAGCAGCCGGATATTCTATTTCCAGGACCTTAACGGGAGTGGTGGCATATTCCAGCAGCTTTTGTTTGGCTTCTCTGGCTGCATTACGGGTGCAATAGGCGTCTACAGCCAGGTTGCAGGAGCCGTCCGGGGTCATCATCTGGAAGCCCACTTCTTCAAAGAAACGGAAGTTGACGTCTTCCAGCTTGAGGCCCATTTCTTCAGCCACGATCTGGCAGTGAGTGGTCATGGCATTGAGGCCATCGTCTGATTTTTGGGAAAGGATGTCCACGGTGCCGTCGCAGTGCATCAGCACACCGGCGCAGGCAGTGCCCCGGGTGTCGTCCCACTCGTGATCCCAGGTGAATCCCACACCATGCAACTTGCCGTTAGGCAGTACCTTTGTTCCCGGTGCATGCCATTTACTATCCCAATCAAAGGCTTCCTTGCCCATTTCAATGGCTTCCGCCAGGCTATCCCGATCGGGGAAACCATGCTCAATCTTAAACTTGGAGAGATATTCCATATCCCGACCTTCGGCCCCGTCGTTCTTCAGGGACACCTCAACCGGATCCATGCCCAAGGCGGCAGCCACATGGTCAATTACCAGGCTCAGGCACAGGGCGTTATGGTTTTGTTCACACCGGAACCAGTAAGCAGGAGCCACGTTAATGTTGGCTTCTAGATAGTTGAGGGCCAGGTTGGGAATCCTGGTGTTTTCCTCAAAGTGGTCAATACCATATTGGCCCATTTTGGCGCAAATATTATCTATTTTTACTGCTGTAATGGTACCATCATTTTTGAAGCCTACTTTAAAGGAGGTATGGCAATCAGCATCCTGGGACAGGTTGTAGAAGTTATCCCTTCTGTCATAGAAGGTCTTCACCGGCCGACCGGTCCGCTTGGAGAGAATGCCGCTGATGATATGCACCCCATGTGTATGGTGCATCATCGGGTTGCCGCCGCCGCCAAACTGTGAGCCCTGATAAGGCACATGCAGCTTGATTCTATTTAAGGGAATACCCATTTTCATGCCAAAAATGATTTTCCCATCATAAGCTTGCTGCTGGTGGGCCCATATTTCTACGTTGTCGCCCCGCCAGTGGATCACGTCGCTCATGGGCTCGGCATCAGCCACTGTGTAGGGACGCCTTCTGGCATCAAACTTAATTACTTTGTCTGCTTCTTTAAAGCCTTTTTCCACATCACCATGCTCAACCTTTAACTTCCTGATGATGTTGTTTCTGTTGTTTATTTCCGGCGCTGCTAAAGGTGCGCCAGGCTTCAGGGCCTCTAAGGGATCCAGGACCATGGGCAGTTCTTCCCATTCAATTTCAATCAGGCCTAGGGCTTCTGTAGCCAGTTCGGGAGTGTCGGCAGCCACGGCGGCACCTACTGGATGTCCTTCCCACCAGGCCACGCCATCGAGCACCCGCCCGGCCCCTTGTTTCCACTGTTCCAAAGTAACCGCCAGCTCATGTTTGCCATGATAGAAAGCTTGTCCATCTGAAGCCAGGTGACCGGCATTAAACTTGGTTTCCAGGCCATACAAGGGCTTGTCTGCTAGTTCCGGGTCATCATAGCGAAGTACTGCCCTTACCCCGGGTAGTGCTTCCGCTTTTTCTGTATTCATGGATATAATTCTGGCATGGGCGTAGGGAGACGGCAGGATGCGGCAATATAACATTCCCGGAAGCTGTACGTCTCTTGTATATTCTGCCCGACCACCAGCTTTTTCCTTACCGCACATGCGGGAAATGCCACGTTTCCCAATTAGGTTAAACTGATCCTGGATATACCGGTCACGTACCAATGGTTCAATTTCCATTATCCCCAATTTCTTTTTGTCCATGAATTATTTTTTCCCTCCTTCCAGCCTTTTGGCAGCGTCCAAAACGGCATCAATATGAGCCGGATAGGTACCGCAACGGCAAATATTGCCTTCGAGAGCGTCCTTGATTTGTTCTACAGCCGGATCCGGGTTTCTGTCCAGTAGCGCTTTGGCTGTCATCACAAAGCCGGGGGTACAATAACCACATTGCATAGCGTGGTTGTCGGCATAGGCTTCCACCAGGGGATTACCTACTACCTCCAGGTTTTCCACTGTTTCAATTTCCCGACCTTCACATTCGATGGCCAGTGTCATGCAGGACAGGATCGGTCTACCGTCCATGATCACCGTGCAGGAGCCACAGGCACCTTTGTCACACATTTCTTTTGTTCCGGTTAATCCCAATTTGTCATGAATTACTTCACGTAAGGTCCAATGGGGCTCAACCACCATGCTATATTCATTGTCATTAATTTTTAAGGTGATTTTCTTGCCGCCGCCATCATCCTGATGTTTTTGTACCATTCCTACTGCTCCTTTCATGCATTAAACACAATTTTTTCTGCAACTATACCTTTGTACTCACCACCCTTTGGAAGCCTATAGACCTTTCCCGGCAAACACATCTAATCTAATATTAACCGTTTGGCATACCCCCTTTGTTAAAGTCAACCAATTAAATTACAGGACCCACAGTGTATATATTGATAAATTTATTGTATTTATTAATTTCTGCTTTGGTCGGCTTGCCATTGCATACCTCTTCTAGATAACTGAGCAACTTGTCACTATCAGCATCAAAAACTGATTCAATGTCATCAACATGATCGTCGATGGTAAAACCAACATCAATAAATTCGTTTAGTTTACAATATGTGCGCGGGTTTGCTGTGACCTTGATTACCGGGCAGATGGGATACCCTTGCGGTGCCCCCCGGCCAGTAGTAAATATAATCACCTGCACCCCTGCAGCCGCCAGACCGGTAAGCAGTTCGGGTTCGCGGCCCGGACTGTCCACAACAGTCAGTTTACCTGTTCCCACCTGCTCGCCATATTCAATGAAGTCATCAATCACTTTTGAACCGGACTTGACTATGGCGCCCAGGCTTTTTTCCTCAATGGTGGTCAGTCCACCCTTGATATTGCCGGGGGTAGGCTGGCCTTCACGCATGTCCTCCCCAATACTTTTAGCCCTGTTTTCAATGTTGATAATGGCATTCAAAACCTTATCCTTAACTTCCTGATCCTCTATTCTGTTGACAATATGGTTTTCCGCACCAATCATTTCCGTGACCTCACCAAATACCACCCGGCCGCCCAAATCTATAATCTTGTCCGCGGCCAGGCCGGCAATAGGGTTGGTCAACAAGCCGGAAAGTGTATCCGAAGAGCCACACTTTATGCCCACTACCAGATCTGCTATGGAGGCCGGCACCTTTTCCTGTTTTTTTAATTCCGCCAGCATCAAGTTACCTAGTTCCGCACCTTTGGCCACCGCTTTGGACATACCGCCGATTTCCTGGATCACGATTTTTTCCACAGGTTTGTCGGCTTGCATGATTTTGTCCGCTAATTCATCTACATTTACCCCTTCACAGCCCAGGCTGACCAATAAAACAGCTCCCACATTGGGGTTCATACCCAGACCAGCCAGAGTGGCTGTAACCCGTTTCAGATCCACCGGCATTTGACAACAGCCCTGGGGGTGTAGGATCGGCACAGAACCTTCCACACTATTGGCAATTGCTTCTGCCACTTCATTGGCACAAATTACAGTGGATATTACTGCTAAATAATTTCTCACACCCACCGTTCCATTTTTTCTCCGATACCCATAAAAGTTCATGACTGTCCTCCTGCTAAAACTACTGTACTAGCGACGCAAAAAATAATTTTACATCCATTACCACGGTCGTTTAAAAAATTTTTTATTGATCCCCTCTACCGCGCAAACTTTCTACATTGTGTACATGTACATATTCACCGGCATCAATGAAGGCGGTACTAACCCCGATTACCTCACCGTATTTGATGATGGGTGTGTTTTCTGCGATCCTACATAGTGCAAATTTATGCCCAAAAGGTATGTTTGATTTGACCACGATACCCTGCCCGGATTTAAATCCGACAATCATCGGCCTAGAGCCCTCGCTGATATCACATAAAGCCGTTGCTACATTGTCTTTTTCGTTCATTACAATAGCCTTGTTCAATTCATCACCCCCCCCTCCAATGCGAACTGCATCCCGTGCCCCTATATAGA
>JAAYRI010000221.1 GCA_012518875.1 Peptococcaceae bacterium
CTTCTGATTTGACTCCCTTGCCACCGGATACCACGATGGCCGCTCCTTCTACCGGTGTGGCCGCAGGTTGCTTCTCTACCATTTCGATGGTTTGAATTTTCAGGTCGTCTTCCGTTGCTTGATAATCCACAGTGATAATTCCACCCTGACGGGATTGATCCAGTTCCGGTTTTTCCGCCGCACCGGAACTCAAGGTAGCCATACAGGGCCGCTTTTCGTCCCAGCTAATTTTGACAATCATGCCCCCGCTAAAACCGGGGATGGTAGCCACCAGCTGGGATTTGCCGTCTATTGTCTCCATTTTCAAATCGCTGCAATGGGCAGTCAAACCGGTCCGCACTCTGGCGGCAACAGCCGGTGCCAGATCCATACCGATAATATTGGCACCAAACAACATCATTTCCGGTTGATATTGCTCGATCAGCTCGCTGATTATTCTGGTATAGGCGTTGCTCTGGTAATTTTTAAGTTGAGCATCGGCAACCAGATAAACCTTTTCCGCCCCATAGCTGACCAATTCCTCGGCCAAAGCGCCAGCATCGTCACCAATCAATACTGCCGCTACCCGGCCATTTATATCTTGAGATAGTTCCAGGGCTTTTCCTAAGGTTTGCAGAGAAACGTCCATTAATTTGCCGTTTCTTTGTTCCGCCCATACCCAAACTTCGCTATTTGTACTCACCGTGATCTCCTTTCTTACAAAATATTTGCCTCACTTAATTTCTCCCGCACTTTTTGAGCCAACTCCTGGGCTGAACCGCTGAGTATTTCTTTTTGCCGGTCTATTTCCTGCTTAAAGGTGCCTACTACCTTTGTGGGGGAACCAGCATTCCCGATTAAATCCGGATCAGCTTCCAGTTCCGCTGCTCCCAGAGTTGTGAAATCCTTATCAAAAGCATCCATTAGTCCTTCCGCAGTAACATCCCGGACTTCATTAATTTCCTTAACTACAGCAATCAGGGCCGGCAGCTGGACCTTGACCTTCAGATAGCCGCCATATTCAATGTTTTGTCTGGCCACAATGGTGGCTTCATCAATAAACTCCACTTCACTGACACTAGTTACATGGGGGATATTTAATAATTCTGCCAGCTGGGGCGCAACCTGTCCCGTAGCCCCATCTTCAGTCATGTTGCCACAGATGATAATATCGGGGTTCCCCATTTTGCCCATATATTCGGCCAGGGTATAGGCGGTAGCCAGGGTATCGGCACCGGCAAAAGCCCGGTCAGACAAGAATACAGCTTCGTCCGCCCCCAGAGCTAGACCCCAGTCCAGAACCTCTCTTGCCGGGGGTGGACCCATTGTAACCACAGTTAATTTGCTCCCCTCATACTTTTCCTTGATCCGCAACCCCTCTTCCAGAGCGTTTTCGTCCAGGGGATTTAATATGGCCGGGACCTTGTCCCTTTGAATACTGCCTGTGACCGGATCCAGGGTGATCTGGGAAAAATATTCAGGATCACTTATTTGCTTGATACAAACAGCTATTTTGAGAGCCATGACAAATTCCTTTCTGCAAGTTTTTTATACTCGCCTTATGTTGGAGGGCTGGGGAGCCGGTGGGCTCCCCAGCTGCTCTACGCCACAAGGGTACTATTTGCAGGCTAGCAAAGTCTTTTTGATTAGTGACTTGGCAATTGTAATTTTGTATGCGTTCTTGGCCAAAGGCTTTGCATCCTGTAGGGCCAGGTCTGCTGCTGCTGCTACTGTTTCTTCATCAAGAGTTTTGCCTACTACATATTCTGCTGCTTTTTGTGCTACATAAGGATTCGCAAATACAGCGTTCAGGCATACTCTGGCGCTCTTGACTGTATCCCCGTCCAGCTCTACCTGGGAAGCACAGTTAACGATGGGGAAGTCGATCGATTTTCTGATGGCAAATTTCTCGAACTTGCTCTTACTGTTTGCTGCCGGCTGAGGCACTTGAATTTCCACTACAATTTCATCGTCATCAAGAACTGTAGTTTTTTTCGGCTCCTCTTTCTCGTAAAAATCAGCCAAGTCCAGCACTCTCTTGGAGGTTTTCACCTTTGCTCCCAGAGCGATTAGGGCCGGTGCCGTGTCGCTGGGGTTAACGGCCAGGCAGTCCTTGACATTGCCGAATATGGAGTGATACCTGTTTTCCCCTTCCTCAGCGTAGCAATCTTCCCCGCCTTTTCTAATGCAGTTGAACCGGTTGTTGGGCGAACGGAAGTACCAGCAACGGCACTGTTGGCAGATGTTGCCACTGATGGTGCCCATTTCCCTGATATGAGGCGAAGCTGTCCGCCGGGCTGCTTCAGCCAAGGCAGTGTACTTACTCTTGATTAGTTCATCATGAGCAATATCTTCCAGCAAGGCCAGAGGGCCGATTTTAAGCATGCCGTTTTCTTCTTTAATGTAATCCAAATTCGGTATAGTTTTAATGTTGATTAGCGCCTCCGGCCTTTCGGCAAAGACCTCATCTTTAAACATTCCCACTATGTCTGTACCGCCGGCGATGATTTTCGCCTTTCCGGCAAAGTCTTGTAGTACAGATACTGCTTCGTCTATTGTGTTTACATCATAGTGTTTAAATGGTTTCACTTCACATCACCCCGCTTTGCTTTTGCTCTTTCTATGGCCGCCAAGACTTTGTCCGGGGTCATTGGGTGATCGTCCACCCGCTCACCAATAGCATTGTAGATAGCGTTGCCAATCACGCCTGGTATTACGGTAGCAATGCATTCACCGATACCGTTCAAGCCATAAGGGCCATATCCCATGCCTGTTTCCAGGAGGAGGTTGACGGTTTCATCAATATCACGCATGGTGAAAACCTTGTAGTCAATTAGGTTGGCATTTAGTTTTACACCGGTTTTCGGGTCATAAATCACTTCCTCTGCCAGAGCACGTCCCACGCCCATGTAGTCGCCACCATACTGCTGGCCTTCACATGTTTCCGGGCTGATCGCTTTGCCCACATCGTTGATGTTTACTATGGTCTTCACATCTACCCCACCGGTCTCCGGATCAA
>JAAYRI010000036.1 GCA_012518875.1 Peptococcaceae bacterium
GCGGGGGTGATATAGATGATGGAAGCAATCTACATTGCCGGCCATGGCGGCCAGGGGACACTTTCTACCGGCCAGTTGTTGGCCAACGCCTGTTTGAAGGAGGGTAAGTTTGTAGCCTATTTGCCCCATTATGGTGTGGAAAAACGTGGCGGGGTGTCCAACTGTGGGGTGACCATTTCCAACCAACAGATTAGTTCTCCTTTTGTTACCGAGCCCACAGTTTTAATCGTCATGAACAACCTGTCCCTGGAGAAATATGAAAACACAGTGGTCCCGGGCGGGCTGTTGATCACCAACAGCTCCCTGGTGGAAAATGCTGTTACCAGGAATGATGTCCGGGTTGTGCCTATAGCGGCTAACGAAGAGGCGGAAAGAATGGGCCACCCCATGGTGGCGAATAATATAATCCTCGGTGCTTTACTGGAGCTGACCGGGGTGGTGTCCGTGGAAACTGTGGCCGATTCATTGAAAGAGGTGCTGCCCGAGCGACACCATGGCAAGATTCCCGCCAACCTGCAGGCTTTGGAAAGAGGGGCAGCACTAGCCAGAAAGCATAAGCTGGTTGATAAGGGGTAGCGGGGTGGTGGGGCATATCTTGCGGAACCAGGGATCCCAGCCCCGCACCTGGAAAATGTTAAGGTGGTGGTGTCGTGGTCAATGCCAAAAGGATAGTGGAAGAATTTTTTGAATTGGTTCAGATCGACAGTGTATCCGGCAAGGAACGGCGGATAGCGGACTTACTCCAGAAAAAACTGACCGCTCTGGGCCTGGAGGTGTTTGAGGACGGGGCCGGCCGGAAGGTGGGCTCCGATACCGGTAATATTATTGGCAAAATGCCGGGCAGCGGTAGTGGCCCGGTGCTGATGCTTTGTGCTCATATGGATACGGTGGAGCCGGGCATTGGTATTAAGCCCCGCATAGAAGGTGATGTGATTCGTTCCGCCGGTGACACTGTACTGGGGGCAGACGATAAGGCCGGTATAGTGACCATTTTAGAGGTTTTGCGGGTGATCCGGGAGCAAAACATTAACCATAGCGGCCTGGAGGTTGTTTTTACCATCTGGGAAGAAGGAGGGCTGTTTGGGGCCAAAAATCTGGATTTTAACCGGCTTGAAGCCAGGGTTGGTTTTGTCCTTGATGGTGATGGTGCACCTGGTTCCATTGTCGTCAAGGCTCCTTCCCAGGATCGGATTGGGGCCATGATTAAAGGCCGCGCCGCTCATGCGGGAATAAACCCGGAAGATGGTATTAACGCCATCCAGGTAGCCGCACACGCCATAGCGCAAATGAGATTGGGCCGCATAGATCATGAAACTACCAGTAATATCGGTGTAATTACAGGTGGTAAAGCCACCAATATAGTGCCGGAAAGTGTTACCCTGGACGGTGAAACCAGGAGCCTGGACAGCTATAAGCGTGAAACCCTTACTGCCGCTATGTGCGGACTGATTAAAAAAACGGCCGTCAAATTCGGCGCCGGTGTAGATATAGTTACCGAAACAGTATATGAAGGTTATGATTTAAGCCCAGATTCTCTGCCGGTACGGTTGGCTATCGAAGCCGCCGATAGGCTGGGACTAACAGCCCGCCGGGAAAAAACCGGAGGCGGCAGTGACGCTAATGTATTCAACTGTAACGGAATTGAGACCACGGTGCTGGGCATCGGCATGAAAAAGGTGCATACTACAGAGGAATATATTACCCTAAGGGATTTGCACCAAAACGCCGTTTATTTACTGGAAATAATAAAATCTGCCCAGAAGAGAGCGCTCTAGTTAAACATTTCCATAATTAGCTCCCTGACAGTCCGGTGCCTGTTTTTGTAATGAATAAGCAGCTTCCGGACTTCTTTTATCCTACCACAGACAAACAATCCCTCATTCTGGATGTAAATTTTCATGAATTGCACCTCCCTGTGACCCTTTTTCTCCTTACTGTGGGCCTGTTTAATATATGAACCGGGGGTGGGGTTTATACCGGCCTGGACAGGTTTTGTTTGTTGCCCTACGGGGTGAATATGAAAAACATCCACCAAGTCGCCAGTCATAAAGTTTTAGGCTCGGCCATAAAAATAAACAGCAACAGCAAATGAATTTATTAATAGAATGCTTGTGCAGGCAAAGGGGGGTAAAAGGATGGGCAACAGGCTCCTGCTTCTCTGGGCCGGTTCCCTCCGGCAGAGCTGGCCTGCTTATGTGCTAATTTTGCTTCTGTTTGCCCTGGGCCTGGCACTAGGGGTTTTTGGCGCCCAGAGGTTACATGGCGATCAGGTGCAGGAATTGGGTATGTTTTTGGATCGGTTTATGATCCAGGCGGGGACGATGGAAATCGATGCCATAAAAGCCCTACAAGATTTCTTTTATCGGCATGTTGTGGTCATAGTGGCTGTTTATCTCCTTGGTATTACGGTAATAGGCATCCCGGTGATACTAGGGATCATAGTAGCCCGCGGTTTTGTACTGGGATATACAATCAGCTTTTTAGCCGGCACCAGGGGTGCCCAGGGGATTGCCCTAATCTGTGCCGCTGTTTTGCCCCAAAACCTGATCCTGATCCCCGCTTTTTTGCTGGCCGGGGTAGCGGCACTATCCTTTGCCGTGCTGCTGATCAGAAGATTTAATAACTCGGCCATAACCATTTGGCCCAGTTTTGTCGGGTACAGCGGTCTTGCTATTGTGGTTTTGCTCTGTGTGGCAGCAGCAGGTCTGGTGGAGGTTTATTTGACACCACATTTGGTGCGGCTGGCGGCAAATTATATTTTTTAAAAAATGATCTACCGGTATTTTTATTTTGTAAAGGAATGTTCCGACCCATGTGGAAGAAGAAACATGGGTTTGTTTTCTATTAGGGGTAAAAAAATGGATCAGTTATTAGATGAATTTTTATATCATTTGACAGTGGAACGGGGTTTAGCCGAAAATACACTCCAATCCTACCAGTCGGATCTGGCCGCTTACCTGGCATTTTTGCGCCAGGAGGAAATTAATTGCCTGGAGCTGGTGGATCGGAATACGGTGATGACTTATATTTACAGGTTGCAATTAAAAGGGCGTTCTCCGGCAACCATATCCCGCCGCCTGGCTTCATTGCGCTCATTTTACAAATTCCTAATTAGAGAGGAGCTGCTGGAACAGGATCCAACTACGGATCTGGAATCACCTAAACAGCGCCAGAAACTACCCCGGGTGCTGACCATTGCGGAAGTGGACCTGCTGCTTAAACAACCCAAAACAGAGGAACCGGCCGGTTTGAGGGATCGGGCTATGTTTGAGCTCCTGTATGCTACTGGAATAAGGGTTTCTGAGCTGGTTTCCCTGAATCTGGATCAGGTTCATATCGATCAGGGCTTTATCCGTTGTTTTGGCAAAGGTGAGAAGGAACGAATAGTGCCCGTGGGGGATATAGCTACCCGCTATCTACGGGAATATCTGGCCCGAGGTAGGTGCAAACTGGTCAGGGGGAACAACCCTTCATTTTTTCTGAACCATCATGGCAGAAGGTTAACCAGGCAGGGTTTTTGGAAAATCATTAAAAAACATGCCCGCCTGGCGGGGATTGCCAAGGATGTGACACCCCACACCATCAGACATTCCTTTGCCACCCACCTGCTGGAAAATGGTGCCGATATCCGGTCGGTGCAGGCCATGCTGGGCCATGCCGATATCAGCACTACGCAAATATATACTCATCTAAGCAGGAACAAATTGAAGGATATTTATGATCGAACCCACCCCAGAGCCTGATGACCTGAAAATAATAATAAACCAATGTTAAGGGGACAGTTGGCGAACGACATCCAAACTGCCCTGCTAAGACAGGGTTAGTAAAACAGTTTTTTTCACACGATGGGGGAATAGATGATGATCAACAGGGTAGCATTGTTTGTCCTGGACAGTGTCGGTGTGGGTGAATTGCCCGATGCTGCGGACTATGGGGATTGCGGCAGCAACACCCTGGGGAATATATCCCGTGCCGTAGGTGGACTGAATATGCCCCACTTGGGCCGGCTGGGTCTGGGGAATATAATCCCCATAGAAGGTGTACCCCCGGCGGCTAGCCCGGCGGCCTCATACGGGCGTATGGCGGAAAAGTCTCCCGGCAAGGATACCACTACCGGCCACTGGGAAATGGCCGGCATTATCCTCAAACAGCCCTTCCCGGTATACCCCCACGGTTTTCCTACCTCCTTGATCAAATCCTATGAGGAGAAAATAGGCCGCCGGGTCCTGGGCAACAAGGCTGCTTCCGGTACCGCTATCATTGAAGAACTTGGCGCCGAGCATATGGCCGCTGGTTCTCCTATTGTCTATACATCCGCCGATAGTGTTTTTCAGGTGGCTGCCCATGAGGAGGTAATCCCCCTGGAGGAATTGTATCGGATTTGCCGTATCGCCAGGGAAATGCTCAGCGGCGAACATGCCGTAGGCCGGGTGATTGCCAGGCCCTTTGTCGGTCAGCCGGGGAATTTTCGCCGGACGGTCAACAGGCATGATTTTTCTCTTAAACCGCCCGGTTACACCCTGCTGGATCTGCTGGTGGACAAAGGTATACCAGTGACTGCTGTTGGTAAAATTAAAGATGTTTTTGCCGGACAGGGTATCACACATGCTGTATCAGCAAAGGGTAATGATCAGGGTATGGACAAGTCCCTGCAGCTAATAAGGTCCGACACCAGCGGATTGATCTTTACCAACCTGGTAGATTTTGATATGCTCTATGGCCACCGTAATAACCCCCGGGGGTATGGTGAGGCCCTGGAGGAGTTCGATTGCTGGTTACCCCAGCTTCTAGAAGCACTCAAGGAAGATGATGTTTTGATCATCACAGCCGATCACGGCTGTGATCCCACTACTCCTTCTACAGATCACTCCCGGGAATATGTACCTCTCTTGATATATGGCAAACGGATTTTGGGGGGTGTCAACCTGGGTGTGAGAGAGACTTTTGCTGATATAGCTGCTACCGTAGCAGAAGCCTTCGGCCTGCAGTTTGATGTGGGAAATAGTTTCTGGCAACAGGTATACAGGGGCCAACAGGCGACAAAAAAGGGAATGTGACAATATGCGCATGTATGATTTGATCCAAAAAAAGAAAGAAGGCCTGGCCCTGGCCACAAATGAGATTAATTATTTTGTGCAGGGCTATATGGACGATCAAATACCTGATTATCAGGCGTCCGCCCTGCTGATGGCGATATATTTTTGTGGTCTTAATGAGAGAGAAACTACCGATCTGACTATGGCCATCTGTAACTCTGGAGAGCAGGTAGACCTTTCTGCTATTCCCGGTGTCAAGGTGGATAAGCATAGCACCGGCGGAGTTGGTGATAAAACCACCCTGGTACTAATACCACTGGTAGCGGCAGCGGGCTTGCCGGTGGCCAAAATGTCCGGCCGGGGACTGGGTCATACCGGTGGCACCGTGGACAAGCTGGAGTCCATACCTGGTTTTCAGGTGGCCCTTGACTCCGAGCAGTTTATCAGCCAGGTGCGCCGGATTGGTGCTGCCGTAGTCGCCCAGACCAACCTGCTGGCGCCAGCGGATAAAAAACTATATGCCCTCAGGGATGTTACAGCCACTGTGGACAGCATTCCTTTGATTGCCAGCAGCATCATGAGTAAAAAAATTGCCTCCGGCGCCGATGCTATTGTCTTGGATGTCAAAGTGGGCAGCGGTGCCTTTATGCCTGATCAACAAAGGGCGATCAAACTGGCCCGGACCATGGTGGATATCGGGAACCAGGCTGGACGGCGGACTGCCGCCCTGGTGACAAATATGGATCAGCCTCTGGGTTTGGCTGTTGGTAATGCTCTGGAGGTGCAGGAAGCAATTGATACCTTGCGGGGGCAAGGCCCCGGGGACCTGCTGGAAATCTGCCTGGAGCTGGGAGCAATAATGCTGTTGCTGGCGGGAAAGGTGGCCGATTTGCAGGTCGGCAGGGGCGAACTGCTTAACCTTCTAAAAAATGGCCGGGCCCTTAATAAACTGGAGGAGTTAATTATGGCCCAGGGGGGTGACCCCCGGGTAGTAAGACAGGATGGTTTACTACCGGCGGCTGAGTTTACACGGGCCGTTCCCGCACCCTCCACGGGTTATATCAGGGGGATAAATGCAACGGCTATTGGTCGTTCGGCTATGTTGTTGGGCGCCGGCAGGGAAAATATGGAGTCAGTGATCGATCCCTCTGCCGGTATCGTTTTGCAAAAAAAGGTCGGTGATCCTGTAGAGGCCGGGGCCACCCTGGCTTTGTTACACGCCAATAGCACAGAGGGGTTAGAACAGGTGGCGGCATATGTAGGGCAGGCCTATCAAATTGGTTTCGTCAGGCCCCGGCCGGTACAGCTGATACTGGGCACGGTCCCGGTAGAACTGTCCGTCCCGGGTTAATGGAGTGAGGGTTTGGGGGTAGAGTATAGAGAGAAACAGAGAAGGGACCGAAAGGTCCTTTTCTCTTTAGATTATCTCCTGTGTATAACTTTAGTTATTGTAAACATAATAGAAAATGACTAAAAATAGGAGGAGGTATCACTACTTGAATAAGAAACGGTTATTTATCGTATTGGTGGCTGCACTGGTTTTCAGCCTGAGCATGGGTATCGGTCAGGCGGCGTGGGCGGAACCGGAGGCAGCAAAGGTAAATACCAGTGTCAAGGTAACTAAACCGGCTGGTTTGGAAACCACTGCCGAAGCGGCGATCCTATTGGAACCGAGAAAAGATATCATTGTTTATGAAAAAGAAAAAGATAAACAATTGCCCATGGCCAGTGTAACTAAATTGATGACTCTACTTTTAGCTACCGATGCTGTAGAAAAAGGGGATTTTAAGCTTACTGATCAGGTGGTCACCAGCGAAAATGCCTGGGAAATGGGCGGTTCACAGATCTATCTTGAACCGGAGGAAGAAATGAGCCTTTGGGATCTGCTGACGGCCATTGGCCTGCAGTCTGCTAATGATGCCAGCGTGGCTGTGGCCGAACACATTGCGGGCACTGAGGAAGCTTTTATTGAAGCGATGAACGAAAGGGCCCGATCACTGGGATTGAAAAATACTAATTTTGTTAACTGTCATGGACTGACAGCAGATAACCACTATACTAGCGCCCATGATATGGCCATAATTTTAAAAGAAGGCCTCAAGAACCCGCTTTTTAGAAAAATAACTGCCATGCAGGAATATGACCTGCGGGGCGGTGCCTTCAAACTCTGGAATACTAATAAACTTCTCTGGTGGTATGAGGGGGCTGATGCCGGTAAGACAGGCTGGACAGAGGCAGCTAAATATTGCCTGGCCTCATCGGCGGAAAGGGATGGCCTCAGGCTGATCTGTGTGGTCCTGGGCACGGAACAGGTGCGCAGTCATTTTAGTGAATCAATGAAAATTTTCGATTATGGTTTTGCCCGGTATAAATCTGTAAACTTTGCCGACCAGGGCGCGGTAGTGGGGCAGCTCAAGGTAAGCAAAGGACAAGCAGAGCATGTTGATATTTTGGCTGCAGATCGGGTGAGCGTGGTAGTACCCAGAGGTGAAGATAAAGGATTTGAAACAAACATGGAGCTGCCCGACAACATTAGCGCTCCGGTGCAAAAGGGACAGGAACTGGGTGAATATGTGGTCACCAAAGACGGACAGGAAGAATTGCGGGTAAAACTGGTGGCCGGGGCCGACATTCCCAAAGCATCCCTGGGTCAGCAGATTAGAAATATTTTAGATAGTGTATATTAAAATATAGCAAATGAGCGGTCGAAAGGGACACACATTTGTCCCAGTACCTGTGGCGGCAATGTTTCTGTTTTTTAAATAAACGGGTCTAGCAAACTAGGCCCGTTTTTATAATGCTTGCCTTTTAAGAAATTATTTGGTAAGATTTAACAAAACAATATTAATTACAGTATAATTGATTGACAAGGGGAAGAGGAGGAGAATTGTGCTTCTAGATATTGAGATGAAAAAGGACACCCTTTTTGTCAGACCCAACGGGGAACTTGATCTGGGGGTTGCTGATCAGCTCAGAAGGACCCTGGATGAAACAATTGAAAAGGGACGGGCCAAAAATCTGGTGATCAACCTGGCCAAGGTGTCCTTTGTAGACAGCTCAGGATTGGGTGTGCTGCTGGGGCGTTATAACCGTATCTCTAAAAATGGCGGCCAGGTGTTTATTGTTTCACCACAGCCCCAGGTGCGAAAGGTGCTGGATCTTTCCGGGCTTTTGCGGATTATGAATGAATATCCAAACGAGAACGAAGCCCTGGGTAAAATTGGGTAGGGGGGACGACATAATGCAGTTAATGAACCAGATGAGGCTTGAATTTCTCAGCATACCGGCTAATGTAGCATTTGCCCGGGTGGCGGTAGCAGCCTTTGCCTCCCAGCTTGATTTCACATTGGCTGATCTGGAGGAAATAAAGGTAGCCGTATCTGAAGCAGTGGGCAATGCCATTATCCATGGTTATGGGCATGTACCCGATCGCCTGGTGAGGGTGTATGCGGCACTGACCCAAGATACCCTGGAGTTAAGGATAGAAGATGAGGGCAGGGGTATTGAGGATATAGAAAAGGCCCTGGAACCGGCATTTTCCACAGATGCGGAACGCCTGGGACTTGGTTTTGTGTTTATGCAGTCCTTTATGGAAAACTTTCGCCTGGAGTCAAAAAGGGGCCGGGGTACAACGGTGATTATGAGCAAAAGTACAGGCAACAACATGGCCCGGGCTGGCGAGGCCACATAGGATGAAGGCAATGATGTACCATAATTTACAGTTATCAACAGAAATGTTTAAAAACTATTGGGGTTGTGGACTGGAGATGGATTTATGAGCAGCAGGTTGGTGGATATGAACCTGCCCCGCTTTCCGCTATTAAAGGACAAAGAGACACGCGAGTTGCTAATCAGGTCCAAGGCGGGCGATAGTTTTGCCCGGGAGAAACTGGTTAACTGCAACCTGAAGCTGGTGTTTAACATTGTACGGCGTTTTCAAAACAGGGGCCATGAACTAGAGGATTTATTCCAAATCGGTTGTATCGGCTTAATGAAGGCTATTGATAAATTTGATCTAAGTTACGGGGTCAAGTTTTCCACCTACGCTGTGCCCATGATTGTAGGTGAGATCAGGAGGTTCCTACGGGACGACAGCCCAGTTAAGGTTAGCCGGTCGGTCAAGGAAACTGCCTATAAAATACATCAGACCAGGGAGTTGTTGACCGCACGTTTGGGTAGGGAACCTGCCATTAGTGAGGTGGCAACAGAACTGGGTCTCTCCCGGGAAGAAGTGGCCAATGCTATGGGGGCCATCCAGTCTCCCACCTCAATCTATGAGACATTACACCAGGAGGATGGGGATCCCATCTATCTGCTTGATCAGCTAAGGGGTGAAGAAAACGGTGATGGGTCCTGGTTGGAGGGTCTGGCCATTAAGGAGCTGTTAAATAATTTGCCGGAAAGGGACAGAAAGATCATCACCTGGCGTTTTTTTGAGGATCAAACACAGACGGAAATCGCCGGCAGGTTAGGTTTATCACAGGTCCAGATCTCCCGTTTGGAAAGACAGGCCCTAAAGAAGTTGCGGGATTTGCTGGGCGGTAGTACCTGAGGTATTGTCAAAAGGGACCGACAGGTCCTTTTTTTGTCCCTATAAATCAGTATGCAGATGTTCGCATAAAAAACGTTTATTTACACATAATACAAATTGTTGAAAAACATAAAAGGGGGCAAAAAAATGCATGTTAAAGTGTCGGAACTGGTGGGAGGTTCTCCCGACAGCTGGAAGGGTGCCGTCCAATCGGCCATAACAGAGGCTTCAAAAACAATGGATAACATTGTGGCCGTGGAAATTATAAATTTTACGGCTAATGTGGAAAATGGCCGCCTGACCGAGTATAAGGCCAATGTTAAAATAGCCCACACCAAGTAACACACACATGGGGACACCGGCAGGTGTCCTTTTTTGTATAACAGCCTTTAAACAGGGAAACAATGAAAATGGGGACGGGGGTAGGATATGTGTCCACCGATAAAAGGAAAGTAATCATTGTCACCGATGGTGACAGGAATGCGAAGAAAGCGGTGGAAACAGCCGCCCGCAATGTAGGAGCCCGGTGTATTTCCTGTTCGGCGGGCAATCCAACCAGACAAACAGGGGAAGAATTAGTGGAGCTAATTAGAACTGCACCCGCGGATCCAGTAGTGCTGATGCTTGATGATCGGGGATATTGTGGTATGGGCAACGGTGAGAGGGCTTTGGCCTACATCGCCAGGCATCCGGACATACAGGTACTGGGGGTTTTGGCAGTAGCCTCTAATATAACCGGCGGAGGCGGCTGTACAGTTGATCTTTCAGTGGCCGGGAACGGGGAAATTGTCAAGGAACCGGTGAACAAGGTGGGCAAGCCCGGAGGCAACTTGCTGAGAGGCGATACTGTAGAGATTGTGGACCAATTGGGTATCCCCCTGGTTATTGGTATTGGTGATATTGGTAAAATGAACGGGGCAGATGACGTGAAAAAGGGGGCACCATTGACCACAAAGGCCCTGCAAAACATTTTGTCCAGGAATCTATAGTACGACGGAACATACCGTTCCCCTTGCTTTAAATGTCTGATTTTTTTTGCTA
>JAAYRI010000204.1 GCA_012518875.1 Peptococcaceae bacterium
CATTGATCATTACTGAATCGCCAATAACTGTAACACATTGATCATTACATGGTGTCTTTTTGTCTATCTCCTGGCCCAGCTGCTGCTCATTAGTGGGCACCTTTCCAGTTTCATCATGTTCGTTTTCCTTTATCATTTCAACGGTGCCGGGAATTTCCCTGTTACCATTTATTTCATTGGCCTGCAATATCGTTTCCAAAGACATAGTTTGTTCTAGTTCACCAGCAACAGCAACCTTAGCCTCCACATTTGTTTGTTTTATGTGGCCCACCATCGTGCATCCGCACACTAGAAGAATCAGCACACTCAAAAACACTGATAGGGCACTTTTTGCAGAAACCGCCACTGATCCTTGCTGCCCCTTAAAATGGCCCAAACGGCCGGGGAAAAACTTTCTCCAGTACCCATGCCGGATCGGCGCCTCAATGAAATACCAGGAAAATATGGCCAGAGAAATGCTCAAGACTATTTGGCCCAGTGTCAACCGAACATCGACCCCATTGGTATTAACAGTAGGGCTGGTAAAGGCAATAACAGGATAATGCCAGAGATAGATTCCATAAGAACAAACCCCTAAAAAACGCAAGGGTTTGAAACCAAAAATACGGCCTAGCCTACTGGCCGGGTGGGCCAGCACGGCGATTACAACAGCCGCCGCGATAGAGAAAAGCAAAAGACCACCATAATACAAAAATGGTTGATAATGATTGCTCCGGCAAATCATCCATAATACAAGCAGAAGTGCAGCTCCACCGATAACATCCAGCCTTATCCGGCCTCCAGGGGTCAAATTTGCAGGCAGCCTGCGACTGGGCCATATAAAGGCCAGTATGGCCCCAATAAGCAAAGAAAAGGCGCGTGTGTCTGTACCATAATAAACCCTGGTGGGATCCAAACCGGGCGTGTAAACAACAGCCATTACCACAGCCGAAATCATAGCCAGTATCGCTATTAAACCCACCAACCGACCTTGCTTTGGAATAAAGCATAAACCCAGCCCCAATAATAAAGGCCAAACTAAATAAAACTGTTCCTCCACGGACAAAGACCACAGGTGTATTAAGGGGTCAGGGGGTCCAAAACTGGAAAAATAGGAACCTTCCTGAAAGATTTGCCACCAGTTGTTGGAATAAAATACTGCAGCCAGCACATCACCCCAGAGGGTAGACAACCGCGCCGGATCAAACAAAAAAAACCAGGCTATAACCGCTATCAGCATCGCAAATAGAGCAGGCAACAAGCGCCGCGCCCGGCCTAACCAAAAATCCTTTAAATTTATTGTTCCTTTAGACTTCCATTGGGCAACCAGAATATCTGTAATTAGATAACCAGATAGCACAAAAAAAAGGCATACTCCCAGGAGTCCCCCCTGGGCCCAGGAAAGATCCTGGTGATAGGCAATTACAGCTATTACTGCCAGGGCCCTGAGTCCATCCAATCCTGGCATATAACGTCTGGCATTTTGCGGTCTACATTCATCATGCTGCTTCATGGCTTTAACCTTTCATCTAGTGTCCTTTGTTCACTATACATTTCGACACAATTTTAAAATATCATCTGATAACATCTTTTTACTGGTAAGACATGACCTTTTTCTACACAATACCAATTTTTTTGTCTGATTGCTTTACAGAAAACTTAAGAATTGTTACAAAAAAGTTATATTTGGTAAAAAAAAAGACCCAATCCGTTTTTTTCGGATTGAGTCGTTTTTTCTGGCGGAGAGTGAGGGATTCGAACCCTCGATACAGGTTTTGCCCGTATACTCGCTTAGCAGGCGAGCGCCTTCAACCTACTCGGCCAACTCTCCATTTCTTTTATGGCGGAGGGGGTGGGATTCGAACCCACGGGACCCGTCAAGGACCAACGGTTTTCAAGACCGCCTCCTTCAACCGCTCGGACACCCCTCCAACTTCAGCCA
>JAAYRI010000205.1 GCA_012518875.1 Peptococcaceae bacterium
CGCTTCTTTATGTCCAGCAGGGGCAATTCGATACCACAGGGCAGAGTATCTGGGTTGTCCTGGTGCTGGTTGTGATCAATGCGATTGTTGTCACCCTGGCTGCTATGGGCGGTTATGAACTAATAGCAGACCCAAAGGCAGAAAAAGAATAATAACGCTTGTGCAGCACACCCCCCGGAAATCCGGGGGTTATTTTTTTTCTATCTATATATAGGTATGGTTGTGGATATGTAGTCTTGTTATTATGCATGCCATGCATTATAATGATTTAATGGAGGTGTTGGTATGCAACTACTAAATAGAATAAAAAGCGTCATGCTGGAACAAAAGGTCAGTGTGTATAGAATGGCTGTTGATCTAGACATTCATTATCCCACCATGCACAGTTTGGTTAATAGAGAAACACTTAATGACACAACCCTTGTATCCATAGTCCGGGTAGCTGATTACCTGGAGGTACCAATTACAAACCTGTATGAAAAACTTTAAACCAATTTATGTTTATATGCTTGACACTATATAGCATGTGTGCTATACTAGGTATAGAAAGAAACGCTCCTTGAAAACCAAATAAGAGCCAGCAAGTACGGCGAAGGGTCTCCTGCCAAGACACCACTCAGAGAAGTCGAGCGGGAGGGAATGGGCCAGAAAGCTGGGATGGGATAAAGCAACGCAGAGTGACACCGGTCTTGCCGGTGGTAATGCGCCCAGGGCAAAGCCCTGGCTCCGGTCACAAGTCCGGGGAGCAAAAAAAGGAGGACAAAAAAATGAAAAAGGAATTTTTGAAAAAGGAATTTTTGGCAGAATTAAACCGCCTGGAGGAAAACATTGTCAGCGACCACGCCACAGGCGCATGTAACCACGACGGTTACTGTGGTCTGATACCCGTCTTGCGGGAATTCTTGGAGTCCCCGCAAGGCCGCCAGTCCCTAGAAAATATAGTGGACTGGTACGACCCCGACAAAAAAGACGACCTCTATTTTGACCTGGTTTTTGAGAAGTTTAGCTCAAAGAACTGGATTCACCCGGACGAAATGTCGGCCTGGCTGACTGCTGTCCGGAAGGCCGGCCAGGAGTTTGCACTAGTCGACCAGGAAAATTAGAAAACAATGGCCTTTCAGGAGCCTTATCCCGGCAGAAAAAAGGAGGGTCCAGCATGAAAGCAGCGGCGCGGAAACGCATCAAACGTCTTTGGAACCGGAAAAGCCGGCAGGCGGAAACTACCTGCCGGCGAACTACCAAGCTCATTGGTCGCAAAACTGGCGGCCAGTGGGTGGAGAAAAGGTATTCAACTGGCGGGCTGGTCATTGACTAGTCCGCTAAAATACAGGGAGGGGAAAAAATGAAAGTCACATTAGGGGTAAGATTTGACCAGAACTTACTAGAATCGGACAATGCTAGAGAGGAAGGAAACACCGCCAAAATAGAGAAACTCCACGCAGAACGGACAAGGGCCTTGGGTGCTACATCTGAACCCTTGCCTGGCAGGGTTGCGCCAGCTATGCTGGACAAGGAATTAGCCCATAGAATTGAGTGGGCAAGAAAGGAGTATATAATAGAAAATGCGGATTTAGTAAGGGAGGCCACCCGCAGAGGCTGGGAAATAAACCAGCTAAGTGAGAAGGACAGGAAGATGGAAAGATATTTGAGCAAACTAGAAAAAGGGATAGAAGAAGCAGCGAAACATCTTCCAGCACTAAAAACCTTGCTTGATTATCAATTAGCCTTTATAAGGGCAGTAGAGCATCTGCAAAATCCTAACGCAGATTCCTCTGATGCCCTGGTGCACGATGCCTGCATAGCAGCCATCAGGAATCACGCGACAGAAATGGCCAAAGAAGCAGGTGCAGAAAGGGTGTCACAAATCATAGGGCTGCTAGATGACACGGGATTTAAGTGGCATGAAATGGTGTGCTACTTAATGCGGGAAATACCCAGTATAAATAAGTTTATATGTGGGTATGTGGAGATGGCTGACGCTATACACGTCATCCATCCTTGTTGAACAAAAAATAGCCTCCTTGCAGCTCTATGCTGTAGGGGGGCTATTCCTGTTGGAAAAGGAGGGCAAAATGGATACAGAACAACTAAAAAGCTATTGTGTGTATGAGTATGGTTGCTTAACACCAATATCCGGAGAGACTGAAATGACAGAAGAAATTTATCGAAAACATCAACTGTGGAATCAGCTAGTGGAATTGGAGCACGGACACCGACAAGAAGTGCGGAAGATCCTGGCTGTACCGGATGATCCGGTAGCACCCCTGGTGGAGGAACTAAAAAACACACGGGAGAAAATCAAAACAGCCCGTCAAAAGGCACGTTCCGGCAAGGTTGATGTTTCAGTTTTGCAAGAACAGGCAAAAATATTGAGAGAAAGACTCAGCGCTGCCAAGGTCGAGCAGGCTGAGGAAAAGAGAAAAATTAAGGAAGCCGGCAAGGAGAAGCTGAAAGAGCTTGAACAGGAGCGCCGGCAAGCAGTCAAGGTCCTGACTAAGGCCAGTGGCCTGTACTGGATCAACTATGAGGAAGTGGTGGGGAATTACGACCTGGCCCGGCGGCGGGCTATGAAAGAAAAAACCGAGATCAAGTTTCATCGTTGGACCGGCGAAGGGAAGGTCACAATACGTTACCAGAACGGGCTTCCGGTGGAGGAAGTGTTCCAACGAGATACGCGTTTGCAAATTGATCCGGTGCCCCAAGAAGCCTGGGATAGCCCTGTTCGAGGAACCAGGCGCAGGCTGGCCAGAACACTGATCCGCCTACGGGTTAGATCGGAAAACAGAAAGCCCGTGTGGGTTGAACTGCCTATGGTTATGCATCGGCCATTGCCGCCGGACAGTGAAATCAGGCTGGCATCTATTATTCGCCAGCGTGTAGGCAGGAAATGGCGGTACAAGGCTGTCCTAACAGTCGCTGTTCCCAAAAGAGATCATATTCACGGCAAAGGAACAGTGGCTATTGACTTGGGATGGCGGCAGGTTACTGACGGCCTGCGGGTAGCATATTGGGCTGATGATGCCGGTGATCATGGCCAAGTGGTATTGCCGTTGGAAGTGCTGTGGGAGTTTAATAAGCTACCAGATCTGCGGGCTATCCGGGACAAGCACTTCAATGAAATCAAGACAGGGCTGACGGAATGGATGGCAAAAAATGTATCACCCGATTGGCTAAAAGAAGCGGCAAAACATCTATCCCAGTGGCGGTCACAGGGGAAACTTGCTTGGTTGATTCGGCAATGGAAGGAAAGCCGATTCGATGGCGATGCGGAAATCTTTGAATCGCTGGAGTATTGGCTTCGCCGGGAGAATCACCTATACGATTGGGAAGCCAACCTTCGGGATCAGGTACTTCGCAGGCGGCGGGAAGTATACCGCATATTTGCCGCCAACTTGACAAGGAAATATGACACAGTAGTGCTAGAGGATTTTGACCTGCGAAAGGTTACTGAAAAGTCCAGTCCGGAACACGGGACAGCCGGAGTTTTGCCGGCAGACAAGCAGAGGTTTATTGCCTCTGTCAGCGAGCTGCGCCTGGCAATAAAAAATGCTTGTTCCCGTGACGGAGTAGAGGTGATTGAGATAGATGCGAAGAATACTACTATAGATTGTGCCAGCTGCGGCCATTCTGAAAAATGGGATTCCGCATCACAAATCTGGCATACATGTCCTGCTTGTGGCAAGCTATACGATCAGGATGAAAATGCCTGCTTAAATCTGCTTAACCGTTTCGCAAATGCCCCGGCAATTTGAACAGAAATGGCATTTGCGAAATAAATTGCATAGCGTTAACCTGGAAGCGTTGAAAACACTGTGTTTCCGGGTCGGTTGCAGTCCCCAGCTCAGGGGGTATGATACTGAGACATTATAGTAATAAATGTAAGGGACACCCCTTATAAAGTTGCAGTCCCCAGCTCAGGGGGTATGATACTGAGACCAGTCAAAAACTTATGGAGCGAGGTATTGAGCCCACGTTGCAGTCCCCAGCTCAGGGGGTGTGATGCTGAGACATTGTATAGAATTTAATTTCAAAAAACTGAGACACGAATGCAAGTCCAAAGCGTTGAACAAATAGTTGCTGTTGTCATCCTCAGCCCAGGCAGCTGGGAAGCCCAGCGAAACCGAATAAAATATTTCACGTGAAATAAAAAACCCCGGGGAAACTCCGGGGCTTTTTTGTTTGCAGGACAGGCAACAAATTCTTTTGTAGAATCTTGTAAAAAGGGGTTTACAAATGTAAGCGCAGGAGATATAATGTAGACAGGGGGTGATAGCATGTCGTACAAAATTAACACGGATAGGCTTAGGGCATATATTGACG
>JAAYRI010000206.1 GCA_012518875.1 Peptococcaceae bacterium
CAGTACCAACCAGGAAACAGTTATTTTATCCCGATTTTTGTATAGGGACACAAGGGGACGGTTCTTTTGTGTCGTTCCGTAATTTTTTTAGGATACAAGAGAACCATTCTTTTGTGTTCCGTGTTTTTTCATTTTCCTTCATGTTTGCAACCAACGACACAAAAGAACCGTCCCCTTGTGTCCTGTGTCCTGGAAAGGCTATAGCTTAAAAATTAACCTGCCGCATATTTACCCTGGCCACGGAAGACTTCCCTCAGATGCCAGTCGATATAGTTGTCCCCTGGTCTGTACTGGGGTCTATCTGGCAGAAGAATCCTGCGACCATCAAAATTGGCCAGCCACTGTTCAAAACCCTCGCCACCGTGAGCCCTGTCGGAAACCATAACCTGTAGATTGTGATCAATACTAAATGCCCCGCGGTCGAAGAGTTTATGGTGCATAATGCAAAGCAGCAGCCCGTTATCCTCCTGGTCCGGCCCTCCTGCCTGGTGCCATTTGATATGGGCGGCCTCCAAGGCTACCGGTACTCTGCCAAGCCAAACGTTAAAACCACACACGGCACATTTGAAAGAATAGGCAACCAGGACCCGCTCCCGGAATTTTCTGTCACGGAGCCGGGAAGCAGAAGCAGCCCCTGTCTCCACCTCAACAGCATCAAGGTTCAGACCGGCAGCCAGCAGGATTTCTGAGTGCATCGAAGGGGGGAAATGCTCATTTAATATACGAAAGGCAATTGTCCTGAGCAAACTGGGGTTGTCTATTAACGCAGCATATACATCAGCACCAAACCCGCCGGTTGCATTATTATCTAGTAAAAAACGAGCCGAAGGGCTGCCCACTATGCTGTGTGCCCCTGTGAATGAGAACTCCCAGATGCCGTCACCGGCAAGATGATAAAAAGGATACTCCGGTGAGGAACGCCGGGGTGGGCCAAAATCGTCCAACAACCATTGCAGCGGTTCCATTACCTCGGCATAGGTAACCAGGCGGGGTTCCTTTCTTTGCACCCGCCCCAGCATGAACAAAATAAGCAGCGGCTTATGAGGCGCACGCTTATCACCCCTTTTCCATATCCGGATGTCTAGAAACCGCTTGATTAATTCTTGTTGAGATAACATAGAATCATCTCCAGTGATGGTGCAGCCCGCCGTAGAGATTATTCAGCAGGTCCGGCTAAAAGTCAACCCCACCCTTTTGCCTAGATACAATAATGATATCATATAATATACTAATGGCGGTGTAATGCTTCGACATAGTTAGTGTCAAGTAAAGGTATGCAGGTATCCCATCTTTCCTGTAGCAGAGACCTTAAGAGTAGGTTAACCTGCTAAAATCCAGCATGTTAAATATATTGCGGATAGCACGTCTGCCGTTGGTCATCTTGCAGCTCGTAAATGGGATTACTCCACGGTGCAGCGGGTATATGTTTTTCTTAATTACCTTATCCACAGTCTTTTTCGTATTTTTTATTTTCTCTTCAAAACGCCTCGTTAGACTATCTGACAATTTACCTGATACCAAGGCAGCTATTTTATCCTTAAA
>JAAYRI010000226.1 GCA_012518875.1 Peptococcaceae bacterium
GAGTTGGTTGCAAGATCTCGATCCCGAAGATACTTTTGTGGCTGGAAGAAAGTGTATGGGGCTGGGCGGGATGATCAGAGACGGCCTGGCAATCCCGCCGGGTTTCGCCACTACTCTTGTTGCCTACAATAAATTTCTAGAGCTTACAGGTTTAAACAAGGAGATCGCCGCTTATTTTGAAAAGAACAAGGGCAAGATGGAAGCTGATCTGCGCGTTAACGATGTCAGGATTTTCGGCGAGGCCGAAAAATATATTGGCAACCTGATCGAAACGCAGTCTATGCCTGCGGAACTTAAAGAGGAGATCCTGTCATTTTACCATCAACTTGGGAAACAATGCCAGGTTGATAATGTCCCGGTAGCCGTGCGATCCAGCGGGCCGGTGAGCATGCCGGGGCAGTTCGATACATTTCTTCATGTGGAAGGTGAAGAGGCGCTGTTGGAAAAAATAATCAAGGTCTGGTCCAGTTCTTATAACGCCCGGTCCATGGCTTACCGCTTGCAGCGCGGTATGAGTTTGGAGAATTCACCCATCGGGATTGCGATCATGAAGATGGTCAACGCCCGGTCATCCGGGGTCATGTTTACCCTCGATCCCTTAAATGGAGATCGCTCTGTAATTACGATTGAAGGAAGTTGGGGCCTGGGCGAAAGCCTGGTCAGCGGCCAGGTTACCCCGGATACATTTACCTTAAACAAGGTAACGATGGAGATCACAAAACGAACCATTGGTGAGAAAGCCATAGAGATGATCGGCGGCCCCGATGGAGAGGTCATATCCGTGGAGGTTGACGAAAAAAGGCGTAATACCCCCTGTATAACCGAAGAAGAGATCTATGGCCTTGGCAAACTGGGCAAGAAGGTGGAAACCAAGTATAAGCTGCCACAGGATATCGAGTGGGCGGTGGACGATGATCTGCCTGCTTCCGATAACCTGGTTCTGCTGCAGACCAGACCGGAGACGGTGTGGAATAAGAAAGAAATCAAGCCTTTGTACGATTCCAAAAAAAGTGCCATGGATCACATTGTCAGCAAACTTATGGCCGGCGAAAAAATTGGTTAATTGATAAGGGGTTTTAAAAGCCTGAATTTAAGGCTTTTGAAATATAAATCAATAGAAGGGAGAGATTTATTTTTATGGATTTGAGGGACTTTATTGAACTTTGCGAAAAAGAGGGTGAACTGCAGCGCATTAAACCGGAGGTAGACTGGAACCTGGAATTGTCTCACATCGCCAAGATCAACGAGGAAAAAGAAGGCCCGGCACTTTTATTTGAAAAAGTGAAGGGGTATGAATCCCCGGTTTTTACGAGTGCTTTCACTACCGTCCGGCGTCTTGCTATCGCCCTCGGTCAGCCACTCGATAAACCGATCAGCGAACTCTCCAGAAGCTGGATGGAGGCTATTACGAGCAAGTTAATCCCACCGCGGGTTGTCCAAAGCGGCCCTGTCCAAGAAAATATTCTGGAAGGAGACAAGATCAAGCTTCTCAATTTTCCGGTTCCCAAGTTCTATCCAATGGACGGCGGGCGCTTTATTGGCACTGCTGTCGCCCTGTTAAGTA